>CAKZMU010000113.1 GCA_937129145.1 uncultured Lacinutrix sp. | reverse complement strand
TGGGAGTCAAACCTAAGACCCCCAAATTATCATCTTCCCGTAATTCCAACTGAGGATCTAGGAGTCGAACCTAGAACTTGTACTGCGACAAGAACGCTTCAATAGCTTCCTCTAACCGCATTGCTCCTTCATCCAATTGAGACATTTTCTTTGCTCCTTTCTCTTTGGATGAATCAAGTATAAATCAATCGTTACAAACCAACAGACAAGAAAGGAACGAATTTTATGCAAGTTATTACCCTGCTCAATGAAAAGGGGGGTGTCGGCAAAACAAGCCTATCAACCCACGTCGCAGGCGGATTAGCACGCAAAGGCTACAAAGTCGTCCTAATCGACTGCGATGCCCAAGCACACGCAACCCTGCTATACGGTTTACCAAAAGAATCAGGTATCTATGACCTTGTGGTCAAAATTGCCGAATGGCGACAAATTATCCGTATTCCAAAAACATCAACATGGACAGAACAAGCTAATCCCGAAGGAAGTGTATGGCTTGTACCCTCAAATATCGAAACACGGGGCATACCATCCAATACAGGCGATGTATTCGCACTCGATAAACGCCTAACCGAATTGCACAATCTCATGAAGGGGGCAATTGATTACGTCGTCATCGACACATCCCCAACCCCAAGTCTTTTCCATGCACAAATCTACATGGCAACTGATTACTTCATTCTCCCAGCAGGATGCGACGAACTATCCTACGATGGTATCGTCCAAAGCCAACTTCACATGGGGCAATTCCAGCCTTTCCGTGTGGCAAAGGGCAAGCACGAAGCCCAACTAATCGGCATCGTTCCCACCTGCTATCGTCAACAGGTAATCGCGCAACAAATCTTCCTCGAAAAATTTGAGGGTGATTTTCCGAACAAAGTCTTAACCCCCCTGGTGGAACGTGCCGTCTGGAACGAAGCCAGCATGACCAAACAAACATTATTCACATACGACCTCAAACACAAAGCAACCCAAGAAGTTTGGGATGTAATTGATTACATAGAGGAGTTCACCCAAAATGACCAAGCGTAACAAACTCAAAAGTACAATTAGCAACACCGAACCAACAAACCTGCCTGTACTCGATATTAACGAAGTAGACCAAGCAGGATATGGGGCATTAAACATTCCCGAATCAGCACGTAAAATCGCCGAACCCTTCAATATCCTCGACATCACCCTCGACCCAGCCCAACCACGCAACCAAATCCCACGCCAAGCCAAATCCAAATGGAACGGCAAACCTGAAACAATCAGTGTGCTACTAATGCACTGGCAAAAACTCGCTGAAGAACACTATGATGCCATCCCCACCAAGAAAATTTTGGAAGGGGTCAACACCATCAAAGACCTCAAGGAAGATGAAAAAGAAAAAGAAATGCCAGCCATTACCGAAGACTACTTAAATGTGGTCTCGTTGGCAGCCTCAATCCATAAAGACGGATTACTCAGTCCAATCACAATCAGTACAATCGGGTCACCACGAAAAATCATTGCAGGCGAAACGCGCTTCTTAGCCTTTTGTTTGCTCAATATGTTCTTTTCAGGCGAATACAGCCAAATCTCTGCCTTTGAGGAAAAACCCGATGTCTGGAAACAAGCAGTAGAAAATGGCGCACGTCGCCCACTCAATGCCATCGGCACAGCCCGACAACTTGCCTTGCTTCTGATGGATTTATACAAAGACACTGACGGGGCAGACTTTCAACCCTTTCACCAGCTTGTAGTCGGTGATAACAATCAACCCTTCTACGCCCAAGTGAAAAGTGGGCATGTTTATCCGATTAAAGCAGAATTTGCCCAACGCATTATCGACGCAACAGGGCTTAAATCAGTAACCCGGGTTACACAATATCGGCGCTTACTTAATATACCTGCTGATGTCTGGATGCTTGCTGACGAAGAAAACTGGACAGAATATGGTATTCGCACCCACTTACAAGAGTTGAACAAACCAGAAGAGAGTCTAACGCCCGTTAGACTCTCCAATGAAGACAACAACGCCCAAAACACCAATTCTACCCCTGTATCATCCCGCTTTTCACGAGCAACCGACACAGCAGGGCAGGGGTCTAATCAGGGGGTTACATTACAACGCCCAACCATCACCCCACCAGCTAAAACAGGCTTCATACCCGAATCACCAACACCCGGTATCAAACCCTTCATGCTCAATGTCGGTACAAAAATCATCGACAAACAAGACTTCATGGTATGGACAATCGAAAACCCACCGATGGGAGGCAGTAAACTTTATGCCTGCATCAACAGCAATGGGGTACGCCGAAACGTTCACTTCAACCAAATCCGCGAAATCGTCCCAGCAGATAAACCCGTAGGGATAGAAAATTCCTTCCCTGAAGTCGGGGAAGGTGACGCGTCAGCGTCGGAAGGGGTTGTCTTCCAAACAGGCGATAAAGTCCGCACACGCACAGGACACACTGGACAAGTTGTAAGCACATCAGGCAACTATGTCTTAGTCAGCTTCGGCAATTACAGCACAGACCATAAGCCAGCCGACCTAACCCTGCTCCACCCTGCCAGCGATACCCCCCCTGTAGCAGTTGCTCCCTCTCCATCAGAGAGCGAAGCGAACGCATTGGGGAGGGTTGGGGAGGGGTCTGAACAAGAACCCATCCAAGACCAATTCATCTTTGCCGAATTTGACGACACCTTAATGCCTCTTTACGCACTGTCCCAGGTTCTAAAAATGCCCGAAGCTGGCAACGCAATCCGTGAACTAGGTGACATGCCGACAGAAGCCCTCTTAGAACTCGCTAAGAACGGCACAATCGAAACCGTCTTCCAATCCTACTACGATGCAATTTGTCTCATGCTTGACCAAACCAAGCACCACGTTCATGACATCTTAAACAACGTTGAAGCAGCTGCTATCAAAGAAGCAGGTGAAGACAATGCCGACTAAAATCCGCGAGCTAAAAATCAATGTGGATGATAAGAAAATCCTCATTCAGCAATCACCCAATCGCCTAACAATGGTCGAATACCAAAAGCACGAAGGTAAATTCGTTCAACTCTCATTCGACCCCAGCCAATTAGTAGACCTTACACCCGAAACCTGCGGTCTATCACCCCAATCCGATTTATCAGATAGAACCGTCCGCTTACGCATTTACTTACACGCCAAGCTACACTACCGAGTAGCGCCTCTAATCCTACAGAAAGCCTAAAAATCATGGTCACAGCCGCCAACTTAAACTATCAATTCCCAAGCTACACATTGCCCCAAAAACCTAGCCAATTCCGTAGCAGACTAATTAGCCTCATCGACACCATGCAAACAATCGGCGGCTCAACCATCAACAGTCTTACCGGGCTTTTTCTTGCCATCTTTGCTGATGAAGAAGAGGAAGCTCACCAATACCAACTAGCCATGCTTGCCGAAAAGACACTCTACTGGTTAGCTAATCTGGAAAATGTCAAAGCCAAGTCACAGCGCAAAGTCAATTTATACGAACTCTATCGCACCGACGACGAATGGCTTGGCGACATCGGTTTATCAAAATATAAGCTCCGCAAGCTAAGAGATAAACTTGCCCCCATAATCACCTGTAAATCAAAACACAATCTAGCACGCACAAAAGTAATGCACTACAAGCTAGACGGTGAAGCCCTCCTCGATGCAATCGCCAAAGTCTACGGGCGCAGCACAATATACTTACGCGGTTTCCTCTTTGACCGTGTAACTTCAAAACCCGATTTTAAACCATCACCCCCAAAGACTTTAAAACCCGATTTTAAACCATCTTCCCTCAAGGCTTCAAAATCATTAACAACAATACCGAACAACGTTTCTTTATCTAAAGATAAAGAAACTAACCAAACAACACTACATGCTGTTGTTGTTAATTTAGAAGAATTAAATTCAAAAGATGATTTATCTTTTGAAAAACCCACCGACGAAAATGCAAGTCCCTCTCCATCAGAGAGCCTGCGACTCGGGAGCGAAGCGAACGCATTAGGAGATAGCGCACTAGGGAGGGGTGAAGACTTACTCGTCAAAGCTGGCATATGGCGCAATATCGCAAAGTCTTACACATGGATACCAGACACCACCCTCTCAAACCTAATCGCCCAAGCTGAAGCAAAACGTGACTCAGGCGAATTACGGCAAACAATGCCCAAATACCTCGCAGGCACGCTCAAAAACTACGCCCAAAACATCAAAGACGAATTTAAACGCGCCCTTGCCCATGACCCTAAACTGAATTTTGAAGACTTTGTGCAACAACAATCCGTAGGGGAACGGCGTGCCATGCCCAACACAGAGTCCAATAATCAATTCGCCAATCTAACTTGGGCAGACCTTGCAACCAATTAACCCCGTAGGGACGGTATGTATACCGTCCGAAAATCTTAATCAAATTAAATCTCTAGGAGACAACACAAAATGAAACCCAATCACCTAATCAAAATCGACAATCGAATCATCAATCTGCATGATTTCATAGTCGCTAAATTATCAGATGATGAACAAACTTTAGATATTGAATTACTTGCTTATCCTGATATGACAATCGAATCTAAGCACGCCAAAAAAATCTTTGACTACCTCACATCACTCTGCATAGCCACCTTCGACGACTCCGACGAAACACCCCCACAATCCGCCGACTTCATCGACCCTTCATGGACAAAGCGCACGATCATCGGCATTGAGCACAAAGCCTCAAATTCAGGCAACCCAACATGGTACTGCGACGTAGAAGGCGAATCTAAGCAACTCTACATCCGCCAAAGCAATAAAGACCTCTGGATTGAGCATTACCCAGACCTAGAGAAAATGAACCTAGGCGATGTCACCGAAAACGTGAGCATCACCTGCTACACAATTCCCGATGGTGATTTCTGGAAGCCCGTCAAAGTTCTAGCTGGAGGGGTCTTCACACTACCCGACATATCCGCTTCCGCCCAACGCAAAGCCCAAGTTTTCGAAAGTCTCAAAGGTCATCAAAAATGGGTCTATGGCGACTTTGAAACCACTGGCATAGCTGATGATGATGAAATCGTCCAAGTCGGATTGATGCTCCCCAATGATGACATGCAAGATTTCCTAGTCAAACCCAATGATCCACAAAAGCTATTGCGTGTTGGCAAAAAAGGCAAATCCGCATCAGACATTAACGGCATTAAACCTGAGTCACTTACCAACGCCAAAACATTCCCTGAAGTCTACGCAACAATCCGCGAAGCCATCCAAAATAAGCCATTCGCCACCTATGGCGACTACGACCTAAAAACACTCAATCAAGTCTGTGCCATGCACAACCTACCCCAAATCGTACCAAGTGAGCATATCAACCTCATGCCAATCATCGCCAAATACATCGGCGAACCCAGCAAATACAAAGCTGGTGAATACAAATGGCAATCCCTCACAGATGCCTACGAGCAAATCATGGGTATCAAAGACATGGAAGGCGCACACAACGCCATGACCGACACAATTGCCCTACGCAACATCGTTCTAAAAATCGTCAACTCCCTAGACGACATCCCATTCTAAAAAAATATCTGTAGGGACGCTATGTATAGCGTCCGCTTCTTATTCAGAAATCACGAAAGGATTGAATTATGAGCACAAACTACTATCAACCATCAGAATACGAACAAATGCTAATCGCTTCTGGCTGGGTTTCAATCGAAATCTTAGACATCAACTATCAAAGTTATTTGCAAAGATGCCATCGCCATGATGTTGATGAGATGTCTTATCAACAATGGGTAGATACAGAAAAAGAACTTGTCGCCTTATCCGAACAATTTAGCGAATTAGAAACCAAATACGGAATAGGCACAGTATGGGATTCAGCACCTGAAGAAACTAAAGCTATCTGTGACAAAATGGCAGAACTTGAATCCTATCTCGTCCTGTAAACGAATACCTTGAATATAAATTAACCTCATCTTTTTCTCCCTCGAAATCGGGGGAGATGTTGCGCCAGCAACAGAGGGGGTGAAAGGAGCAAACCCAATGCAAAAACACTTAATCATCTGTGACGAAACCGATTGCCCACTACCAGCCACACACGGGCTAACATGGGATGACATCGAATATGCTTACTGCCAACTTCATGCCAATCAAACAATAAGCCTTGCCGATGAAATCGAATACACCCTACCACGGCAAACAGCCCACACCCTGACCGACGAAGAATACCAGCAACTTTGGCAGGATACACACGCATGAATAACGCTCCAGCAACGCTAATCATCAGCAAAAATAAAAAAACACAACGTATCATCAACTTTGAGTCACGCTCTGATGCCTTAGATGTTGCTGAACGTTTTGAAAATGCAGGCTTTACTTGGTCAATTCACACCTACGAACACATACCCAAAGGAGAATTGCCACCCAATATTCCACCCCGTCAGCTTAAAATGTTCTAAGGACTAAACCATCATGAACAAAATCGTACCCCTGCTCATAGCCGAAACCATCGCCAATGAATTTTTACTAGAACTCACATCCGTAATCTATCGCTATCTCATTGTCGGTAGCATCCGCAGACGTGACACACGCGTAACAGACATTGACCTCGTGATAATCCCTAAATCTTACTCCGAATTTTGGGCGCTAATCAACCACTTGTTGGAATTAAGCACAATCGAAAAAGGCGCAAAGTGGGGCAACAAACATCGCTCCCTAACCTACAAAAATCTCAACATCGAAATCTACACAGCCACCCCCGAAAATTATGGCTACATCACATGGCTACGAACAGGTCCTGCCGAATCAACACAATTCATCATGACCAAACTTAGCAAACATAAATCATCTGTACGCTTTTCAGGCGGGTCAGCATGGCATGTGGATTATAATAGCCTCCACCCAAACTATGACTCAAAACTAGGCTACGCAAAATTAGCCCAATTGCGCGTCGAATCCGAAGGCGCATTCTTCCAGCTTATCGGCTTGCCCTACATCGAGCCAACCCAACGCAATAACATCTCATACGGCACACTCAACCGCGCCGTAAAAAATCCACCGCTCCAAGTATTGCAACAAAAATTCTACATCGAGGAAACAAAACCAATCAAACAACTAAGCCTACTCTAATGTTTACAGCAGCTAGTTTCTTTTCAGGCTTTGGTGCAATGGATTTATCCGCCGTAGCTGCCTTCAACGGTGATTTAGATATTCGTCACTTATGCGAAATTGACCCCTTCAAACGGGGTCTACTAAAAAAACACCGTCGCTTCTGGCACAACGCCACCTATCACAAAGACATTCAAGAGGTATCACCTGATGACTTCAAAAATATCGACATTATCTATGGAGGCTTCCCCTGTACAGAAATTAGCAATGCTGGTCATAAAAGAGGTCTCGCAAGTGGCGAATCTGCCCTCTGGTACAACCTCTACAACATTATTAGCACAACTAGACCAATCGGCATTGTGCTGGAGAACGTTCCAGCAATCGTTCATAGGGGAGGCAAAACCATTACAGCACAGCTTGCCCAATTGGGGTATGACGGAATGTGGCTCACTATTCCAGCTTACGCCTTTGGCAGTCCCCAATACCGAACACGATGGTTTTATGTGGGTTACGCCAACAGCCAGCGATACACGGGTACGAAGCATCCAGAAATACATTCGGCGCAAATCGGGACACATCTGCCAAGACAACAAATTCAGAAGCCAAATGCGAACCTCACAACAGGTCATCGTCGTCGAGGAAACGGTCTCAGGAAAAGCATCAGGCGTAATCAACCCACGCTGGTTAGAAATGCTTCAAGGGATGCCCAACGCCTGGTCACATCCCACAAATTCCCCGAACCCTTCTGTGGTGGGGCATCCATATTCTTCCAAAAGTCCCCCTCACCAATCGAAACACTCAATGACCTTAACTCAAATGTGATCACTTTTTTTGAGGTCTTACACCAATCCCCTGAAGAACTCATCAACTGGATACAACTCACACCTTACAGTCGGCAAGTTTGGGAAAATGCCCATAACACCAGGGCGGACGCGTCCAAACTAGAGATAGCACGCGATTTTTATATCCGTTCTCGTATGAGCTTTGATTCAGGTGAAGGTAAATGGAAATCAGGCTGGCGCTACATGAAGAATAATCGGCGTGGAAAAACAGTCACCCAAGAATGGAATGATGTGACGATGCTTTGGGCAGCTGCTAATCGGCTCAAAGATGCCCAACTAGAAAATGATGATGCCCTCGATGTCATTAGGCGATTCGATGGGCCTGAAACATTGTTCTACATCGACCCTCCCTACATGTTTGATACCCGGCACTCCAACGAAGAATACTATGCTTTTGAAATGACCGATATTGAACACATCGTACTAGGAAAGCTCCTTCAGCAAGTTAAGGGCATGGTTATCCTATCAGGCTACGACCATCCACTCTATCAACAACTCTATGCCGATTGGGCATTCGTCGAAAAACCAGCACGCACCAATGGTAATCATAAATCAACCGAGTGCCTTTGGATAAATCCCTCCGCGAACGCACTCAACAAATTACCCTTATTCGCTAATCTATAAAGGAAAATCACAATGGCAGATAAAAACGTCCTATTCACACCCGATACCATGCACGACGGATACGAGCAGGCACTACTGGACGGCATGAACAAACTCCATATCACCCACACAATCCAAACTCGTATCAAAGCCACCCGTGAGCTAATCCCTAATCTTTACATGCGCCTTTGCTACATCGCTATCGCCTGTCAAAAACAAAAAAACTTCACAATCTTATATGACTCAATCCTCATCTTTACCGAAACCCTCGAAAACATCTCTCAGCTTCACCAAATCAACCACACCCCAATCCCACGCTTTTATATCAAGCGAACCAATGCGCTTGGCTTCATCGGCTACATCTGGGTCGATAGCCAACACATCTACAATGAAAGTCTCATCTACGACACCGAAGCCGAAGCCCTTGAAGCAATCGAAAATCTCAAAGCCGAAATCGCCGAAACCCACGCCGAACTCAAGAAACACAAATAACCCGTAGGGACAATGCCTGCGTTGTCCACCATCTTAAACTTAAACCAAATCAACTAGGAGAAAACAATGACCAATCACGATGAGCCAAAAACTAAAAAATGCGACCAAAAAGGCTGTGAATTACCAGCGACACATACGCTTGTATGGGCTAAACAGCAATACTATTGCCCTATCCATGTCAATACAGCCTTAAATATCGCAAGACATATGGGCTTCCCTACGCCCAACAACACCGTTCGCAAACTATCACCTCTTGAAATGATTGAAACAGATTAACCCCCTAGGGACGTGCAACAGCGCGTCCGCTCACAAAACCTAAAACCCAAACCAACTAGGAGAACACATCATGCAAGACATAACAAACGGACGCATCAATTGCCAAAACCTCACAGCCGAAGAATGGCAACTACTCGAATCATCCCAAGACAGAGGCTGGTTTACCCCCACCAAAGAACAATGGCTCTTGCTCATGAACCTACTCGCATTATTCAAAATCCGACGCGGATTCAGCATCAAATTCGATGAACTAAATCAGGCATTTATCCAAGCTGGCACAGCCCAAATTAAATTAAATATCGCAGGTAAAGTAGCCTTAGACATGCGTAGTCGAGGCAAATTCTATAAAACAGGTGAGCCAAACACCTACGAAGACTTTGCCCAATACATGACCGAAGCCGAAATTTCATTATTTGAATAACACCCCACCAGCTTCCTTTCTCCATAGAGAGCCTGCGAACGGAATGGGGAAAGGACGGGAGGATAGGGGTTAAAAAGTAGAGTTTAGACGAAAAATCTAAAAATGATATAATGTCTTCAAAAAAACGAGTACGAAGCACTCAATGTATTGACTAAATATTTAGATACCAATGACATAGACAACGAATAACCCCAAGACCAAATTTTAAACCTATCAAAGAGAGGATTTTGTGCTACTTTTGATTATGAGTGTATCTATAGTCATAATGCTAATATCTTTATGGTATTTGATAAATTATAAGCGCGAACCACCTGATAAGACCACACAAAAGGAATGGGAGTATTGGAAGGAAGCCCGTGAGCGTGGGAATCCTAAAATTATGAAGAATATGCCTCCTCTCAGCATCAAAGACCATATCATGATTAAGCTGAAACAGCTTACCTTATCGCGTGCCGTTCGTAAGAAAAAACAAAAGACCAAAGTGAAAAATACGGAAAAATCACCTATCAAATATGATGAAACAATATCTTTAGATAATTTGATTGATGGTGAGTTGCCTGATGAGATATACACGGATGAGCAACACAAGAGATACAATCAAAATTAATAAAAAGAAGCCTACTCACATCCGAGTAGGCTTCTTTTTTTTTATTCCCTGATTTTCGGGGAGGGCAAGGGTGGGGTTAATCAAATATATCGCCCGTCACCTTCAATAAAATCTCGTCCATATTAGCCGATAACCACTCATGAATCAGGCGTTGCCCATGAGCATCGAGCCAACCATGAACGCTATCCGTAACAACCGCATCACTCAAATGCACATTCTTAGCCATCCAAGCATCAACAATTGCATACAACATCGCATCATCCACCCCGTCAGGCAGACCATCCGCACGTCGCTCAAAATCCACTGTCACCCAATCACTCGCAACATAGCCGACAGAACCATTACGAAACTCCACCCGGTGCCAATCAATCCCATTCTGCGGATTATGAAATTTATTAACAGATACCATCGCATCCGTACTACCCCGTAGCACAAATAATTTATTCATGTCATCCGCAATATCCCACACAGAACGCACCCACACGCCCTCACTACGGATAACTGCCTGTGCCATCTGCCATTCAAAATCAATCGGCAACTTCGGCGCTAATATCGTCATACCAAATCCTTCCATTTAAAAAGTCTTTCTCCACAGCGAGCTTGCGAGTGCATGGGGAGAGATTTAGAGAGGGGTTGCAGGGACGGCATGTATACCGTTCGCTCTTTGTTCCCCCTCGCCTTTTATGGGAGAGGGGGCTAGGGGGTGAGGGTGATGCTACCCCTGAACAGGTGGCTTACCACTACCACTATAATCAGGAGCAGGCACTAACCCAGACATCACATCCATATCTTCAGTGAAGACACTATTAGTCTTACTTGCCATCGGCACACCATCAAATGCTTCAACACCAAGCTCACCAATATTTTTAATCGTCTGGAAAATACTCTCAACCAAGTCTTTAGTTTGAGGTGGATAACTATTCGCTAATCCCTCAATTGCAGTCACAGTTGAAACGTCATCTTTAATACGATTCACATAAGATGCAACGCCAGCAATACCAACAACACCACCTGCAGCAAATGCCGATAACAACCCAATCACGATTGTAATCACATTAACTTGCAAGTTATCATTGCCATTGTCAACAACAGGCACACTATCGCCAACAATGCCCACCCCTGTATCAGCTTCATTGACAACAGCAGGGGTATCCGTTTCTTCGGCATTATCCTGTGCTTGTGTCGAGAACGAGAATAGCCCCATCATCACTATCAACATCAATACCATCAGTTTCTTTGTCACTAATTTCATGTCCAGATTCCTTCCGAGCATTTAGCTCTTTTAATATATTTTGTGGCGATTCTTCTTCAGCAAACAACATCATTGCAACTTCGCGCCAAACCTGCGCCTGACCCTTATAATAGTCCCCCGTTACATCGGCAGGCAGGTCTTGACGTTCCTTAACACCACCCAAAACCCACAGCAACCCAATAACAGGTAACAGAATACTCAGTATAGGATTTTTACTAGCCTGTACTTCCAGCCATACGAGAACTTCCATCATTGACGCGCTCTTTCGCTTTTAATCGCACTAACTCGACATTCAAGTAAACCAGCGCCGCAATCGCCCACGCCAACGTAAACAAATACAAAATACCTAACAATCCTGATGGATTCAATCCACCTTCACCAATGCCAATAGCAATCGCAAAGCTATAGCGGATAATCACCAATGCGCCAACAATATGCACAATCGGCTTTTCAATATTACCCGTCGCATACCCCAGAAACGAAAAAATAAATATCCAAAATGCCTGACCCAATGGCGTTGCTGCAATATAATCCAACCCAATCGAATACTCAGCATCCTGAACAAAGAAATACACCTGAAGGGGTGCAAGTAAACTGAAAAAGAAGCTCACAATATGACGAGGACGGCTTATCTTGCCGATTAATTGCCAAGCCACGTCTTCCCACAAATACAACACACCGCCCCAAACATGCTTCAAGGCATTATAAATAATTGCCCATGCAACTTGAGTCCGTGTATAACCTTCCTGAATTGATAAATCACGCTCTTCACTTGGCATAAGACAACCGTCCATACCTCTCTAAATTTCAAATTAAAAAGCACCTCATAACGAAGTGCTATATATCCATATTACGCCGATTGTCAATTAGCTATCGGCTAGGAATAGGGTCAATAGGGGTTAAACAATCCCAATCACACACATTGCCCACAATCATATGTATCACTGCCGAAGCTGTAATGGGCGCATACGAGTTCGTGATTGTATTATTAAAAATCAAGCTGGGTTCAACCGTAGACGGGAAGGCGACCCCATACATAAAATTCTGAATAATATTCCCATGAATCACAACATTACTATCACCACCCACCCAAATCGCATAAGTAGACCGTGATAAGCCAGCCCAATCTGTATTGTCATTTTCCTCGATGGACGAATTAACAATCACATTGTCACGGATAACACTACCACTGCCAGCACCCGAAACTGCAATCCCAACCCCTTCACCAATGTCAGAGATTCCACGTCCACGTACTTCATAAATCATATTATCCTCAACAACAAGTCCCTGCCCTGTACTCTCAATCCCAATTGCAAAAGAGTTCGTATACAACGTGTTGCCACGGATAAATCGAATAATATTATTGCGGATAGTGTTCCCCTGCCCACGGATAACTATTCCACGAAACGTACTACGCGAAATTTCCATATCTTCAATTAAATGTCCGCCTGTATCATAAGGTTCAGGTCTCCCATAGCTTGCATCATCTATACGAACCGCATAGAAAAAACCAACGATTTCCCCATTACGAATTGTAATGTTATTACGATCATTCGAGTAAATGCCAAAAAAAGTATTATTACTTGCTTGACTTCCATAAATTGTGTGACCCTGAAAATCAATCGTCACATTACTTGCAGCAATATTGATACCCCCACCACTGGCAGTTAGGTTGCCCGTCAAGCAATAATTCCCAGCCGATAAAACCGTATAAGGCAAACTCGTAATTGCTACACAATTAGACGCATCAACAGCCATGTTTGGCACTAGCATCAACACCGATAAAATCAGAAACAAAATAGCCTTACGCATAATCCAATCCTCTCATTAAAAACAAAAAGACGGTACGAATACCGTCTAGCTAAAGTTCAATTCAATTATCGGATTAGCGTCAAATCGTATTCCAGAGACTAATCACCTGTACAAATGTCAGTAACTCTTGTTCGGCACGATGTTTATCACCAACATCGCCACCTTGCAAAGCCACCAGATTATTCAACGCATTAACAAATGATGGATTATCAGCAATCATCTTCGATATATCCGCATGAGCAGAATCCCAATCGGGGTCACTTTTGATAACCTCAATTACAAATCGCTTATTCACACGATCTATAATATTGTCCTCATCAGCAAACAACTGTCCAGTGGTCTTCACACTCGCATCATGGACATCAATCACAGCCTGAATCGCGCTATCTTCAATTGCTTCATCATAAACAGAGAATACCAATCCGTCAGCCATCATACTAACGCCCACATTGCCCAATTCGGCAACCTCAGCTTGCAACTTTTCCTGATTAACCGCATCAGGAATAGTAGTTGGTTTGTAAGTCCGAATATCTGTCATTACTGAACCTCTCTGATAGCAAAATTATAATGTCCACCAAGCAAGCTAGCAGTTCCTGCCGTTGTATACCACCGCACATCAAAGGTGTGCGTTCCAGCCGCCAAACTACCGAGCGATTTTCTCATGGCAACCTCACGGTATCGGCTAGCCGCTTCAATCGAAACAATACTCGACATAATCGCAACCCCATTGTGAAATAATCTAAAGTACAAGGTTGAAGTCGCAGTACAAGTCACTGTTCCAATAAATTCCACTTCAATCTTACCGGGTCCAACTGCAATCGAAATATCATCATTCAAATTTGTAATGTCAATAAAGGCATACGACGATGATGTTGTAGTCAATGTTGCACCACCTTGATACACATAGCGAGGTGGAGACCGCAACGCATTAAAATTATCACGAATATACAAATTCATGTCCGCAGCTGTGAGAGGCTCATTAATCCACGTCTTAGGAAGTGTCCATACCATAAGCAAAATCCTGAATTTTCTGATGATTTACTGTAATAATATCCCGATAGTCAATTAATCATCTTAGGGACGAGCAACGGCGCGTCCGCAACTTACAATAGAATATCTGCACTGCCGATAGAACTTGCACCAATCACAAAGATTGCTCCACGCTCCACAGGTCGTAAAATCCACATAATATTATGAACCTTTGTCCCACTAGGCAAACTATGTTTTTCACCCACAATCATATATTCCTTGCTAATGCCACTATCATCCGCCAAGGTCACAACATCCCCAATTTTTCGCTCCAATAATTGCAACCCAATATTAGACCGTGACTCATCAGCAACAAATGTAACCGAGCGAATATAAGTATCAGCAGGCGCAAACGTCCGTATAACGAACAAAGCATAATCAACTGCATCCGCATAAGTAGAGATACTCTTAATCGTTTCCGTGCGTGGATGACGGTCATTATCATAGACACTATTGCCATCATAAGTTCGTACTTGTTCAGTCTCATAATTAATAATCGGCGTGCCACGAACTTCAAATTTAGTAATCCAAATCGGGTCAAGTGTCGTATTCTCAATATAAAATTCAGCACTCCCAGCCCCTGCCGTAAAAACACCCAACGTCAGCAAAGACGATACATCCGTTCCCAAACCGTCTTCATGAGTATTCCCTATAACATCAAACCCAGCTTCAGGGCGGATAACATCCATCGCCCCTACATTTGCCGAAGCATTATCAGGGTCTGTATAGCGAATCTTAAAATCACGCCGAGACTGTGCATTAATCTTAATCGGCACATTGCCCTGATAAATAACACTAGCTGGCGTGCCAACCGCACGAGGGACATAATTCAGCCGATAATCATTAACCATGTTTTCACCCTGCCGAATGCTGATAGAAACATAATCATCCATGCCGAATGTACCAAGATTTTCATTAACAATCGGTGGGTCTAAACTCAAAATCTTATTATGATACGAATTGAAAAACTTAAAATTTTCACTGCGAGGGTCAAAGAAAAAAATACTATTCGGTTCAGCTGCTACAACCTCTTTAATAAAGGTCTGCGCTTGAACCCCTTTGCCTTTGTCCAGATTATCCCCAATAAATGGCAAGGTCTTCGAGGCTTTATCAAAATCAGTGAGTGTATTCGCATAAATTAGCTTACTACCACCAATTGAATCACGACCAATATAAAAAGGAAGACTATCGTAAGGATAGATAATCGTCGCATCCTCATACACCTTATTTAAAGCCTCATCAACACGTATATCAAGCAACAACGGTGCATCATATTGAGCCTCAAGCAATTTGTGCATAATATCCGCACAAATCAGCGTCACTACGCCAGCAGGTGAACTTCCAGCCCCAACTGCCTTAACATCAATATCCTTCACCTTAAAAACTGCCAATGTCTCTGTGCTACCATCATATGTCGCTTGTATCCGCACCAATAAACCGCGCACCAACAAGCCATAATAATCCGCACTGCTATCATGTGTACTGAATCGCCCATCAGCATTTGCCAGCATCACGCGCATATTTGCAGAAGGCGCAACCTTACCCCAAGGCTCAGTCAGCCCAGCACGCCATTCAATATGCTCTACATAATTCGTCACATCATCCAACGCATCACCATAAGTGCCATCACGTTGCGTATCAATCTTCACGCTATAAGTAAAAATGCTCATCTAAAATCCTTCTACTTTTAAGCTCTTTATGAGCGAGGAACTGATATTCTATTCCCCAACATCTTCAATGCGGATGCCTTCACTCTCAAATACCAACTTTACACCCTCTTGGAAAGCAAACGACTGTGACAACTGCAACCCTGTCAAATCATTCAACATAATTTGCATATCCACTTCAAGCGTATAATCAGCAGATGCCAATCGGTTCAATGCACCATCCAACGCTTCAACCTCAACATTAGCTAATTCTGCATCGGCTAAAATAGGGTCAATAATAGGGTCTAAGTCCAACTCAGATATATTCGTAAAAGAGGTTTCTATCTCAAGCATTTTTTCGCCTGCGATTGTCATAGAGTCCCCTTCGCTACCACCAGCGTCTTCAATCCCCTGCTCACTACCAAAACCATCGCCAGTGACAACATCATCGCTAACCGAGCTAATCGCAACCAACTGTTGACCTTCACCCAATTCAAGCACTTGCCCCGGGTGAATCATCACACCATCAATCGCCTCATTAACCTCATCAACGCTATACCCGGTATTCGCCGCAATCGCATAAGCACCATCGCCTGATTGAACAGTATAAGTATCTTGCGCCCCTTGCCCCTCCAACCGATACCCAATCGCGGACAAGGCATTATCAACAATCGTCTGTGTATCCAAACCATCCGATTGCCCATTCTGTATCTCAATCAAAGCAGCTTCACTCAATTGAGCCGCAACGTCTGTCCCAAACTGTTCAGCAACAGCCGCCAAAGTTGGCACAATATCAGCCTCTAAAGCAGACGATAAATCCGTAGTGCGTCCGCTAGCCATATCAAAATCAGACACAGCTTGCGCCGCTACATCCTCATCACCAATCCCAGCCACAACAAGGTCAAGCAATTCGCCCAATTGCCCACCATCAGTTTCTCCCAGCAACTGCGACAAACTCATATTAGCGAACGCTTCTGCACCCCGTTCAGCTTCGTCGGCAATAGTAGACGCTTCCTCTGCCAATTCACGCGCCGCATCCACCTCATCACGACTAATAATTTCATAATCACTATCTTCAGCTAATCGGGAAATCTCTTCATAATTCCCCTGCAATTCTTCAGCATAAGCCTGAACAGCCGCCAAATCATCAGGGTCAAAGACCTCAACCCCTCCCAATTCAAACGTGTTCATATCCGAGAACGTACTCAACACAGCCACATTCTCATCTAAATTACTTAACAATTCCCGTGAAGAATCAGCAGCTGCATCCTGTGCCGATGCTAAATCACGCATTACGCCAGTAGTCTCATTCACAGTCGTATTCGCCCGTGACGAAATCTGTACAACATCTTCCTGTGTTTCGGCAAATGCTTCACTTGACTCACTCGCTTCAGCAGTAGCAAGTGCCACTTCTTCTGTAGCGTTTGCAACAGATGCTAAAAGATTATCAATCAACTCTAGTTGTCTAGGCGTTTGCTCATCATAGCCAAAAGTAGACGAAATTGTAGCCATGTCTTCATCAGACAATGCCCCACTTCGCATAGCAACTCCTGACGATGCCATATTAAATAAATCAGGATTGCTGTTAGAAAACATAATAGCTTGGTCAACTAAACTACGCTCTACGCCAGGATTAAGGTAACCAGGCTCAAAATTTTCCATTGATTGCTCACGAATTTGTTGAGTTTGGGGGTCGAACGTGTTAAAAAAATTACCACCTGTGCCAATATCAAACAAAATAAGTAACTGGCTTCCTGTTTCACGAGCCTGAACCAGTAATTCACCAAGTTTGTTTTTTGCATTCTCAAATTGTGTTGCGACTTGGCTAAAGGCTGTTTCATTCAGGCTTGCAGCGTCACCCAATCTATCAAGTGTATTCGCACCCTCTTCGAGAACTGCCATCTGGAAGGCTTCTTCAGTTTCATAGCCAACATCAACCAATTCCTGCACACGCTCACGTACACGACTACTCGCAATACCAAGTGTGTCCAAACGGGCATAGCTCATGTTAAGCAAAGCACTATTGAAATTCTCAATACCATCTGCCGCATCGACACCCATTGCCGTACTAAGGCGAATCGCCATATCAACATAATCATTTGCTTCAGCAGCACCATCGGCTAACCCCGTCACAAGCAACTGATTCGCACCCTGCATCAGTGCCACGTCGCTAACAGCATTACCCGTCATCTGCCGCAATTCAGCTAACGAAGCTGTAGCCTCATCAACACCCCCAGCCATTTCACGATAAGTGATACTAGCCCGTCGCGCCGCTTCACCATCTTCAGCTAACTGTTGTGCAAATCGTGCCGCACCTTGGATAACTGCCGCACCCATAAATGCCGATACAGCCTCATGTGCGCTATTAATTCCCGAAACAAAGCCACGACTATTATTAGTCGCACGCTTTTGGTTATCATCAAAATCACTTAATTCATTATTGGCATTCCGTAGGGAAGAAGATAAACGGTCATCACCTTCCAACCGCACTTCAATCTGATAACGCTCTGTCATATCACGCCTCACACATCATTTATTACTTTCAGAATAGCTGTGAAGTCAATTCGTAGGGGACAATGCCTGCCTTGTCCGCGGAGGGGTTTTATTCTTTAAGGGGTTTTTGTAGGGACGGTAATCGTACCGTCCACTTCTTTAATCTCTGGAGAGGTCTTTACAATCCCCACATCTTAGTCATCAGCAGGGCATGTACTTCAGGGGATAACTTCTTCTTATCGGCATAACGATTCATCAAATCTTCAATCTGCGTCGATAAATGCCACTCCCAGCAAATTTCATCGACTTGGGCGTAATCTGGTAAATCGTGCCATTGAACAATCGTCCAACCCCGTCGCTGTAAAACCTTACGCACAGTCCGCCGATAAGTCGGCAGGTCAATTTCATCACGCCGAAGCCGATGATACCAATTGACCCACCCAATTATGTTCGGGTGATTAGCGAAACGAACTTGCACGCCGTTTCAGCAATCCCCTCGATTTTTCTTCATATTGGACCAGAACCGCTCCAATCGACTGAATAACATGATTATCAAACCCACGCACAACATCGGCAATCGCATCGAGCGGCTTGTCTTGCATCTCTGGGTAATGAGCATTGCCATCTTCATCAACAGCATTCGCCATTGCCCAGCCAATCCGCCGAAACAAGCGTTCACCCTGTACCTGTAATTCACGGGCGCGAATCACATCGACATTATCTTGCAATGTTTTCTTGCCCTTATCATCATAATGCACAAGTTTCGGCACAGATGAACGGTCAAAATCAGGCACACTATCACCGACTTCATGCCACTTTGCCCAAGTCATAGTCATCAAATATACAACAATCGACTTAGGCTCTAAGACTTCATTGCCTTCATTATCCAATATAGCCTTGCCAGCATCATCAACCTTGGCAACCATATCGAAAATTTCAGGCAAAGCCACTTCCAAGATACGCGGTTTTAGCCGATTCAGGATGCTAGTCATTATACGATTGTTTCCTTCGCATAACTAACAAGCGCAAAGCCGAATGAACGCTCTTGGTCGCCACCTTGCCCTGCACGGTTTACAGGGCCTTGGTTATTGCTTGGAACGATGCCATAGGTATGACGAATACTGCCAGCAGTGCCATCGGGTTCTTCGACAAAATAATACTTGGTAGGAGGTTTAGTGGTATCAGTCTCCACAGCTTCCCATGTCCAAGCATCGAGCAATGCCATGAAATCCGATGCACCATCTGAAGCATAATATGTAATTTGTCCACTACCCGTTGCGCTACCGATTGAAGCAGGGGATAAGACCTTGCCCAACCGTGGACTATTTGCCGTTGCAAATTGCAAATCAACACTAAATTCTTTGATAAATTCACCGACATCATCGGCATCGCCGACAGTCGCAGTATCGCCAAATTTATGACCTTGATTGCCATCAAAATTGATACTAGCCATAATCTAATTACCTTCCTCATTATTATTATCGTCTTGAGCGGAAACATCGGCTACAACTTCTTCAATCACCCCACGCACAATCAACGCCCCAATCAATGGTTCAGACCAATGACTCAATGCAGGGGTTTCATCCCCAACTTTAAACTGTTTACCCGGTATCTCGCTATCAGACCCCGTTACAGCCTTTTGTAAGAAGCGATAAATTGTTGGGTTAGATTGTTTTTTCTTAGCCATAACTAAATGTCTCCAAAATTTTCAATACAGCTACCACAGATGAATAATCTTTATTCGAGTGATTATGCGTCACAATCGTCAACTGAACATCTGTGATAGTCGCACTGCTTAGTAGTAATCGGTTTTCTAACATTATGTTGGTATACGCCTGCATATAAGTTGCTAGCAACGGGTAATCAGTCTCAATACCCCGTCCGCTCTTCAGGTCACGCCACAGCAACACATCTGATAGAATCCATTCAGCACTACCACGCTTCCCGAGTGAAATCTTATTCGAGTTGCCATCAGGATTAGTTGCTAATGGTGCGATAATGCGTGTCGGAAAACTATTGATATTAGCCCGTGGTTTGTCCCATTCTTGGGCGCTAATGACATAATCATCATCACCATAGCTAAAATCAATCGATATTGCCTCAATAGCATCCAGAATACCTGTAAAGTTACTACCCATCAAAGCACCTTCGTAACTGAACGCAACACGTCCCAAACATCTTTTGACCATCGGCTAGGCATCAACACATGCCCAAATTGTGTAACAGTCGGTTCATTCACATCAACCGCAATATCACGCGCCTTGTATTCAGACCATACAGCCTTAACACAAGCCAAATTAATATCATCAGGAACAGTTCCAGCAGGGTAAAATGCCCATTCGCCAACAATTGCAATCGGCGTATCTTCATCATATTCCCAACTGATACCACTATCTGCTTTTAGCCGAATCATCGACTTGCGAACACTATTAAAAGGAAGAAGCGTATACTTGTCACTGGCAATGCTATCACCATCACCATTCGTAACACTCGTAATGCTGACGATGAAATCATCCAGATATAACACCCGTCCATCTTGTGCTTCACGCAAATCAAAATAGTGAATAGTATCACCACTAGCCATAATCGCACGATTAGCAATGATGTCAAAGCGTGTACTGACAACCGTAATCAAATCTTCAATCCGACTTTGAATATCAGTATCATCTTGTTCATCCTCTGAAAATTCGCCATAAGCGAATACATCAGTTGCGACAGCATAATCAACCATTACGCTTCACCACCTTCATCGGCATTACCAGCTTCAAACCATGCCACGACTTTAGCCAAGACATCATCTTTTTTACTTGTACCATCGAGGGGTATGTCAAAATATTTAGCATAATCTAACAGCCCATCAGGACCTTTTAACGGAGCAGAATTAATGATACCTAATGCCCATTCATCAAATGGCACACGGTCATCTTTGACAAATTCCACATAACCAGCTTTAACCAAAGAATCACCATCCGCTTGAGAAAAATGTACTTCTTGTCCCTTACGTGGTGAAGATGATACGCTGGCAAAACTTCTTAATGCTTTGTAGATAGGCATTGTATTCCTTTCAAAACCAATCCAGTAAATGAGCAGGTAGTATCGCTACCACCTGCTAAGAATTATCGGCTATGCCTAACTTGCCGCCATCGTGATAACTTTGATAGCTTCATCAAGCATCACTTTACCGTCAACACGACGATAAAAACGATGTCCAACTTGACCATTACCAGCGTAAAGCTCATTCAGGCGTTTATAGCGAATACCTGAACCATTACCATCTTCACTGACACCAAAGTCCAAGATGAAGTAGTATGCAAGGTTTCCGTAGAGGATTGGTTTCGCACTTGCGCCCATATCCGCCACATTATTATTGATACGCACTGGACGACCAAAGAGAGTTTGCGGAATACCTGCAGCAATGTTGCCTTCATTCCATAACAAACGGTCATCTGAAGCAGCAAGTTTACGCAGCGCCGCACGGGTTGTTTGATTGAACATCCATACACAACCATCTTGATACAGGTCATCAACTGATTCTTGTAAATCAATCAATTCATCGACAGTAACCGCACTTGTTGCATCTGCGGTTACGCCATTTGCCGCGCCTGTGATGATGCCTTGAGGTTGTCCACTACCTGTGCCTGTCGTAAACCAAATGTTTTCACGCGCTGACATCACAACCGATGTATTCGGCGCAATCATTGTGTTGTAAACATCCCATGCACTATCTTCATCAAGTTCATCACTATGTTTAGTGATATGTCCGTTTTTATACGGAACATGCTCAACTTGACCAAGGCTTGGGTCATTCTCACTGAATGAACCTTCTTCAGCAACCAAATCGTTAGCAGCACCAAAACCAATTTTATTGGTTTTGAAGCTATTTGTACCCCGTACTGGGATAACATTGGCACCGGCAAGACGCAAGATGCTTTTATTACGCATCGGCACAATCATAGTGCTATTCAACACTTCTGGAACAGCATAACCACCTTCACTATCTGTACCAGCTTCAAGAGCCTTAACAGCTTTTGTGATGTCAGCTTTGTCACCATGAGCAAGATGCTTCATGAATGCCTTGGTGTATACCTCTTGGGCATCACCATCAACATCATCTTGAGTAGATGATTTTTTGCTAGGTAAAGGCACTTTGCCCTTATTCATTTCCTCAATCGTGGCTTTGACACGTCTGTCCAATTCATCTTCGGTGACAAAAACGCCCTTATTAGCATCATTGCCTTGTTTATCATCATCGGCATTGCTATCCAATAATGATTTAATATCGCCCAACAATTTCGAACGGAATGCTTGTGGGTCGAATTGTTCTGGAGTAGTTCCCATTAGATTCTCCTCTGGATTAGATTTACCAGCTTCTGCCATGTCTTGCGCCGATGTATCCTTTGCTTTCGCCTCTGATACATCCTCTGGCAAACCACCCAAGAAGCTCTTTACATTTACAGCAGGGAGAGATTTTGCAGGTAAGATAGGCACACTTAGCCCCTGTCGCCAATCATTCGGCATGTGAGTAATGCTTGCATCCTTGCCAAGCGGCCATCGTGTGATATGCCAGCCCTTGCCCGATTGCTCATACTCCACCAAATGCGCTGGAACACCACTAGATGAACCTGCCTTGCGGTCTTCAATCAAGCGATAGATAGCGCGTTCATAATCATCACGCTCATCTAATATGCCTTCAAACCAGACCCCTACATCATCAATACCGAGTTGCGCCTTAACACCATTACCGAGCTTCTTTAATCCCAAAATGGGGTCAAACCCATGATGAAAGTAAACGGTACTCTTAGCTTCAGCAGGATTATCAAAGTCAATATCATAATCTGTATCGGCTGTGAAGAAATCACCATCAAAATCGCGTTCCTCATCATTGCCAAATAAGACCAAATACCCTTTGAACTTGCCATTGCCTACAGCTTTTATGTTTGGAGTAGCCTTAACAACACTCTCATTCGAGCGTTTAGCTTCATCCAATACCTGCGGTAAACCTGTCATAGTCACAATCTCGAACTCCCTACAATCACCTTAATCGTAGTAATGCTGTCAAATCTAAAACAAAAATACCCCTGTCACGGGGTATCTGCTTTACCTCGCAGTCAAATCGGCATACACACGCCGACTAATAATCCGAACCATCGTCACTATTTCCGCTCTTAAAACCGTTTCAACAGTCTTCCAGCCTGTCTTCTTATGATAAGGATGTTGCATCTTGCCCTGAACCTTCGAGGCATAACTAGCCTTGTTCTGAATTGACACACGGTTAGCCGACTTGCGAACCTGCCATTTTTGCCCCAATCGTTCACTACTGGGTGAAATACCACGAACATATGGTACATCAATCTTACCCTCACGCAATTGAGCAAAAAACGCCTTCATCTCATCATGGCTTTGGAACATAGCAGGTCCATGACGTTCAGGCGGATACACATTAATCTTCGAGACAAAATGAAATCCAGCTTCCATCTGTCCTCTAATATAACTCTTCTTAGTCTCTGGAATGCGCTTCATTAATTGTGGTGTTTTTCCCATATCAACATGAATACCAGCCATCAAGCCACCCTCAAATCAATAATATCGCCAACAACGAATTTAAACTTAATCACACTCGCAACAGCAGGTAAGTCTTCAACCTCATAAACAAGGAAGCACCTGCAACGACCATGAGCAGGTGGGGGCAATATCCAACCCGTCCCCTGTTTCATCCCTTCGAGCGGAAAACAAATAGGACATACACGCCTATCCTGAACATTACGCCATATAGGGGTCAAGATAATGCCTTCTTGTCGTAATTCATTCACCACTGATAATTCGCCTTCAACTGCCGCCCGTGTCGCCTCAGTCGATGCAATCAATTCAGCCCGTGCAGGTCCTAACTGTGAAGTGATCCGCCGTTCTAATGTACCAAGGTCAAATTCGCCCTCAGTAAATCGTGTAACAGCGTCTTCTATCCGTATCCGAGCAGTACCTGTAATATCAGGAATCAGTTGCCCGTCCACCCATTCACGCGCCCACTGTGCCGCCCTATCATTGATAAAATCGAAATCAACGCCCAATTGGTCGCCAAACTGTGACCCAGACAAGTTAAACAAGCCTTCCAATTCCTGAACCAACACATCACGGTATTCAGTCGCTAATTGTCGCCACGTTGCTTCACTCAAATTATTAATATTCAAATCAGACCCAAGTTCACGCATAACACGTCGTCTTAAACGTGTATGCACAGCCGATAAGCGTTCAGCAATCAGGTCTTCAATAAGTTGACGTTCCTCTAGTGTTGGCATACCGTGCAAGCCTCATCGCCACAACCACCATTGCGTGACTTCACATCATGGAAGATAAGCACAATCTCATCAGCAGTAGTGTCCTTATCAATCGCGCCCTCGATGCTTGCCTTCATCGTGCGTGGAATATAGTCTGCCTTAAACTTACGCCCGATACTCTTGCCCACACGTTTCTTATACCAATTCTCAAAAGAACTCAATTCCTTCATCAAATCGGCATCAACAGATGAAGCCTTCAACTCAGTACCCAAGGCATTAGCAATCGGCTCATAATTATCACGCGCAAATCGCACTGCTTCAACAGGGATACGCCCGTCAATATAAGGCAATTCCAAGCCATCGATATTAATTGCTTCAGGCAGATAAGCCAGCGTGATATGAGGGGTATACATCACAGGCACGCTATACGCCGATAACTCATAACCAGCATCCCGAATCATCTCATACACTTGGCGCTGTAAATCGGATAACTGTCTATCCATATTTACACTGGCATACAAGGCTTTCTCATCACCATTATCGAATAAGCCAAATCCCGATAACACAAGGTCAAAATGGGTAAACTGGACGCGCTTCGCAATCATTCGCATCACCTGTGCAGGAATAGCAGGACTATAAGCAATAGTAATATGGAATTGTGAAGGCGACACCCATTCAATCCCCTCTAAATCAACCTGCGTCTTAACATCGCGCATCACAGCCGTGATTGCATCATTGAATTCAAGAGGGATATATGCAAAACATGGTTCAAGGCGTGGACTATCCATCTTCATCTCTTGCTTCTTTGCCGACTTTGCTTCATTAGCAGTTCCTTGACTTTCCTGAACCCCTTCTAATCGGCTAATGCGGTCAGCCAAATCAGACTGTTCTTCAGCAACAGGTACTGTATCGGCTTCAACAGTCTCCATACTATCCCGATACTGTTCTAATTTTTCGATACTGTAACCTGCTTGCTCCCAAGCCAATTCAAATGGCGTACCAGCTATCACCATTGTCTGCAAAATAGTTGAACGTTTTTCTTCATCAGCTTGGAACAATGGCAACTCTTTAATAGCAAATTCAATACGGATGCCTGTATCATCGGCTTTGTTCTCACGAAAAACTTGAGTATTCATCGTGTTGGCAACCATATTACACATCTGGGTAACAATGCCTTCGTAATATCGTTTCTTATCTTCCAACGCCACCGCAAAATTCGCCGCATTATCTACAACCATTGAATAAGGTATATCAAAGGCATCCGCAATCGCACGTCTGGATTTACTATCTAATTCTTTTTGAGATATATCCTTCATATCCCCTTTAATCTGATTCACCTTCATTGAACCATCTGTAAGAGGCAATACGCGCCCAATTGCCCGTAATCCCTGATTATAAATACGCTTGAAGAAACTCTTAGTTAAATTCATATCATCTTTGGATGTGCCCTGTGAAAATTCCAATATCACAAGCCCGTTCGGACCCACCATAAAATGCTTATTCGCAAAGTCTGTTGAGTGTGCCATCATCTGGGCATCTCGCAATGCACTATATGCCATCCCCTTACCCGGCACCAAATCATCACGCATATTAAATTCACGGAAGAAGATAACCTCATCAGGATTAATAATGCGTTGATTCCCTCGCATTGCCTGCCGAAACATTAAAATAGGGTTGCCATCAGCATCCGTTGCCGACGTATCAGGCGTACAAGCATAGCTATTCAATAAATCAAATCGGCGCAAATATCGGCTATCATAAATCGGGTCCCACAATGCAAACCCATACGCCAAATATAAGCGAACAGTATTCTTGATGAGTTCATGAGCATTGTTCTCGAATGACCACGCGCTATCTTCAGGAAGAAGTTCCCCATTCTGTGTAATCTTAATCGGGATGCCTGCTACATCGTTCGCAATCATTGTTATGCACCGCCGAACCAAAGACACAGCATCATACGCCTCAGCAACACTGTTAATCGTCGTCACATCACCCGTATTGCCACCCGATAGCAAGCCCTGCCGAATCGCTTGGTCAAGCGACATATTCTTAACACCATTGTTCACTTTTAAAATATTCATCAATCGTCCGTCCACCATTCGGTCAAAACCTTCGTGCCAACTTCATTCCGTAAATACATCATGGCATATCGCATCGTGTCCATACCATGGTCATCAGCTTTAACAGGTTCATCTTTATTCTTCTTATCATTCCAGATGTAACCGCCAATTTCTTCCTGTGTTGAAGTCGGCATACCAGCCGATTTCAATTCAATATCTTCTGTAACCCGTGCACCTCGGACAATAAATAATCGAGGCTTACCATCATCTTCAACACGAATTCTGCCCATGACTTCCTGCAACCCTTCGCTGACAGCTTTATCGGCAGGTATGGTATTAATACCCCGTCGGCGCAAAGTTTCTCGGTCTTCGGCATCGTGGTCGGCAATATCTGCTTGAATATGCTCATCACCCGTTAGATTTTTAATAAGAACTGCCGCATCTTCTACCAACAAGCGCGTCTGATAAATTTCCCGATATAAATAAGCCCGTCCATCATAATCCACACCCCACCACTGGCACACAAAAGGATTATTAAAGCCGAAATCAATTGAACGAATACGAAATTTAAAGTCAGGTAAATCATCGGCATTAATCAGATGAATATCTTCATTCCAATCTTCATAAATCATACCCTCTGCATTGACCCATTTATTCAGCAGATAGCGTTCCTTACGCACACCCGTCAACCGTGATAGCTTGCCCAACACATAACGTACACCTGCAGGAGTCCATTGCTGGGCAACAATATCCCAATACGCAGGATTATCTTTATGATAGGTATTGAGCAACTTTGTAACGCCCTTATCAGACCGTTGCTTTAGCCAATGCTCTTTTCTGTCAGGATTAGTATCGCCGATAATCGCAGGATACGGATAAACACCCGAACGCAAACGCATAATCAGAGTTTCCCAATCATTCAAAGTAAATTGCACAGCTTCAGCAGGGTAGATGATGTCATACTCACCCGATAAGATGCTACCCGGTCTATCCATGCCACCAATCACAATTTCACTCTTATTGGGATAACGATAAACCTTACGCGATTCACGTTGCACAGTCGCCACAAGCGGATTCCCATAACCCATAACATCGCGCTCATACGTCACCAAGGTTGTCCGTGTCAAATCCACACGCACCTTACGCACAATCAACACGCGCAATCCAGCATATCGCCACGCCAATTCATTGATAAAACACAATATCGCCAGTGTCTTACCCGTTCCTGCCGCACCACATAGCAGAATCTCTTCCTCGCCCTGTAAATCCCATAAAACCGAATTATTACCACGAAAAACATACGACGGGCTAGAAATCCGTCGCAGTCGATTAAATTCAGCATCTTTCCTAACCTGTGTCCATCGCGCCTTATTCAGCCACGAAGGCGACACCTGCCTTTTGGAATAACTGTCGAGCAAGTTCATCTCCTAAATTATCGGATACATCGGCATACGTCACCAAGCCAGCCCGAATATCACGCAAGGCTTCATCTTCCCAAGTAACCATCTCAACCTTGTCAGTGAATAACTTGTGATAACGCCCAAGCTGTACCAATGCCGATTGAGCATCATGTATCTTTACATTATGTTCAGTGATAATAGTTTCATTCTTCGTACCACCGTTAATAATCGTTACCTTGGAATGCCACTCTTTAATCAAGTGAGTCACACCATACAATTTGGCTTTTTCAAGGTCTGGCTTACCATTTGCATCTAAAACCATCGTCAAATCACCATTCGCATGGTCACTCAATCGCGCGATAACTTCATTAGCAGGCATAGCATATTGCTCTAATCGCTCATCAATCATCGCCTTAATATGAGGTTTTCTGAGGTTCTCATAGCCGATAGCAGCCGCAGTTCCACGTCCAGACTTCGTATCAGGCTCTTTAATCTTGTACCCAGCCTGAATAACAGCCTCTGTCGCATTGCGCCCACAAATAAAATACTGATTGATAAACTCTTTTTGTAAATTCGTTAATTTCGCCATATGCCTACCTAATCCCTTCAACCCGATTTTAAGCCTCTAGTCAAAGACCCCTTCCAATCAGACCGCATCGAGCGTTGCACCCTGTTCCAAGTCGCCTGACGCTTCGCAAGCGCAACCTTACGCTCATATCGCCTATCCTTAGCAATCAAATCGGCACTCACATCCAAATCTTGACCCCTAAAACGATACTCAGGCATATCCTGAAAATGCACATCCCCAAACCCATTCGCATCCCACCATCCTTTTTTGTACTCAATCTCACGTCCATCATCCCGTTCAGGATGCAACGCAAAAAATCGCTTACGGGCATCCGCAAGTCGCTCATAATGCCGATTCTCATTCTCTTCAGCTTGGGCTATACACGCTAAAAATGGATTACGTGGACTATCATCTGTAGGGGCATTACCTGCCGTTCCAGATGTAGGGACAATGCCTGCCTTGTCCACTGCTTTTCGGAGAGGGGTTGCATTAAAGTCTTTCTCCACAGCGAGCTTGCGAGTGCATGGGGAGAGATTTAGAGAGGGGTTATCTCTGGAGGGGTACAAATTCGCCAACGAAGGCGCTATTAATTCTTTTTCTTCATCCGAACAAGCGTCTAAGATGAGATGTACAATATTCATTCCAAAATATCACAATCTCACCCCCGTAAATCACATACCCACCTGACCCCAATTATACCATAAACTTAATTTTAAATTGGGTACAGAACATTGGCCAGTAAAACACCCCAATCAATCATTAACTATCCAGATGTCAACTTTTTGATGAAAATTATTCAGGCGCATTAAAGTCTTTCTCCACAAGTGAGCGTCAGCGAATGCAGAGGGGAGAGATTTAGAGAGGGGTCATGAGCTATTCGGAAATCCCGAATAACTCATCTATACCACCATCGTAGGGACAATGCCTGCGTTGTCCTTGCATTAAAGTCTTTCTCCACAAGTGAGCGTCAGCGAACGCAGAGGGGAGAGATTTAGAGAGGGGTCACTTGCACAATCCGAACACATGACCTATAATAATAAACATTAACAAAGTCACTGACAAAAGCTGTATTACACCCCCTGACAGCCCAACCAGTGACCACAAAATCATATGATAAAGTTGGGCACGCGCAGCCCTCAACAGTAAAAGCCACTCGGAATGCTCCCCAAGTGGCTTTTATATTTCCCAACTATTTCCCAAATTATCAATTATTAGGTAATATCTAACTAATATCCATATCACCCACAGGAGCATAGTATGAAAGTCATTAGTGACGTTATCGCAATCCTAGCTTTTTTAGCAGGTTTAATCTTAGCAGGTTTAGCATTTTCAGAGATAAGTGTCGCATTTTCACCCTTGGCATCATCGGCAAGCGCAATCCAACTAACGCAAGTTTATACCCAAGGCTTGTTCTATGGAATGATGTCCGCCTCATCATTTTTATTAACAATCGCCGTTCTAATCGGCAACGCAATCTCAGCCATCGGTAAAAACACCGAAGCTATCCAATTCTACGGCAACAAACAATAAAAAAGACCCCCACCAATCGGCAAAGGTCTGTTGTCGCTTTTCCTTCCCTGATTTTCGGGGAAGGTGGCGCGTCAGCGTCGGAAGGGGTTGTAGGGGTTAATTCGCCCTAGCTTCTACCTTCAAATCGGCAAACGGGTCATCAGGACTAGGCTTAGCCCCATTCGATACAACCGTAAGCTGAGTCAAAGGTTTCTTGTCAGGCACTATCGGCTTCTGACGACTTTTCGCACGCGCAATAACTGCTTCTGGCGAACAATATACCTTCAATGCCTCAACATACGCTTCAGGTGTAGCAAATTCCTTACGGTCAACATCGGCTGTCGCAGCTGCAATATTCAAAGCATAAGCCTCTAACTCACGCGCCTTAGTAATCCACTTATCCGCCCGTTCCATCTGCCGTGGGTTCTCTGTCCAGTGTGGAGGGGTATCGCCAGCATTCAACCATGTATTCAACTGAAACACAAATTGCGTTTGCTCATCATCTGATGATACAACCGTTCCATCAGGCAAATCAAAACAACGCGACTTACGCAAAGTCAATTTGTGGTCATGGTCTAAAATTGCCGACATATCCCACTCATACTCAAATTCAGGCTCTTGACGCGCCTCAACACTCGAATTTTTCCAATCAATCGACCCACTATCTGTCTTAGCATAACTGTTCTTCGTCCGAACAGTGCCGATAATATGAATTTGAGCATCATGAATCGCATTAATCATCCGACGGTGACGGGGTTTACTTTCCGCCCAACCCGTCTTTGCCTTGTCCGTAATATCGAGGATGCCCCCCGTGCCATTCCAACCCTGACTAAATGAATCCACAATCACAATCGTATACCCGTGCTGAATCGCCGCATGAATCGCATTGATATAGCTCTCTGGCGAATGGTCTGTAATCACCATATGGTCAAAATCAAAATAGGGTGCGTACAACTGAGCCTTACCATCCGCCCCTTCAGTATCCACAAAAGCAATCTTACCACCCTCCAAATCACAAAGGCGAGTAGCTAACGATAAACTCCACCAAGTCTTGCCCGTTCCACTTTCACCCATCAGCAACAGCTTCAATTTCAGCTTGTGGGCAACCGCTTTTTTAAATGGATTAGAACTGCGTTTCGGCAAACTCACAACGCACCCCCTAATATCGGCTTACCACGCATTGCCCAAGCCTCATAAATATCACTGCTCGTTGCCATATATAAATCGCAATCTTCATTAACACAATGCACCATCCAATGCCCCTTGCGCTTATCAACCAATCCCTGCTGATACCCAATCGTGACAATCGGCTCACCACAACACGGGCAATCTGGTAACATCGGTTTCAACGCTTGACTAGGAGCATTGCCACTCGTAGGGACGTGCAACGGCGCGTCCGCATTTCGTAGGGACAATGCCTGCGTTGTCCTTGCAGTAAAGTCCCTCTCCACAAGGGAGCGAAGCGACTGCGAGGGGAGGGATTTAGGGAGGGGTTTGCCAACCTCAACATTATTAAGTATAATCCGCCCTGAATGAGCAGAGGTAAAACTTTGCATAATTCAATTCCTTTCTTGTCAGATAGTAATGTCTGGCATCCAAGCCCTTACAGTTGAAGCCTGTAGGGGCTTTTCATTTGCCTAAATAATTCGATAAACTAATTATATCCAGTCCCTTGACTTTTTACAAGGGGTTGGATAAACTAATTTTAGATTACTTAATAAAGGAGAGTTTTATGACAAGCCACGCTTGGCGTATCAGTCTAAAACCTCATTTATCCGAAGAACAATTACAAATATCAGTTTATGAGATTGCCGAAGAACTTGGCATGTCGAAGACAACAGTTTACCGTTTTTTACAATCTGATGCTGTAGTTACTAATCAACTAAGCCCAAACGTTGCTTTATTAGCACAATACTATGGACTTAATATAAACGACGTGGTGAAGTTGATTTCTAAAGATGATGAGGATAAAGAAGAGGGGATACAAAAAAGGCACTTTCCGCGTAAGTTTCCAAGCCCGTCGGTAAGTGCCCAAGTAAATGTAGTACCATAATATCGTACTACAATATATGCGGACGTTAATCCGCACTGCTCTTTTACAACTAAATGTCGTATACCTACATGATACCACCTAAGCGTATCATTAGTCGATATATGACAAAATTAGGGTTTTGATATTGGGAGTCAAACCTAAGACCCCCAAATTATCATCTTCCCGTAATTCCAACTGAGGATCTAGGAGTCGAACCTAGAAC
>CAKZMU010000112.1 GCA_937129145.1 uncultured Lacinutrix sp. | reverse complement strand
AATCATCGTTATTCAAGTGGTTATCGAAACTCGGTGCTAAGCCTTGTCCGTGAAAACTACAGCGACTTCTCACCAACGTTCGCACTAGAAAAATTGACTGAACTACAAATCTATCAGTCTTAGAGAGACACTCCGTCAATTTCTAACGTTGACTATCACCAAAAGTAAGTGTGTCGAAGTCTTAATATCTAACTAAGACTGAATCCCTATCAGCGACTTTTCCTTTGTCGTTTGACTCTCAAACTATCGAAAAATTAACTTCACGATACTTCAATTATAACGCTTTAAATACAATAGGTTGTATTGAGTTAAGTAGATATGCACCATTAGATATAACCAGACATAATACGTAGCTGGATGGCTATTGTGTAATGTTAGTGCTTAAACTAAACCCACGGAAATGCCGAAGTTTAAGCATGAGCAAAACGATTTGTATGACATATTAACTCTAAGTAATATGTGCCGCCTCTCATCTAGCCAAGCAGAAAACCGCTAGTTTACGCTATTCAAACAAATCAAATTGGTTATCATATTTAATGAAAAATCGTTCTAAAATACTTGTCCCTTTGACATTCGGCATATTTTCATCGTTGTCGGCCTACTCCAATGAAACAACACCCGACCAAAACACATCATACGACAGGATTTACGTAGGTTACCAAGCTTTAGATGATAAGTATTCAGAATACAATGGTATTAAGATCGGTTATACGAACCAAATACCTAACAGCGGATTTTTACTTGGCGGTGAATTTAGCTATAACAAGTCAACCAACACTTATTACGACGCAACATTAGTTGACTTAAACTTCAATGCTGGATTTGATGTTGTATCGTTGTGGTCTGAAAGTGAATATAAAATAGTTCCTTACATCAAACTTGGTTTTGGTTCTTACAAGGAAGATTATGGAAATGTAGACATTTCGGATTTCGGTATCAGCCGTGGTTTAGGAATACGCTATCTAGGAAAGCATGGCCTGTACCTTGACGCTAGCTTACAGAAGCAAAACGTTGATGTGATGAATTTAACTACTGTGGACATAAAATGGACAGGCCTATCCCTCGGCTGGTCATTCTAAAGCTCATCTACTAATGAAAGTTTAAAAAAAGCTAACACCACCATTAAGCATTTACTAACGATGAGTTCTGGTTTGAGTTGGCACGAATCATACGCCAATCCATTGGCAAGTACAACAGAGTGTTATTATGGGAATGACATTCAGAAAGTGATTTCAAAATTAGAAGTCATAGAAGAACCAGGGCTTAGGTTTAATTATTTGAGTGGAGATACTCAGGTTTTAGGGTTAGTTTTAAGGAAGATTTATAACAAATCACTTACCTCCCGGAATTGCAGGACTTGTTATTGCTGGCATTTTTTCAGCATCTATGTCGAGTTTAGATAGTAGTATGCATAGTGTTTCAACAGTTGTAACCGTCGATTTTTATAAACGCTTTTATAAATCATATTCAGAATCTAGTGGATTAAAACTAGCAAAATGGATTACGGTAATTGTAGGTGTTTTAGGCACTGTAGTTGCGTGTATTATGGCTACATTTCCTGTGCAGTCCCTATTTTTCTTATTCCAAGAAATTGTAGGTCTTTTTGGAAGTGCTATTGCTGGTGTATTTATGCTCGGGATATTTGTAAAGCGAGCCAATTGGAAAGGCACTTTAATTGGTGCGTTACTAAGCATTTTGGTGTTAGCTTTTGTAAAGTTTAGTACATCAATCAATTTTTACATATACCCATTAATTGCCATTCCTGTTTGTGTTATTGGCGGGTATTTGTTTAGCTTATTATTACCCGTTAAAGAGAAGAATGTTGAGGGATTGGTTTATTCAAAATCTAAATAGGTTTTGTGCAAAACATGATGAAGTATCAACAGCTTTATTTTGTACGGTTTCTATAAAATAAAAACGACTATTACACCATGATTTTTAAATTCAAAAAACTAGTTGTCGACAATAAATAATTTGAAATAATTACCTTACTTTTGTTTGTTATATGTCAAAAAACAGTTTAAATCGTATTGAATCATTATTAAGGTTAGGGGTGTTTTTAACATTCTTTGGTCATGGTTTTTTTGCTTTTATGGGTAAAGCGCAGTGGGTTAAATACTTAACTGTTTTTGGGTTTTCAGATACAGTAGCACTCAAATTGATGACATATATAGGTGTAATCGATTTTCTTATAGCTATTATCGTATTGTTAAAACCTCATAAATATGTTGTGTTGTATGCCTTTACTTGGGCTTTTTTAACAGCATTGATAAGGCCTATTTCTGGAGAACCTATTTGGGATTTTATTGAACGTGGTTCAAATTGGGCAGCGCCGTTATGTTTGTATTTTATATTGAAGTCTAAAAAAATAGCATCTAAAAGCTAATATTTTTTTTCAAGATTAATCTCCTTTTCTTAAAAATACGGTTAAGCTTAAAGCACCATGAGCACCAATAACTAATGATTGCTCAATATCAGCAGTTTTTGAAGGACCTGAAACAAAAACTCCAAAACCATTAAATTTTTCAATTTTTATATAAGCTTGATGCATATAAGGAATCAATAATTTTTCATCGATAACTAAAACCAAGTGTTTGGTGATAAATGGTAGTACTCTCATAGGTATCTTTGAGTCCTCTAACCAAATAGCACCATTTTCGGCAACGCCTAAATAACTTTCAAGAACTAAAACATCTAAATCCTCTAAGTCTTGTGGTTTTTTAATATTATTTAAAGATAGCGTATTGAAATCTTCAGCATTTTTAAGTGCAGAATAATTGTTTTTAGTGTCAGGAAATAACCTTTTAACTTTTTTATGTACATCTTCATTTGAAATCATTGTGATAACATTACCTCCAACGACTTCAACTTTTTTTGTAAATTCTTCTACTAAATTTAAACCTTCATCAAAAACGTTTAAATCTAAACTTGGTAAAGCAATGCTATCGGGCTTGTTTGCTTTAATTTTTGATAATATGTCTGCTCTACTTGCCATTTTACTCGTTGTTACCTTTTTTATTTTTTCTTTTCGGAATTTTAAAACATTTTTTTATAATTTTTATTTTTTACTAAATCTTAGTCTCTTTAAATGTCATTTTAACTATTTTCAGATGTGTTACTATATATTTGAGAATTTTTATAATTATCTAAAAACATACCAACTAATGAGACTTCATTAGTTTAAAACTTTTCAAAATGAGTTTCAATATTTTTTTATTATAAAAGTAAAGGTGTTTTTTCTGGTTTTTGTGTTTCAAAGTTAAATTATAAATTTGGTAAAGGAGTTGTTTCCATAGATT
>CAKZMU010000111.1 GCA_937129145.1 uncultured Lacinutrix sp. | reverse complement strand
ATTCCTAAAAGAAGAATTTCATCTACGACCACTTCGGTAACGTATCTTTTTTCTCCCTCTTTGGTTTCATAAGAGCGTGAGGTCAATTTTCCCTCTAGTGCTACCTCTTTTCCTTTGCCTACATATTTCTCTACGATTTCGGCAATTTTCCCCCATGCTACAATATTGTGCCATTGGGTGTTTGTCACTTTTTCGCCTTTAGAATCTTTGTAAGATTCATTGGTTGCGATTGAAAATTTTGCAACTTTCTTTCCGCTTTCAAGGTTTGTGATTTCTGGCTCGTTTCCTACGTTGCCAATTAACTGTACTTTGTTTCTTAGAGTACTCATAATTAAAAAATTTAAAGATTAATATTGACCTATCTGAACCATTCAGAAAGGCTTTGTTATTGATTTACTTATTATATCCAGAGCGTTTTCCTTTTTTTGTTTTTTTAACTTTTGTTCCGCTTCCTTTTTATTGATTTTGTAAGATTTCATAAGATTCATTTTAGATTTACTTCCCATAGAGCCGACGCTGTTACCTTCTTTTTGTTGCTTAGTGCTTTCGATATTCAGCTTTGTTTAGACATATAAAAAGTGCGAGGCACGAGCCTGGTTATGCTGTCGTTCAAAGCTGAATGTTGTTATTTTGCTGTCAAAAAAAGGTATGACGGTGTTGGATTACGGAAGTGATTCTAAATTCTTTGTGAAATACAAAATCATGGTAAGTGGAACAAAATGCAAATACATTTTTCCTTATTTGGCGGACTTGATTCGCGCTTTTTACTTGTAATGAAGTGTTCCTTTCCAGAGAATCGGAAAGGGTTAACGGAATGAAAAGTCAAAAGTGTGGATTATGTCCAAGACCTTTGTTAATGAAGCTCTTTTTCTGGAATGCAGTTTTTACGGAATGGAAGGAAATGTGTTGAATGGGATATAAAAATTGATTTCTACTGGTTATTTCAAACAGCTTGTTTGTATAATTAGTTGGATGGTTTAGCAAATCAAAAAACCGAATAAAAAATTTGCGAGGAATTTCGTAAGTAGGTTTGTACTAGCAATTAATTTTATACGACTTAGCTGCTCGTTTTATTACTTCCAATATTAGTCTATTCCAAGTCTTTTATGCATATCCTGCCATTCTTTACCAAATTCAATTTTTTCCATCGCAGCTTTTCGTTTTTCTTCTGGCAAACATTGTATACAAGTTGGATATTGAATGCCTTTATAATGTTTTTTACATTTGGGGCATAATTCCATTTTGTGTAAGTCAAAACTAGATGCACATTTTTTGCAAGCCGTTATTGTATCTTCAAAGGACAGATACTTAATGTTGTCGCTTAAATAAAGTAAAAAAGCCTTTTTTTCAATCGTTTCAGAATCTTTATTTTTTGCTAATTCTCTTTGCAACCAATACCGAATATTTGATAGGTTGTGTTTGTTTCTCCATTTATCTTTTGAAATAAAACACTTATCTCGAACTTCATATGCATCCTCATCCTGATAAAAAATAGAAATAAGTTCGATTTCCGACCTATAAATCGCTTCTTCAAATTCGTGCTTACAATCCGCACAACGATATTTTGGAATTTTCCTTACCCTTTCGCTGGGATTTTTACACATACAATTTGGGCACAAAGGAATTGGGACATATTCATATTTTTTTAGAATATGAGCAGTAAATTCAGATTTATCAATGTTTGGATTAGTGTTTATGTAATCCTTCGCATAAGTTCTTATTATTTCTCTTTTAAATTCTGAATATTTTTTTGGGTGGGAAAGATGCTGTATCGTTAATGTTTCTTTACTACTACATATTTCGCATTTTTCTTTAATGAATTTTGACCTTCTATCCTTCCAATCTTTTGTATGCCAAGACCGTTGTCCTTCTTTGAAGTCACTCCAACATTTTTCTTTTGCAAGTTCTAGTCCAATCTCGTTATTTGCGAGTTTGTCCCTTAATTCTATTAGCTCATAATATGTTAACATTTGGATTCTTGAATTATGAATTTATGTAACTAAGACTATATTTCGAACTAGCTATGAATTATACACGTAGTTACAAAATGTAGCGACATGTTAGATTTGTTTTAATTTGTTATCAAAATGGCAAATTATCGTCATCTTCATTGTCTTCTTTAAAGTATTCCGAAAAATCTCCATATTCTCTTTTGAAAGTAGAAATCAATTCTCCATTTACAATATGTCTTTTCATAATCCAATTCCCTTTATCGTCATAAATATAGATAAATTGGTTTTCAATAATTTCTATATGGTCACGTTTTTTCTCTTTCGCAAATTGAACCATTAAATCTCCAAATTGAGAATATGAGTAAAATATTTCTAAATAATTATCGTATTTAGAGTATTGTAGAAGGCTAACCATTTTTTTAAGTTTCTCATTGTATTTTTTTCCGTACACATAGATTACTTTTTCGTCATAGTTAAACAATCCATTAGTCGTATTACTTAATCTCTCTTCGATTAAATTTCCTTCACTATCATAAATGAAAGTCCGAATGAAATTTTCATAATTACCATTTTCTTCGACTCGTATTTTTTGTTTTAGATGGTTAAAAACTGTCTTATTTGTCGTTTCAAAATATGGTTTTGTTGGATTTCCTGTTTGATGACTTGTTCCCGTTCTTTCAACAACATATTCTCCATTAACAAGTTCAGCATCTTCAAAATCAACGTCGTCAGAAAATCCGTTCGGAAAGTTCTTTTCGTTTAAGCCAAAAGGTAAGTCAGTAAAATCGTCGTGCTCAAAAATCAGTTTTTCTTCTAAAATACTATAATTCGTATCAAAACTAATCACTCGTGTTGCTCGGTGTTTTCCGTTTATGTCTAATTCGATTTCTTTCGCGACTGATACACCATCTTTAGTGATCGTTGGACCACCAAATGATTTATCTAATACTACGTTACGACCTTTAGGGCCTAAGGTTACTTTTACCGCGTCAGCTAATACATTTACGCCTTTAAGCATTTTTACGCGTGCGTCATTTCCAAATAATACGTCTTTTGCAGCCATGTTATTGATTCCTATAATTTTGTTAAGAACAATGTTTAAAATTATTTCATCTAAACACTGTTTTGGACTATTTATATTAGGGCTTTATAATAAGCTAAAAGGCTTAAGCACAAAGAAATACAAGGCTAACTTGAGTGAGCTTGTATTATTGCTAGGCTCTTTTTAGCGATTAATTAAGCGCTTATTTACTCTACGATTGCTAAAATGTCTGACTCAGAAAGAATTAATACTTCTTCGCCGTCAAGTTTTTCAGTTTTAACGCCATATCCTTCGCTAAAGATAACGTTATCGCCAACTTTTACGTCTAACGCACGTACTTCACCGTTGTCTAAAAGACGGCCATTACCAACAGCGATAACTTCACCACGCGTTGACTTCTCAGCAGCACTTCCAGTTAATACAATACCGCCAGCAGATTTTGACTCTACTTCTTTACGTTTGATAATTACACGATCGTGCAGAGGACGAATGCTCATTTATGTTCTCCAGAGAGTTAAATATTAAAAAGTTAAATTTACTTGAAATTAAATATGGGGATAAATTACCACTAAACAAGTTTTTTTATTGAACTAGTTTAGTGGTGTTAATTATTCGTTTAATCTTTGCGTTCAAACTCACCTTCAAGCGTTTCTCCTTGGTGCTGAGATGTTGTTTGATTGGTCGATTTAAATTCAGCGCTGCCATTAATTGTC
>CAKZMU010000110.1 GCA_937129145.1 uncultured Lacinutrix sp. | reverse complement strand
GCCATTTGGGTCTGTGTATAAAATTGGATAATGTTCGCTTAATTTTGTTGCTAAGTAATTAGCATTGGTAATGGCATATTTGCTTGCTGCGGTAACACCTTCTTTACCTAATAAAGCAATGTATAAATATGAAATACATAAAATACCTGCGCTTCCATAAGGTGCTGCAGAAACTGCGCCATTACCCGTTGTTGTTTTATCAACATTAATTAACGCATGGTCAGGCAAAAATGGCGCAAGGATAACAATTTGTTCGGGCGCGACACCCTCACCATGCACAAGTGACTGTACTTGCTCACTTGCCCAATCAATCATTTGCGGGTGATAACGATTATCGGCATAGACAATTGCTGACCGCGCATCTGAATTTTTGGGCTGTTTCTGTTCAATCGGCTGTTTCAGGCTAATCGACATTTCATGCTGGAAGGCTTTCATATCATCAGACATGACGCGGTGATTATCAAGCGTGATATGCACATCGCAAAGGTCTTTCAATTTATAAGCATCTAATGGGTCTGCCCCTAGAAAACGCCGATACCCTGCCTCACTATCGTAAATCAACAAAGCAGAGTCACACTCTGGCAACCAATCGCGCAAGAAATCATGGGTTGCTGGGGAATCTTCTTCGATATTATCCACAATCAGATGGCGATACTGATTGGTCAAGTAGTCTCGTACAACCTGTTCTTGCTTCCAAAGTTTACGAAATAACTCTAATTGCAAGGAGAAATCCAGCATCAAATACTCATAACATAGGTCACGAAATAATTCCGCACTCGCCTGAGCATCATCATAAATATAATTCTGTGTTGCTTCACCACGCCATGCCCCTTTAAGTTTTTCGCTCAATTCTGTATGAGCAAAACCAACAAGCGCAGCTTTATTCAAGTTATCGACAATTTGCGTATAAAGACGACTACGGTTAATCGTAACACTATTAAAATAGTCTTGACGCTCAATTTCAGGTTCAACAAAGCGCGTCATATAATATTGTACAAGTTCCAAAGTTAAAAAATGAGGTTTACGAGGGACATCCCCCTCAATTTGAGGTGCAATGAGCGGAAAAAATAAATCTACTATCTGAAATGCCAGCTTACCAATCGTCGCCGTTTGAATATCACCGCCTGTTTTAACCCGTGAGCGTTGAAGCGCATCTTTATAGGGCAAGGCTAATCCAGCTTGAGGCACAAGCACTAAAATCGAATCGGCAGGAACACCTTCACGAATGAGTTGCTTAACCCGTTCAATACCTGCGGTAGTTTTTCCCGTGCCTGCAATACCATCCAGAAAAATCTTTTTATCAAAATTATTTGACAAAACGGCTTCCACAATTTCTTGTGAAGAGTTGGACAAAAATCCAACTTCCTTATTAATAATTTCGGGCAGGGAACCGTGTTTTGTTCCAAATACTGGACAACCAAAATACAGACTCTCAATCATAGATAATCCAAAAGGTTCGTTCCATTTTACAGGAAAAATCAATCCTTTAGATTGATTCATATATTCTCCTTTTTGTTTGTCAGTTATTTGCCCAGCAAACCTTGCATTGGTATTTGGATAAAATTTAATTCCCATTTTGGTACTGAATCTTGTGCCTCCAAGCATCCAAATTTTCTCATTGGCTCGTCTGGCAATATCCATTGCTCCCACAGAGTTTTTTTCTTTCCAAACCACATTTCCTAAAAAATGATAATAGCTTCTTTTTGTGGTAAAATCTACTTCGGGATAATCAGAAAAATCTAGCCCGTTATAAACAAAAGAGCTGGAATTATGCCTTTGTGCATGGTTCTTAGAAACAAAAATAGTGTTTGGATTATAAGCCAATTTTTCATTAATGTTTCCATGAATAGTAACTACGTGTTTGTCCTCAATTTTTTCGGCTTTTACATTAAAATTAAAATGTATAATGTCATATCCTGATGGAATTTGCTCTTCAATCTTTTTCTGCTCCTCTATTTCATATACTTTCTCAGAAAATGGACAAGTAGAGCCTTTTTTTACTAGATAATCAACCTTGTGCCCTAGTTTTGTCAATTCCATTCCCAGATACCATATTACTCGCTCTGTACCACCATAAGCCAATGCTGGTATTACAGTATTATTCACAATCAATATTTTCATGTTATGTTATTTTATAGAAAATCAACAACCTCTTCCAATCAAAAAAACCAATTAATAAATAGTCATTATTAATTGGTTTTTTTTGCAGTGTGGTTCGCTTTTTTCTTATTTTAAGATAAATTCAATTTTTTATCTAAATCTGTAATGTATTTTCTAAAATGTTTGTCTGTATCTTGAAGATTATTAACCGTTTTACAAGCATGAAGAACCGTTGCGTGATCTTTTCCTCCGCATTGCATCCCTATACTTGCCAAGGATGATTTAGTAAGTTTTTTGGAGAAGTACATCGAAATTTGTCTAGCTTGTACAATCTCTCTTTTTCTGGTTTTAGATTTCATTAATTCAACAGGCATATTGAAATAATCAGAAACTACTTTTTGGATATAATCTATGGATACTTCTCTTGCAGTGTTTTTAACAAACTTATCAATCATTTGCTTTGCCAAATCTAGCGTTACAGCTTTTTTGTTCAAAGAAGATTGGGCAATTAATGAGATAAGTGCTCCTTCTAACTCACGCACATTGGTGGTGATGCTATAGGCTAAATATTCGATTACATCTTCTGGTAATTCTATACCATCTTGATACATTTTTTTTCTAAGTATCGCAATTCTTGTTTCCAAGTCTGGCGATTGCAAATCAGCAGATAATCCCCACTTGAACCTCGATAATAATCTTTGCTCCACACCTTGCATATCTACTGGTGCTTTATCAGAGGTCAAAATAATTTGTTTTCCTGTCTGGTGTAAGTGGTTAAAAATATGGAAGAAAACATCTTGTGTTTTTTCCTTTCCTGCCAAAAACTGAATGTCATCAATAATTAATACGTCTATC
>CAKZMU010000109.1 GCA_937129145.1 uncultured Lacinutrix sp. | reverse complement strand
TACAAGAAATCTTGTAAAGGCTTTGTACTGAAGGCGGGACTTGAACCCGCACGGACTAATGTCCATTGGATTTTAAGTCCAACGTGTCTACCAATTCCACCACTTCAGCATTGGTATATTTTTAAAGTGTAGAGCGAAAGACGGGATTTGAACCCGCGACCCTCACCTTGGCAAGGTGATGCTCTACCCCTGAGCTACTTTCGCAGTTTTTAATGAACGTACAATCCTATGATTGCGGATGCAAATTTAAAACAATTCTAATAATAGCAAAGGCTTTTTTATAATTTTTATGCTCTTTTCTTTTTTTGCAACATTCGCTTAATTTCATTAAGCTTCATTAATGCCTCAACTGGTGTTAAAGTATTAATATCGATGTGTAAAATCTCATCTTTAATCTCTTCTAAAAGAGGGTCATCCAAATTAAAAAAGCTTAACTGCATTTCATCATTGAGTGACTTTACTTTATCTGTTAGCTCTTCACTAGAATGTGATTTTTCTAATTGCTTTAATATTTTATTAGCTCTATGAATTACTTGTTGTGGCATACCTGCCATTTTTGCGACATGAATACCAAAACTATGCTGACTTCCTCCTTCTACAAGCTTTCTTAAAAACAACACATTATCTTTCAATTCTTTGATTGACACGTTATAGTTTTTAATACGTTCAAAAGTTTCGGTCATTTCATTAAGCTCGTGATAATGAGTTGCAAATAAGGTCTTCGCTTTACTAGGATGTTCATGTAAATATTCACTTATTGCCCAGGCAATAGAAATACCATCATAGGTACTTGTACCTCGCCCAATTTCATCAAGTAATACCAAACTACGTTCTGAAATATTATTCAAAATAGACGCTGTTTCATTCATTTCTACCATAAAGGTGGATTCTCCCATCGAGATATTATCGCTTGCTCCTACTCTAGTAAATATTTTATCTACTAAACCAATTCTTGCACTTTCTGCTGGCACAAAACTTCCTATTTGTGCTAATAAAACTATTAAAGCTGTTTGTCTTAAAATTGCCGATTTACCAGACATATTTGGTCCAGTAATCATAATGATTTGCTGAGAATCTCTATCTAAAAACACATCATTGGCAATATAAGGTTCACCAATTGGTAATTGCTTTTCAATAACAGGATGACGGCCATTTTTAATATCTAAATCAAACGATTCATCTATTGTAGGATACACATAATTGTTTTCTTTTGCCAATTGTGTAAAACCGCATAAACAATCTAACTGACCAACTAAACTGGCGTTTTGCTGTACAGGTTTAATATATTGGTTCATCCAACTAATTAACTCAGTAAATAGTTGTTGTTCTATAGCCAAAATACGCTCTTCGGCTCCTAATATTTTAGCTTCGTACTCTTTAAGTTCTTCAGTGATGTAACGTTCCGCATTTACTAAGGTCTGTTTACGAATCCATTCTTCAGGAACCTTATCTTTATGTGTGTTTCTTACTTCAATATAATACCCAAACACATTATTTGATGCTATTTTGAGCGATGTTATTCCTGTACGCTCACTTTCACGTTCCAGCATTTTATCAAGATAGTCTTTGCCTGAAAATGCTAAAGCACGAAGCTCTTTTAATTCAGAAGAAAACTCAGAAGAAATGGTATTACCCTTTAATATATTTACTGGCGCATCTTCGTTTAAAGTCTCTTTAATTTTTTCTCGAAGTATCTCACAACTTTGAATATTATCTCCAATAATTTTTAATGCTTCATTGTCACAATTACTTGCTAATGTTTTTATCGGAACAATGGCTTCTAAAGAACTTTTAAGCTGAATAACTTCTCTGGGATTGACTTTACCTGTGGCAATTTTAGATATTAAACGTTCTATATCACCAATTTGCTTTATCTGATGTTGTATTTTATGCAACACCACATCATTATCTAACAAATATTGAATGACCTCATGCCTACTTTTAATTTTTTTGGCATTTTTTAAAGGTAATGCCAACCAACGCTTAAGCATCCTTCCTCCCATTGGAGAAATGGTTTTGTCTATAACATTAATTAGAGTAACTGCATTGGCATTAGTAGAGTTGTATAGCTCTAAATTCCTGATGGTAAACTTATCCATCCACACATAAGCATCTTCTGCGATGCGTTGAATAGATGTTATATGTTGTAACTTATAATGTTGTGTTTCGCCTAAATAATGCATAATTGCGCCAGAGGCCACAATACCTTCGTATAAATCTTCAATACCAAAACCTTTTAATGATTTTGTTTGAAAATGATTATTTAAAGTTTCATTGGCATAATCGTCTTGAAACACCCAATCTTCCATATAAAAGGTATGAAAATCGTTTCCAAACGTTTCTGCGAATTTGGTGCGTTTTTGTTTTTCAATTAAAACTTCACTCGGATTGAAATTTTGAAGCAATTTATCAATATACTCGGCATTTCCTTGTGAGGTTAAAAACTCACCTGTGGACACATCTAAAAACGACACACCAATATATTTTCCAAAATAAACTGAGGCTAAAAAATTATTAGATTTTGAACTTAACACTTCATCATTTAATGCCACTCCAGGCGTTACCAATTCGGTGACACCACGTTTTACAATGGTTTTGGTTTGTTTTGGGTCTTCTAGTTGGTCGCAAATAGCAACACGTTCGCCTGCTTTTACTAGTTTTGGCAAATAGGTGTTTAACGAATGATGCGGAAATCCAGCCAACTCTGTTTCACTATCGCTACCTGCACCACGTTTGGTAAGAATGATATCTAAAATTTTAGCAGTTTTCACAGCATCGCTACCAAAAGTTTCATAAAAATCACCCACTCTAAAAAGTAACAAGGCATCAGGATACTTTACCTTGATGGCATTGTATTGCTTCATTAACGGTGTGACTTTTTTTGCTTTTTTAGCCAATTTTAAATGATTTTTATGTGTTACTTTTGTTCCGATCCCGATAGCTATCGGGATGGAATTGTAAGAATGCTAATGTAATTAATATTTCATGTTTTGTAAAGGCTTAAATGTAGAAGTTATTTACAATTACTAACAATATTTACGTCATTACGAAGGAGGTACGACTGCGGTAATCTGTTTGTGCATAACTGAAGTTAAAAAGATTGCCACGTCCTTCGTCCTCGCAATGACAGATAAACATTAAATATGCGAAAACTAAAAAATAGCGAATTAGATAGATTATCGATTGAGGAGTTTAAACAATCTGATAAAACTCGATTGATTGTCATTTTAGACAATATTAGAAGCCTCAACAATATTGGAAGTGTATTTAGAACAAGTGATGCTTTTTTAATTGAAAAAATTTATTTGTGCGGAATTACAGCTACGCCGCCTCATAAAGATATTCATAAAACTGCTTTAGGAAGCACCGAAACAGTTGACTGGGAATATGTTAAAAGCACGCTCGATTTAGTTGAAAAATTAAAAGCTGACGGTATTAAAGTAATTTCTATTGAACAAGCCGAAAACGCAACCATGCTAAACGACTTTATACCTCAACCACAAACAACTTACGCCATTGTCTTTGGTAATGAAGTAAAAGGTGTGCAACAGCAAGTTGTTGATGCAAGTGATATGGTGATTGAAATACCTCAATATGGCACCAAACATTCATTGAATATTTCTGTGAGCTGTGGTGTGGTTGTTTGGGATTTGTTTTGTAAGTTGAAATAATAAAATTTATTTTTTTAAAAATGAAACTATTAAGCTTTAGAACCTCGAAAAAAGATATAAAGAGGTTTGAAAAAAAATTAGCAGCATTATTACCAAATGAATTCAATATTTATAAAAAAATTGTTTCAACACCTACAAAATATTATTCTATTATTTTTAGTTACATACCTGAAGGAATAACTATTACACATGGTTATTCTCAAGAATTTTCTAAGCAGTATATTTCTAAAAGCAAAAAAAACTTTAACCTAAAGGGAGTTTTCATTAAAAACAAAAAAACAGGGATATACGAAGAATTGTCGTTAATGTTTATTCATGATTGTCTACAAAAGATTACTATTAAAAATCCTTACAAATTTTACAAAATGTATGATTTTAATTCAATGGAATTAAGAAACCTACAAGCTGAATATTTTGAGGTTGAAAATTCCGATAAAAGAATTGTTGAGAAAATATTAAAATCTTTAAATAAAAATCAATTATCACAACTAAACCTTGATGAAACATTTGAAATAGATTATGAAGAAAAGTTATACTATCCAATACTTAACATGGAAGATGGTAATTATATAGCAGTAGACAAAAAAGGAAATGTGTATCGTTTAAATCATGACCACTCAAACCAAATAAAGAAAATAGCAGCCAATCCTATTGATTTTTTTAAAGTTTATAAAGGAAGCAAAAGTAATTTAGAGAATATTATGTATGAATAAAAAAGGCTAAACTAATTAAAAGAACATACATAAATCCTTTAAACCACAGGCACCCAAATCTCTTCCTCATTTACAGCATTCATTGGGCTATAACTAGGACTTAGCTTTTCAAAATGTGGTCGGTTATCTAATTCATACTCAGAATTTGGTAACCATTGCGAATGCAAATAGTGCCAGTTTTTTATAAATTCTTGAATGGATCCTTTAAAGTCTATTACTAAATAATTTCCAGGCTTAATTGTAAGTGTTTCCATCCCATCTGGAACGTCATTTAAGTTAGTAACTTCAACGCCTATCCATTTTTCAAATGTCTTTGTTGGTGGTAACACTTTGTAATCAAAATTATCATGGTTTTGAAGCGACAACGTATTATTATCTACTCGGTTTTTAACCTCTTTTAGTCTTGGCATAAACTGTCTTGCTAACTTACCAGTACCTTCACTAATAGTTTCGAAAGACAAATTAGCTTTCATGCCAACTATATACATTTCTGGAGATTCAATTACTCTATGTGTCATCTTCACAAATTTGGTTTAATAGCCATAAATAGTCTGCTCTGTTTTTTATAAAATCTACATCAGAAATATCAATAATCTTTACTTTAATCTCAGTTTGATTCTTTAAAAACTCTAAATATCCAGAATTAATTTTCTCTAAATAGTCATCGTCTATATTCTGCTCATAATCACGTCCGCGTTTTTTAATATTAGCTTGTAAACGCTCGGTGTTTTGATATAAATAGACGTATAAATCTGGTTTGGCGATGTCTTTATACATTAAATAGAACAGTTTTCTGTATAAGATAAACTCATCTTCTGGTAAAGTGATTTTAGAAAAAATAAGCGATTTAAAAACATCGTAATCACTCACAATAAAGTCTTTAAACAAATCTAGCTGCGATAAATCGTCACTTATTTGTTGATATCTATCGGCTAGAAAAGACATTTCCAACGCAAAAGCATAACGTTGTGGTTCTTTATAAAATTTTGGTAAAAAGGCATTATCTGCAAATCGTTCTAACACCAATTTCGCATTATAATCTTGTGATATTTTGGTTGCTAAACTTGTTTTTCCTGCACCAATATTTCCTTCAATAGCAATATAATTATGCTTAGAAAAATTAAATGCTTTACTTGGATTTTTCAACCAAATGTTAATGCCTTCCAATACACTTTCATCTTCGCATTCTTCCAGAAGCAAACTTGCAGATTTCTTAAGTTTTGGATGCTCAATAGTTGGTGCAATATTGTTTAAAGGTCGCAACACAAAGCGTCTTTTATGCATTTCGGGATGCGGTACTTTCAGGGCTTTTGTATTGATTACTTCATCATCAATAAGCAAAATATCCAAATCAATTGTTCGTGCTTCGTAGCCTTTTTTACTGCCTCTAACTCTACCCAAGCTTTTCTCAATCGACAACAACTGTTGCATCACTTTTTTGGGTTTCAAATAGGTTGACACATGAAGACTAGCATTATAAAAATCATCTCCTTCAAAACCAAAAGCTGGTGTATTATACACTTTAGATATAATTTTAACACTCCCAATTTTTAAATGAATAAGGTCAATAGCATCTTGTAGGTTTTTAAACCTATCGCCTTCGTTACTTCCTAACGATATATAAACTTGCTGTGGTTGGTTCATAAGCAATGGCAAATTAACTAAAAGAAAATTTATTAGTTTATATTTACGAAACGTATTTATTCACAATTTTTTTTCTTGTTTAAAAACAAATGATTTAGTCGCTTTTTCGTCATTACGAGGAAAGCATGACCGAAGTAATCTTTTAATTTATAACTGAAATAAACAGATTGCTTCGCTACAACTCGCAATGACGTGTAATCTTGAGATGTTGATATATTAATTGTAATACCATATCTTACACCAACTATATTAAATTAAATAGATGACACTAAAAGACAAACTTCTAGCACAACGTATTTATATGTTATTGGGAGCTTTGTTTATCACGTCTTTAGTGGTATCTAACCTAATTTTTCAGAAGTTTTTTTATTGGTATCCTTTCGACATAAATATTTTTGGTGCCAATTTATTTGAAATATCTGTTGGTATTTTACCCTATCCTATTACCTTTTTAATAACCGATTTAATTAGTGAGATTTATGGCAAAAAAAGAGCCAACCAAGTGGTTGTCACAGGGATTTTCGCATCCATTTTTTCATTATTGATTATTTTGGTAGCTGATATTGTTCCAGCAATAGATAATTCTCCAGTCAACGACGCTTTGTTTACTAAAGTTTTTGGGCAATCTGCCATTGCAGTATTTGCAAGTATGACAGCTTATTTGTTTGCGCAATTTATCGATATTCAAATTTATCATTTCTGGAAACGACTTACCAAAGGTAAGCACTTATGGTTACGTAATAACTTCTCGACCTGGTTTTCACAATTTATTGATACCTTCTCGATACTTACCTTATTATGCGCTTTTGAGGTCTTACCTTGGGAAAGTTTTAAAGGCTTATTGATTAGTGGTTTCCTATTCAAAGTCATGGTCGCTGCATTTGATACACCCTTATTATATCTAGGTGTATATTTATTTAGAAAACGCTTCAAACTAAAAGTTAACGAAGAAATTTCACTCCTTTAATACTTCTTTAAGACTTATTTTCTAATTTTAATCGTATATATAGGTATAAACCAACATGTATGAAGAAGAAAATATTTAAAATTATTGGCATTATTTTACTGATTTTTATCGTGATTTTAGCGGCAATTCCTTTTGTACTCGAGTCTAAAATTGACGCCATCGTACAAGCCTACGCTGATGAAAATATTAATGCCAAAGTAGAATTTGACGATGTGAGTTTGAGCTTACTTAGCAGCTTCCCAAACGCCAAAGTAACCATTGATAATCTTACCATTACCAATAACGAACCATTTAAAGACGAAACTTTTACCACTGCAAAATCCATTGGTTTAAAAATGCCTATTAAGGAACTTTTTAAAAGCCAAAGTGACGAACCTATTGCCATTACCAATGTGGCAATTGATGAGGCTTTAATGACCCTAAAGGAAAATAAAACAGGAACTACCAATTGGGATATTTTTAAAACAGATATCAATGAAGAAACAAGTGCTAGCTCAACTAAAAGTAGCGGATTTAAAATTAATATTGAAGATTATACCATTGACAATAGCGCACTCACCTATATTGATGAAAACACTAACACTACGGTCTATGTAACCAATTTAAACCATTCGGGAAATGCCTTATTTACTGATGTGGTTTCTGAGTTAGACACCAAATCTGAAGCTAATGTTAGCCTTAGCATCGACAGCACATCTTATCTTGAAAACAACCACGTGACTCTAGATGCGTTAATCGATTTAAACTTAGAAAGCAACACTTACACGTTTAAAGAAAATAAAGGATTTATCAATCAGTTACCTTTAGAGTTTAATGGCTTTTTACAATTAAAAGAGGAAGGACAACTCATAGATGTTAGTTTTAAAAATCCTGAATCATCATTTAAAGATTTTCTAGCTGTGATGCCTGAGCGTTATGCCAAAAATTTAGATGATGTGGAAACTTCAGGCGATTTTAAAGTAGAAGGTATTATTAAAGGTATGGTATCTGAAACAACCATTCCGACCATTGATATAAAAATGGCATCTAATAATGCGTCTTTTAAATTTCCTGATTTGCCAAAACGTGTAGAAAACATCCATATTAATGCCACAGTTAAAAATGACAACGGCAATCCAGATGACACTTACATAGATTTAAGCACCCTCAATTTTAAAATAGACCAAGATGTTTTTAAATCTTCGGCTGTTTTAAAAAATTTGGGCGATAATACACAGGTCAATGCCAATTTAGACGGAACACTCAACTTAGGTAACATTTCAAAAGCCTATCCAATAGAGTTAGACAAGCAATTAAGCGGTATTTTAAAAGGGAAGTTAAACACCTCTTTTGATATGAATGCTATTGAAACCAATTCGTATAATCGCATTAAAAACAATGGTTCGGTTAACATTACCGATTTTATTTTTTCTTCGGAAGACATTGTAAATCCAATTCATATTTCAAAAGCCGATTTAAGTTTTAACCCAGGCACCATCTCGCTAAATAATTTTGCGGCTAAAACAGGCGAAAGCGATATTAATGCCACAGGCACCATTAAAAATTTAATTGGGTTTTTAATGCAGAAAAATAAGCTGCAAGGAGACTTTAAAGTGAAATCCAACGTGTTTGCCATTAACGATTTTATGGTGGCTCAAGATGACACAGCCGAAGCAAATAAAACCACATCAAATACCGAATCACTTAAAATTCCTAAGTTTTTAGATTGTAATATCACAGCAGATGTAAATACTGTTGTCTATGACAATTTAAACTTGAAAGACGTTAGCGGTTCTTTGGCAATCAATAATCAACAAGCCAATTTAAAGGGCTTGACTTCAAAATTGTTTGAAGGTATTTTAGCTATCACAGGAAACGTATCAACTCAAGAAGCCACTCCAACATTTAACATCAATTTAGGTGTCGATAAATTTGATATTGCTAAATCTTTTAACGGTTTGGAATTCTTTCAAAGCATAGCACCAATTGCAAACGCTTTACAGGGAAAGTTAAACTCTACCATCAATTTAAAAGGTAATTTAAACCAATCGTTTGCGCCTGATTTAGCGACTATTTCGGGAGATACTTTCGCACAACTATTTGTGAGTTCTATTGATTCAGAAAAACTAAAAGTATTAGGCAAACTTGAAGAAAAGTTAAATTTTATAGATGTTGAAAAACTCAATTTAGATGATTTAAAAACCAAGTTGTCTTTTAAAAATGGCTTGGTAAACGTAAAGCCTTTCAACATTACGTATCAAGATATTGATATTCAAGTAGCAGGTTCGCATGGTTTTGACAAATCATTAAATTATGAAGCTGTTTTAAATGTGCCTGCAAAATATTTAGGTGGCGAAGTCAACCAATTAATTGGTCGCATCAATGATGATGAAGTCAATAACCTAACCATTCCAGTAACAGCGGACATTTCAGGAACCTATTCGAGCCCGCAAGTATCCACCGATTTAACAAGTGGTGTTGAAAATTTAACCAAGCAACTCATTGAGATTGAAAAACAAAAATTGTTGAATTCAGGTAAGGACAAATTAAAAGGGTTATTGGATGGTGTTTTAAACAAAAATAAAAAAGCAGATAGCACTAAAGCAGAATCGCAAACAAAAAAAGACAGTACGATTACCAAAAGTGATTCTACAAAAACAAATGCTGAAAAAGCTGTAAAAAATATTCTAGGAAACCTACTCAACAACCGAAAAAAGAAAAAAGATACTACCAAGAACAACTAAGCGTCATTACGAGGAGCAACGCGACTAAGTAATCTGCCAAATCAATAACGTCATTACGAGCAAAGCGAAGTAATCTGTTTATTTTGTTACATAACACATCATAAGATTGCCACAACCTAAAGGTCTCGCAATAACATAATTAACAATCGTCATTGCGAGCATAGCGAAGCAATCTGTCAATTATAACCACCAACCCTCACATAATCAGATACTTTATACTAAAAGTAATCTTTTTACTACAATTTCATGGCTTTTAACAAATATTTTAACAGTTGACAGAAAATTCAACAGTTTGTCCTTTCTTTTTGTAATTTGGTGGACTTATTCGAGTGAATTATTCCCTGTAATTCTCTTAAGTTAAGCACACAATTTTTTTTCTAAATGGTTGATTAATAGCAAATATATCAGCCACAAAATACTACAAGATTTACCTTTATTATGTTTGGTTTTAACTAAAAACCGTACAATATGAGTGTCATTACTTTTAATTCAACCAAACAAAAAATTTCAAATTGGCTAATTGTTTTGTGCCTTCTTTTTTCAGTAAACCTGTCTTCACAGATAATATATAGCGAAACATTTAGTGAAGCTAACAAGGGGTTCACAAACTCACTACAAAACCCTTCTAATGGTCAATGGACTATAACAGGTAACACCAGTAGTCTTGTGGGAAATAATGGTGACTACTTTAGAACCTCAGGTGGAGAATTAGTAGCCCAAGATTTAGATAATGAGGTGTGCTTTGAAACCTCTACAATTAACATTTCTAGCTATCCTGCTGTAAACTTTTCATTAGACTTATCAGAGAGTGGAGATATGGAAAGTGATGACTATGTTGATGTTGAATATAGAATTAATGGTGGTTCATGGACAATGGTTCCTAATTGGGATGGAGATGGAAATGGGTCTCATACCTTAAATGATGATTGGGGATCAAATACTGTGAGCCTAAATGGTCTTAGTGGAAATACTCTACAAATTCGAGTTTGTGTTGTTAATTATTCAAGTACTGAAAACCATATAATCGATAACGTTGTAGTTTCTGCACCTGTTCAACCAGTAACAAATCCAGACCTCGCAGCTAATTGCCCTTTAAAAGTAGTGTTAGTTTTAGACGAATCTGGTTCTATTAATAATGCTGGAGCCACAGGAACGGTTCGTACTGCAGCATCAGCTTTTGTTGGTTCCTTAGTAAATAGTGCTTTCCCGGGTTTTGAAACTCAGTTGGCAGTTATAGAATTTAACAGTCAGGCAAGAATTGTAAACATTAATGGCTCAGGAGGTGGGTATGGCACTGTTAACGCTGCCTATCAAGGAGCATTTAACACTTATGTTAATAATAATAGTACGGCAGGTTATAATCCAGCAGCATATGCAAATCCTAATTTCTATACTAATTGGGAAGATGCATTTTTTAAGGTAACTAATGTAACAACAACTAGTGGAATGGCACCAGACCTTGTACTTTTTGTTACAGATGGAAACCCCACTGCGCACATGACAGGTACAACTGCTGCTGCTCCAGGTGGGCAAATTATAGATGGAACGAATGCTGCTGCTGTTGCAAATGCTTTATCAGAAGCTATTCCAGCGGCAAATGTAGTTAAAAATGCAGGTTCACATGTATTTGTGCTAGCCGTAGGTGATGGGCTAACTGATGCTCAAAGTGAATTAAACATTCAAGACATCTCTGGAACAGATAAAGATTTAGGCCCAGGTGGTCCTCCTCCTGCAAATGACCCAGATATTTATACAGCTGATTATGCAATTATTCCTTTTAGCGAACTACAACAATGTCTTGAAGATATTCCTCGTCAGCTTTGTGGAACAACACTATCAATAGATAAAACCATTAATAATACAGAACTTTGTTCTGATGGTACAGAGTACACTTTTACCATTACCGTTACAGATGAAGATGATGATAATGATGTTTTAGCTAAAAATGTTGTCTTGACAGATGAAATTCTATCAGGATATAGTTTTGTAAGTAGTGTTCCTGCTCCTTCATCTAATGTAGGTAATACCTATACATGGAATCTAGGAGATATTCCTAATGAAGGTAGCTCGGTAGTAACTGTTACTGTAACAGCAAATGCCACAGGAGATTACTCAAATACTGCAAGTGCTGTTGCTGATAATGCCATTAAAGCTTCTGATGAAATTTTGGCAAATGATGTTAATGTACAATCACCACCTGTAATCACTTGTCCAAGTGAACTCACACTAGATTGTAATGAAGATTATGAAACAGCTATTCAAAATTGGATTGACACTGCAAGTGCAACAAATGGTGGAACAATTACTACAAACCCAACCACTGCAGCTCTTATACTAGCTCAGTTAACGGAAGGTCAGTCTTTTGAAGTTATTTTTACAGCTACAAATGATTGTGGAACAGACGAATGTACAGTGAAGGTTAATTCTCCAATATGTTGCGTTCCAGCTGCTACTTGCAATTTAACAAATATAGATGAAGAAGGTTGTGATATTCCAGTCGCCTTTACCGATCCTGCAGATGTATTTAAAGATATTGAAGCCTGTGGTGCAACAGTAACTATGACACACGAAGATGTTGGTGACACCAATGTCTGTGGTGATGGTGACGAGGCCAACTTTACTAGAACATACACCCTATTATATGATGGTGTGACGTTTGCAACATGTCCGCAAACTATTGTAATTACTGCAGCAAAGCCTGTAATAAGTACTACAGCTACAGATAATCAAGATTTTGGTTGCAACCCAACTATAGTTCCTCCAACATTTACGGTGGCTGATACTTGTAATCCAAGCGCAACACCAACTGTAACACCTGGGTCAATTATTGAAGATGGGTGTAATCGCTCACAAATATGGACAGCAACATATACAGACAGCTGTATTGATGCTGACCAAGTAAGCATAAAATATACATGGACCGTTGATACCGAAGCACCTGTAGAAACTTCTAACATTGCCGATAAAGACCTTGGATGTAATCCAACTAGTATCACATTCGATACACCAACATTTGATGGTGGTTGTAGCGCTGTGACTGATGTTGCTGGATTCCCTAAAACAGGAGATATCATAGAAGATGGTTGTGACCGTTCACAAACGAAAACGTGGAAAGTCACTGACTGTTCTGGATTAGAAACTGAAGTATCACAAACACTCAAGTGGACTGTCGATACCGAAGCGCCAGTTCTAACATCAAATAACAATTTTCAAGTGTGTGGAACCTCAAATGCTTCTGCATCTGCTTATGATGATGGTTGGCAAAGTGGTGATAATGACGGTTCTGGGTTTGAGCCTTGGTTTCTGTTTGGAGGAAATTATATTGTATCAACTTCAACATCTAACGGAAATGGCGATTCCAATAGTGATGGAGATATAGATTCTGTTGGAAATGTGGCACTTGGTCTTGCCGATACATCTGCAAGGCGAGAATTTGAAGAATCATTAAGCATTGGGTCAACAGTTTCTTTTGATTTTGATAATGGCACTATTAAACCATCTGTGAACCATAGAGTAGCATTTTATCTATTAGATGAGAACTATAACCTTGCATGGGCTTTTGATTATGCTAGTTACTCAGGGGATTTATTAAATTATCGTTATTGGAATGGGTCTTCACCTGTGGATACAGGAATCCCTTTTACTGATGAAGGAATTAGAATAAAAATTACTCTAATCACTCAAAATCAAATAAACCCAATCATCACAGATATTGCAACTGGAACAATATATAATTTAGGAATTTTAACTATAGATTTACCTGCAAATAAACTTATTAATAAAATTAGTTTTTCAAATTCTAATTCTGGCTCAAACATAGAAAACTATCTATTTATTAATAACCTAGAAATTTGCCATCCTAATGTTAAAGACCTTGGGTGTAACCCTTCTGCTATCACATTCGATACACCAACATTTGATGGTGGTTGTAGTGATGCTGTTGCTGTGGCTGGATTCCCTAAAACAGGTGATGTCATTGAGGATGGTTGTGACCGTTCGCAAACTAAAACGTGGAAAGTAACCGATTGCTCTGGATTAGAAACTGAAGTATCACAAACACTTAAGTGGACTGTAGATACCGAAGCACCTAAAGAAACAACAACAATTGCTGATAAAGACTTAGGTTGTAATCCAACGGCTATCGCATTTGATACGCCAACATTCGATGGTGGCTGTAGTGATGCTGTCGCTGTGGCTGGATTCCCGAAAACTGGGGATGTCATAGAAGATGGTTGTGACCGTTCGCAAACTAAAACGTGGAAAGTCACTGATTGCTCTGGTCTGGAAACGACCGTAACGCAAAAGTTAACGTGGACTGTCGATACCGAAGCGCCTGTGGAAACAACAAACGTGACTGATAAAGAACTTGGATGTAATCCTTCTGTTATCGCTTTCGATACGCCAACATTTGATGGTGGTTGTAGTGATGCTGTGGCTGTGACTGGATTCCCTAAAACTGGAGATGTCCTTGAAGATGGTTGTGACCGTTCACAAACGAAAACGTGGAAAGTAACCGATTGCTCTGGCCTGGAAACGACCGTAACGCAAAAGTTAACGTGGACTGTCGATACCGAAGCGCCTGTGGAAGATACTGGACCTGTTTCCGCAGGCATAGCGGCGGGCGCAGCGCCCGAGACTAGCTTTGGAAAAGCAGACTCTCCCGCGCCTGTTACAGCCGCAACAGGGCCGGGTGCCCATGTCGTGATGCGTGATAAGGTCGATAAGGAACGCCGTCGCCGTCGCCTTACCAGTGTGGGGCTTATCTGGGCGGTGCCGCTCGCGCTGCTTTTTGTGGCCGCGGTTTTAGGTTATGTGTTCCGCCAAAATATCGTCAATGGCATCCCGCAAACGGCCACGCTCTATAAGGCGGTGGGTATTGATGTGACTCTCTCCGGCCTGTCCATAGAAGACCCCATCACGCGCAGCGCTTTGGTTGACGGCAAACCCGTCTTGGTCGTGAACGGCGCGGTGCGCAATATTACCGCCAAAGCGCAAGACGTCCCGCTGGTAGAATTATCCCTTCACAGCAAAGACGGCGAAGCCCTCGTCACATGGCTTGTTGATACGCAGAAGACAAATCTCGGCAAAAAAGAACGCGTGACTTTCGTAAGCGAATACCCGAACCCGCCTGTGGATGCCGTCAAACTCCGCTATCGTTTTGCCAATGAAACGGCGGTTGCGGCGCAAGGCGGCGATGTTGAAAACGTTATGGGCGTGCAGTAGAGACGCCCGAATTTTCTAATCTAGCTTTTCACAGCTTTTTGGCATAGTGTTGTCGTAGCGCTATAGGCTCAGTGTCACATGACTGACACCCTCCTGACACCTGTCTGTCATAGCCCTGACGTTACGGGTCACGGGGTTTTTTGATATCTTCTTAAAGGTCAATAAACCCAAACTCAGGAGACCGAGATGCAAATTAATACTGACGCTAAAAAAATTAAACGCTGGCGCGAGGAGCGCAGTTGGTCACAGGATCACCTCGCCGAGGCTGCGGGCCTTAGCTTGCGCACAGTGCAGCGTATTGAAAATGGTGAGAGCGCGTCGCGTGATTCCGTTATGGCGCTCGCCGCCGCCTTTAATGTTGATGTCATTTCCTTGACGGTTGATGCGCGGACGGAAGCCAAAGCGGCTGCAAAAAGAAAGAGGTCAAAAACTAAAGATGCCTTGCGCATGGGGTTTTTAATTAATTTGGGCTGCTATGTTTTGGGCCTGCTTGTGTTTACGGGCATCAGCCTCAGTGACGGGGTTCGGGGTTACGGCATGGCCGTCCCCGCTATTTGGTGGGGCGTTGGGGTCGCAGGCTTTGGGCTCGCGGCCTTAATCGTCGAGATTACCGCACGCTATCAAGACAAGGCAGACGCCGCTGACTGAGGCGCTCCGCGCTTCAGGAACAACTAGACAGAAATGGGGGACTAAAAAAGGAGACGGGACAATGACGTTTGTTATGAAAAGACTGCGCCGCGACTTGCTTATTAATAAACAGGTTGGAAAATATCTGCTCTATGCCATTGGCGAGATTATCGTCGTAACACTTGGCGTTTATTTGGCCTTTCAGCTTAATATGAATGCCCGGGACGCCGCTGACGCGCGAACAGAAATGAGCTATCTCCAAGGGATAGTCGTGGATATCGACCAGGATATTGAAGAGCTGACAAATTTGCTTGAATTCGATATGGCGCAGCTCTCGGCCTTTACAACTATCCAAAAAGCCTTCACCGACGAGGCCGTTAGAAATGACCCAGCACTCCCAATGTCAATTGGGACAGCGAATATTTTCACAAATTTTAATGGCCACAGTCTTTTCTTTGAGGATATGAAATCATCAGGGAAAATAACCCTCATATCCTCAGACGCTCTGCGGCTTTCTATTCTGAAATACCATAATCAAAGCCGCGCAGAAACGAAGCACCAAGTTGAGCAACTGCGCCGACGTCACGCCACGCTTGCCAGTGATGCGTTTGAGACCAATGTCGATTTAAATTCAATTCTCGAATCCAACTTTTTTATGGGCGATTGGCAGGCAGAAATTGACCCCTTAGACCTGAGTTTCTTTGATAAGGATATTAAAAGCCAAGAGGTGCAAACCTTCGCAAACCGCCTCTCTTTGATGAAAGGTCTGGTGATGTTCCGCAAACTCGGCAATGAGGCCCTATTGAAGGAAGCCCAAATCTTGAAATCCGACGCAGAAGCTTACCTTAAGAGCAAAGCCGACCATCCTTAAAACCGCTTCAAGAGCCGCTCTAAATATTCGCGTTCGGACTCTCCGCGTTCTTGTTCTGCGGCGCGCCGGCGAAGCTCTTCCATAAGTTCGCGGGACCGGGTGGCATTGTCGCGCTGATCAATATCGGCTTCGGAAAAATCATCATTTTGATCGCCTTGGTTTTGTCCCAAGGGATTGCCTGACCCGCCCTCG
>CAKZMU010000108.1 GCA_937129145.1 uncultured Lacinutrix sp. | reverse complement strand
TGCTAAAATAGAGTCCCAAATCTCTAGGCTTATACAAATACAATCAACTTCGCCTGAAATGACACACGAACTATACCAAAGTGAGATCAACAACCTCGCAAAGCAATTGCAAGCATTGCAGGATCAGTACCAACAATTGCCCCACAAGCAAATTATCCTTGAGGAGTCTAGGGATGAAGCCTTTGCGTTTATCTCTGATCGAATAGATGATCTCTGGAACTTAGAAAATAAGAACGTTAATCAACTACTACACAAACTAATGGGAAATTTTGTTTTCCTAGCTAAGAATAAGAGAATAGCGGGCATTGTCTTGCGTGAATAGTAGTACAGGTATTTGTGATACACACGCATCATGAACCCCTGTACTACTATTTGTCCTCTACAATCTCCGCAACCTCATACCATTCACAGTCAAAGAATTTCGCAAACTTGCTCACAGTGTCTGCGTCTAGTGTCTGCGTCTCGTAGTTAAACCACCGCGCAACAGTCGCTTGTGAAATACCAGCCTGATTTATGATTTCCTGTTGAGTTACTCGTTGTCCTCGATCCGCCCCCATCCTCAAAGCAACTGACTCTCAGAAATTTGATAACCTGATTCTATAGAAAAGGAAAAAGATTATGTTTAGTATTCCCGTTACACCTGTCACGCAAATTGAACCGGAAGAACGTTCGCCACAGGACGAGCTGGTGACCCTGAAGCCCCAGTTGGCGGAAGCCTACGAAACTTTGAAACAAGCTGAAGCTGTATACAAATCGTTGAAAGGCTTGGCTGTCGGCTTGGCTCAGCAAGTCGCCGATGCCTCAAATGAGGGCAAGGGCGACATCGAGGGCTGGGCAATGTGGAAATCTCAGAACACCGCAACCTTTGATAAGGACGTGGTAATCCAACGTGCTATCGCTGAGTTCGATGGTATCGGACAAGAACTGCTAACCGTGTCATCCGCAACAGTAGCAAAGGTGTTCGCTTCAAAGCGGATCGGTAACGCCTTGCCGGAAGAATTGCGAGGCTGGGGCGTGGAGCTGGGCAATAAAAAAGTAGTCGCCATCATGGAAAAGAAGTTATTGGAAGCCAACGAATAAAAGTCGGTACATACCAACTTTTGAGAAAGGGAAATTAGATGACCTGCATTATCGGTATTAAGGGCAACGGAAAAGTTATCATCGGCGGGGATACCCAAGCCTCCGGCGGCTATGAAGCGACAGCGCGCTTGGATGAGAAGGTGTTCATCAGGCACGACTTCATCATTGGCTTCACAAGTTCATATCGGATGGGGCAACTATTGCAGTACGTGGTTGAATTTCCTGAACAGCCAAAGGGTATGGGCGACTTTGAATACATGGTTGTCCATTTCATCGAAGCCATCCGCACCACGTTCAAGGAATATGGTTACACCAAGATCGACAGCAATCGTGAAGACGGCGGATGCTTCCTTGTTGGTTATCGTGGGGAACTGTACACCATCTATGGAGACTTTCAGGTTGAGCATCCCCGTGATGGATTCACGGCAGTCGGGTCAGGTGAAGAATACGCTAAAGGCGCAATGCAAGCGCTGAGACATCTTCCGCCCAAGAAACGTGTGAAGGAGTCTCTGAAGATTTCTGCAAAGTTCAACGTGGGCGTTGGCGCACCCTACACGATTATGGAGCTGTGATATGGATCATCCTATACTCATTCGCCCCGACCACAAGATCGGCGACAGGGTCTATGTCCTCGAAGGCTTCTGGCTTCACTCTGTCCGATCCGGCACTGCGCGAATAGGAACTGTTTCCAATATGACATGGCGCGATGATGGAGGAGAACTGCGAGTCAATCATTATGTTCTTCGCCTTCATTCCAACGGATTATGGGGAGAAGAACAACGCTACTTCAAGTCCGATCAAATTGCACCAATCAGCGTGTGGGAGCGAATGGAAGAAGAGCGTGCACGCGAATCGTACGAACAGTATCTGGAAATTGAGCGGGAGGCATTATGAGACCTGCGATTGGCACTGGGTACGCACAATTCCAAAAACGACAGGGCATCAAGGCGCGACGCTTCTACTGCAGGAGCATCGCTTCCGTTTTCATTTTCCTGATCGGCGTATTCATTTGCTACATTTTTCTTGGGGTGATGCTATGAGTAATTACGCTGTGGTCAGTCCAAACGGGTATCTGGTAGATCGCTTACCACTCAGCGAGGCTCTGCAAATCGCGCAAGAAGATAGCGCCAAGAGCAGGGGATTACTGCTCGTCATTAAAAACAAGGACGAGGGTCCGATTGCCATCTTCTACGATGGTACAAAATACGAAAGAAGAGAAGATGAATAACCACAACGGAAAAACGTTTGACGATTTGATTAATGATATGGATGATGAAACATTTGAACTCTTCCATACTCTTTTGTCGGAGATAGAAACTTTTATTGACGAACATATGGGCGGGTGGCAGAAACATTTGCATGAGCCGTTTGTCCAGGGTTTGGCAGAAACATTGCAAGCGATGGAGGGATAGAGCGCGGCGCGACCTAAATCAAAACGTAAACGAAAACATAGTGAACAGGAGATAAGCAAGTGACACCTGTAACCATTGAACTTGGAACCATCCGCATCATCGAAGGCGATACGGTGCACGAAGTCGAATTGGGTACGATGGAAGCGGAGTGGATAAATGGCAAGCCATGCAACCCTGAGTACCATCCACCAAAGCCAATCAGCCTTGATCTGTTCGCAGGCATGGTTCCGTTCATTCAAGCTCTGTTGGTGGATACGGTGGGGGTGGAGTGATGGAAACCATAACCATGATTGAGGTTTGGCATTTTTGGTGCGACTGGTTTGATCCGCAATGGGGATACCTCGTACTGCACGACCAGCATCCAGACGATTATGCACTTGAGAGTCTTATCGACAACGAATGGGACGATATGATCGCGGATTGGGATGAAGGTTGCTTAGGGGAATACTGTTTTGAGCGGGTTGTGATGCCGTTGTGTAAATTCAAACAATTAGAACCGATGGAGTGGTGAACGATGACCAACGAACACAACGACGAAGAATTGGCGGGCAGAATCAATAAACTGCCAGAGGACATGCAAAACAAGCTGGACGCGCTGGTGGGGGGATCTGTAGAAGATAACCCAAGCACCATATCAGCCGAGCCGTCTAATTCAGATGGCGATGCACTTCAGAGCGTGGTAAACATGCTGATTAATCTACCGCATCAATACGGCAAGAATGGAATATTTCGACTGTATATTCGCCACCTGGTCGCGGAAGCCAGATCAAATCAGAAGACAGCTCGATGGATAGCGCCCGCGACCGGATTAATCCACGACATGCTTGTTGAGGAAGTAGGCTATGATGATCCTTATGTCACGGTTTATTATTCTAGGTTCTATGAGGATGGCGTTTACGATATAACGGACGCTCCAGTGACAATAAGGTTCCCAGATGAATATGACTAAAACAAAAAATCCCCCGTCAAGCGACGGGGGATCGTTCAATCTATTGAATATAGTTGAGGACGCTCCAGACTAACCGGATACCCCATATGATCGTACGCCTGCACCGCCCGATCCGGCGCACTCAACGAGAGATACCAGAAGCCAACTGTAATGAGCAGGCAGGCTAGCACAACGGCGATGTCCTGCCTGCTTACGCCTCTAAGGTACATAACCAGCCTGCGACCCAGCCCAACGTGCTGGAACTTTCAACCCTTCGCACCAGATACCACGCCTGACCATTCGTAGCTTGCACCCCCTCCACAATCACCCGCTCTCCATACAGCAAAAAATTAACAGCTGGGGCACTTAGTCGTGCATCACTGCGAACGTTCAGTCCGCGCTGTGACGTGTTCAGACAGTACCGCACCGGCTGAGGGGTTAGTGTTGGTATTAGAGTGGGGAATGGGGGGAGGGCAGTGGTTGCAAACGGCGTGGCGGTGGCGAAGATTATTTCACGGGTGGGAGTTGGTTCTTGGGTTCCAGTAGGGCGATAGGTCGGCGCAGGTTCGAACCATTCGACCCGTCCGGTGCGAACGGTCGTTTCGCCATCATAGAATGAGACAGCGAAGCTATAGTCCGCACCATCTGCCCCACACGCAGTCAAAGCCAAGAGCAGTACAAGGAGGCTAATCAGGCGGAGCATGAGGCATCGTTCCGGTGATCAGACCATCATCTGGGGTTGATCCGGTTTCCGGTGTATTTGCTTCGGCGGTGACAGGTGTAACGGGTTCGTCATTCTCAACGAACTCTCGGACTGTGCTGAGTAGATTACCAACCAATTCGTCATCTTCTGGAGTCGTGGTCATCTTGGTATATTCAACACCTTTTTCAAGTCCTGCAATTACAGCATTTTGCAGATTGACACTCAGTCGATCAAACAAACCGTCAATCACATTAAAGGCGTTTTCGACTAGCATCGGATTTTCGGTTTTGGTGGCTTCCGCCGAGTCGTTTATGGCTTGTAGCGCCTTCTCATAAGATAGGCTATCTTGCTCACGAATTTTGGAGACAAATCTCTCCATGAACATGAGGATTGCCCCAACTGCCAAGACAATCGAGAGGATAATTCCGATAATTCCAAGTACATTTGTTGTTTCCACGATACTGCTCCTCTATTCTCTATTCGGGAAATTTGCAAAATTCAAAAAATTCAAGCATCACGCGCATCATGTCCACCGTCCTAAGATAATCACGTTTAGGAAGATATAAATTGGCGTGATTATAAAAGCCGTCGTCAATGTCTCGCTCCGCCGTTGACATGGTTAGAATGAAAATAGGAATGCGTCGATAAAAATCGTGTGCCTTTAATTCTTCCAGCACTTCCATTCCACGCTTGCGCGGTATGTTCAAATCTAACAAGATGAGATCGGGTGCGGGGTCGTTATTATAGACAAACGCCAGCGCTTGCTCGCCGTCAAAAACATGGTGAAGGGTTACACCACTTGCGCCGATTTCACGCAGAGCTTCTTTAGCGAGATGTGCATCATTCGCGTTATCCTCCACTAGTAATATGTTCAAGTTCTGCCTCCGGATCAGGGTTGGGTGGTGGGTTTTCAATTGATGTCAAACGATCCTTAATCGCAGTCATGTTCGCGTTTAAATCGCGCAATTGTTTAACGAGTTTCGCATCTTCTAGGTGCTTGTCTACCCTAGCAATAATGTCCTCGATGGTCGGTTGGCTACGAATTGCACTTAGCACCGCGTCCATTGTTTCCGCGTTGCTGGTCAACGTTCCGCCGATATTCTTAAGATTGCCAGTTACCGTCTTTGTAATTTTATCTTGCCCGGCGGTTAGCGTTCTGTAAGTCTCTCCCACGCCGGAGCGTGTTTGCTTAACGACTTTGTATTGCTGTTCTGCCAATACAAGCAAATCCCGACGCTCTACCCCGCCCTTATCGACCGCTTGGTTATTCAACTCCACCGACGCGCTGACAGATTCCAGCACCCCGACCAACTGTTGATTGAGGACGGCGGTTTTTTCATCGCGCTCGTCTATCTTTTGTATGACCATGTTGATACTTTGCGTGAGGGCGGTTTGTTGTCCTAAAAAATTTTGCATCAGGTCAAAAAATTGAGTGGGTAGTTGTGCATCGGCACGCTTGGCATCGGCATCAGCTTCCATTTTTTGAGATTGCGCGTGTGAAAAGCGTCGGATGGCGTATACCAGCGCCATGCCTAGCGCTACGGCTACCGTTACGTATTCTGTTGTAATCTGAGATGCAATGTCCATCTATTTTCCCTACTTCCTTTACTGCCCTCCCCCGCTTGTGCTACAATCGCACGAGGACGCGGTGGGCGTTGATCCTTTAGTCGGGAACG
>CAKZMU010000107.1 GCA_937129145.1 uncultured Lacinutrix sp. | reverse complement strand
AATTATACGCATTGTTATAAACTGGTGGCTATTATAGGGTTTGAGTGCGTACAGATTGAGCCACTTGTTTATAACGTATGTGTGTAAGATTAGTTGCGATTGAATAATTACAAAACTTAATAAATAGAAGATGAAAAATACAGAAGAGTTAAAAGAAGAGATTAAAGATTTAGAGTTTGATATACTTAATTTAAAAGGCTATATAAGAAGACTAAAGTTTAAAGGTAAGCACTTAGAAGAGCAATTAATTTTACACGGTGTTATACAACCGTTTTACTGTTGGGATGAAGTTTCTTTAGGGTGTAGAACGAGGTGTGAAAAAGAGTGTGACCAATGCAAAAGTAATGTAAAGTAAAATGTTTTATAACGTTGAATCTATGATTAGTGCGACTTTCGGAATGAAAATAACTTAATAAATAAACACAAAACTTTAAAATAATCGAGCGATGGAAGACTTAGAATTAGACCCTGACACAATGGAAATGCCATGCCCCTGCGAGCATTGCGGAAATTGGTTTGACCTGCACGATGGTTATGCCTCTGAAAAATGGTATCAAGAACGGAATCTTGTTATATGCGAAAAATGCCACGAAGAAGAAGATGCTGAAATTGAAGATGACGATTACTGGTACGATGTCAATATTGAACTTAGCAATGCTTTGTACGGACTTGATAAAAAAGAAGGAGCGTGGGATAAACTCGAAAAAAACAACCAAGTATTAATTATAGATATTGTTAGTAAGTCGAAGAGGACGTTTACCGCCGAACAAGTACTAGCCATTTTAGAGGACACCGAACATTTGGATGATGCCAAAATGATGTTTGTACGCTCTGAATTATAGCGGTATATGCTTACTAACGGACGAGTGTATGGATAGTTGCGAATTAATAAAACAGAAATTATGTGGAAGTACGAATTAGAATATAGAATAGACAAACCTGAAACAGAAGGCGAAACAGACAAACATTTTGATTTAGATAATTACAAAGATTGGTTAGAAGAACAATTAACTAACTGCCGTAAGCAATTATCTATACACATTGTTAGCAACTGTAAGCACGAGAACGAACAAATGCACCAAGGCGATGGATTTGTTTATGTAACGTGCAAATATTGTGGGACTGACCTTTAGCTTATTGTTGCTAACGGTTAGCGTATGATTAGTGGCTTTGATAAGCCGAAAGATTGAATTATTAACAGACCCTTTTTCTTTTATTTTTTGAGCGAGGGCAAATTACGATAGTAAAATTATGACAGCAGAACAATTATTAAAACCGAGATTTGAAGTAGTAGAAAACTATCCAAATAGTAAATATGAGATAGGTTTAGTACTTACTAATACAGTAACCGACTATTTTACTTATGAAAAACACGAAAAGGGATTTGTAACCAATATCAAAAACATAGAAGATTACCCTCATTTATTTAAAAAACTGAATTGGTGGGAAAAGCGAACTAAAGAACAAATGCCTAAATATCTAGTTTCTCTAGCTGAAAAAGACAATGACGATTTTGATATAAATAAGCAAGAGGTTTACAAAATACTTGATTGGGATATGAGGTCTTTAGATGGAATTATTGATTATGAAAAAAGGCAAGTTTGCTCATTAACCTCTTGGAATCCTGAATATGGATATTTACCTATTAGCGTAAGTGTGGGGGAAGAAAAAATAAAAGAAAAAGCAAGCACACCTTAACCTTTGATTAAGCACCGAACTCAAGCCATTAATTATACGCATTGTTGTAATGCCGAGAGCAACGAGGGAACGTTACGCCATAAAGCAAAGGTGTTAACAAAAGAGGAAGTAGAAGCGAATAGAAGTAGTGCTTACAAGTATTTAGACCTGTAAATGGCGTAATGCATTACAACGAATGGATAAGAACAATAAAAATCTATGTAACTATCTAAAAATCAATACTAATTATGGAGATTTTAACAGTTAATTTTAAAGTGTTTTGGAGGTTCAAAGAACATCATAATTACAAAGTAACAAACTGCAAGAAAATAATAAACTCCAAAACAAACAAAATTCTAAAGCAAAGAATAAAAGGAGGTCAAGTAGGATTTTACATAAATAAAAAATTCTACAAAAGAAAATATCTAAATTTACACATTGAAAAAATACCAAAAAAAGAATATTGCCCTTTTTAATAAATTGTAATTCACAAGTAAAATTCGTATCTTTAGAGGATGATTAATTGGGAACAAACAGAAAAAAAACTTAGAGAAGCAGCAATAAATTGATCAATAACTTTTCAGAAACTCTATTGGACTTTAGAGGATATGGCAGAAAAAGAAGTTGAGAAAGATGCCAATAAAGCAATAGATAGTTTTTCTAAGGAAATAATAAAACGAGATAAAAGAGCTAAAATTATTAGGAAATAGGAGAAAAACATTTAATAGCTATTCAAAGTTATAAAATGGACGAAAATGGAGAGTTTCCAATTGATGTTTGTGGGTTAGAGAATTTTTATGATGCCATTTCAGAATCAGCAAAAGAATAAAAAAAATGTCAAAAAAAACAAACCCCTTAACCAAAGAGCATATAATCCAATCAGGCGGAAAACACGAAATAGGAAAAGTTTATCGTATTGACTGTTTCAAAGTTGTACTTTTTGATAAAGGATTTCTATTTACACTAGGAACGAGTTTGTTCGCTCAAAGAATTAAAGGGAAAACAATAGCGGACTTTGATAAGATAATGAGCTACCTAGAAATTGAAAAACACACTATTTAGAACCATTAAAAATAAAGTAGTATCTTTGGGGTATGGGAGCACCTAAAGGAAATGACAACGCAAAAGGCAATGGAAGACCTCCAATACATACAGAGCCAAAGTCTGTACAAATCCTTATTGATGATTATTTTGAATGGATATTAGGAGAGCAAGGAGAAAAAGAAGAAAAGGTTCTTACAGATGATGGAGAAAAGATAATGAAAGTACCTTACTGGATTAGAAGACCAGAACCGCCAACAGTTTCAGGACTATCTTTGCACTTAGGGTTTGCTGACAAATCAAGCCTTTACGACTACAAAGAAAAAGATTGTTTTTCCCACTCTATAAAAAGAGCAATCAGCAGAATAGAGAAACACCACGAAATAAAAGTTGCTTATGGCGACAAGTGTACGGGCAATATATTTGCATTGAAGAATTTTGGATGGAAAGATAAAACACATCAAGAGCATTCGGGGTCAATAGAAACAACTCCAATAACAGGAATGAAAGTTGAATGATTTTAAACTTCAATACCCGAGACAACGAAAAACAAAAACTTTGTGCCAAACATTGGATTGATGATGAAACCATCGATATTGTTTATGGAGGAAGTAAAGGTTCTGCAAAATCCTACACGGGATGCTCACTAATATTTGGCGACGCTTTAATATATCCTGAAACTCATTACTTCATAGCAAGAAAGAAGCTGAACGATTTAGTAAAATTTACTAGACCATCAATACACGAAGTGTTTGCTAATTGGGGTATAACGGAAAATTATTATCGTTACGATGGCTCAAATAATTTTTATGAGCTTTATAATAAATCAAAAGTATTTCTAATAGATGCAAAGTATTTACCAAGCGATCCAAACTACTATCGTTTTGGTTCTATGCAAATGACTAGGGGTTGGATTGAAGAAGCTGGGGAGTTTGAAGAAGCAGCAAAAAACAATCTCCAGGCAAGCATTGGAAGATGGAAGAATGAACAATATAATTTAAAAGCCAAACTACTTCAGACTTGCAATCCATCTAAAAACTATCTTTATCGCCAATACTACAAACCAAGCAAAGAAGGGAAATTGCCTGAATGGAAAAAGTTTATCCAAGCACTTCCAACAGACAATAAAATGCTTCCAAAAGATTACATTGAGAATCTTTTAAAGATACTTTCAGGGAATGAGGTTGAAAGATTGATTAAAGGAAATTGGGAATATGATGATAACCCCTACGCTATCTTTGATTATGATAACATTTTAAATATGTTTCAAAATGACTGGGTTTATCAAAAGAATTCAGAAAAATATTTGACTTGTGATATTGCTTATGAGGGTTCAGATTTGTTTGTCATTGGATATTGGGAGGGGTTAACGCTGATGGGTATTTGGGCAATTGACAAAATAGACGAGGTTTTGGTGTCAAAAAAAATAAATGATATTAGAATTGAAAAAAATGTACCTATTTCAAACGTTGCTTATGATGCTGATGGATTAAAGACATTTGTAAGGCAATCTGCAAAGACAGGATTTTTAGCAGAAGCAAAGGAATTTCACAACGGAGGAAAGCCGATAAAAATACAGGGAAAGTTAGAAAACTTCAAAAACCTAAAAGCTCAATGTTATTTCTATTTAGCTGAAATGGTTAAGAATAACAAAATATTTATTGCTTGCAAAGATTATAGAAAACAAATTATCGAAGAACTGGAACAGATTTGCAAGATGCCAGTAACCGACGACGGTAAGATTGCAATGGAGAAGAAAAAGGATTTGAAAGACAGACTGGGACGTTCTCCTGATTTTGCAGATATGCTTATGATGAGAATGGTGTTTGAGTTGAAACCAAAAAGACCAACAGGCTTTGGAACAGGCGCAATGTAAATATCTTATTCTTATTTAGACTAATTAAGAATTATTTTAGTATCTTTGTTTTGTCCAAAATAGTAAAACCCACGGGTTTAGCTTTTTGGACTTCTTACTTTTTGGACAAGTATAGCCCTATTAGCCCCGTGTTAATAGGGTTTTTATGTTTCAAGAGGAAGAAGTAAAAGAGTTTATTAAAAATGGTGTTTCCGCTAAAATAGCTGACGCAAGAGAGTATGCGGATTTGTGCAATATGCACATAACAGGCAAGAACATAAAAAAGCACACCGAGGAGTTTAATAAATACGAAAACACTACACAAAAAGAACTTCGGGAAAAGCTAATAAAATCAAACAAAGCATTGTTTTCTTTTACCCTAAGACCATTAGACAAGGTTTTTACAGCAAAAGGTGGTTTTATTAACTACAATTTACCACAATCAAGAACCGAAATAATCCAAGAAGCTTTACAATCTGTAAATTTTGGACAAAGCATAAAGCAATTTCTTCGTTCAGATATAAAAACCAAATATGTAATTGATCCTAACTCTTTTGTTATGGTTGATTTAAATATGGAGGGAGAATATCAATTTAAAACATTTGGAACTGACGAAGTAATACACTACGAAAATAAAGGTAAAGAATTAAATCTAATAATATTCAATCCTTTTGAAAAAGAAGATGACGATAAAAAATACTATCGAGTAATTGACGAAAAAACAGATAGTATTTATATTGAAGATGGAGAAAACATTTATTTAGACGAAAGTTCTATAATTAGCAATCCTTTTGGATATGTTCCAGCTTATATTTTAGGGGATTTAAAATGCCCTAACACGAATAAGTATTTGTCTATTATAGATGAGGTCTTGGACGACGCTAACGAACATTTGCGAGATGTTTCGGTTAATGTGGTGCATAAGCTATCACAAGGATTTGCTAAATACTGGCAATATCCTGAAAACTGTTCCACTTGTAACGGACATGGAAGTGTTAAAAGGAGTGTTGAAAACGAAATAAAAGAAACTGTTTGTCCAACTTGCAGAGGGAATAAGGTAAAGAACCACAAGGACGCAAGCGACTTGATGATAGTTCCCATCCCTAGAGAGGGAGACCCAATTCTAGCCCCTAATTTTGGTGGGTATATCAATCCAAGTTTGGAAATTTGGAAGCAATACAAAGAGGATATTCAAGATTTAAAGTTCAGCATATTCCAAACTATTTGGGGCTCTGCTTTTACTACCATAGGAGATAACGAAACAGCAACAGGAAAATTATTAAACGTTCAGCCAGAAGCAGAAAGAGTAGCAAATGTTTCTAAGACGTTTGAAAAAATACACGAGTTTTTACTTACTACTTTAGGCAAGATTGTTTTAGGTAACACTAATTACGAAAGCTCGGTAAGTTATGGCACTAGGTATTTGATGGAAACACCCGACCAGATACTAAATACTTTAAAGGAAGCAAAAACAAACAACCTGCCTATAATTGTTCAAAGAGATTTAACGGATAAATATTATCAAAGCGAGTATGCTAATAATAATATTGAATACCAAAAAGTAAATAAAACCTTAAAGGTCGATCCGTTTCCTACTTTGTCAGCAAAAGACGTAAAAGAACTGGGCATTACAGGAAACGACCTTTATTGTAAAATATACTATCCACAATGGCTAAATCAATTAAAAGAAGCAAAGGCGACATTAATGACGGTTGATGAATTAAAAGAAGATTTAAAACAATATTCACTAAATAAAATAAAAGAAAATGGCGAAGTACAACAGAATGCAAATGAACCCACTAAAGAAGGAGTGGGAACAGATGGGAATAGCTCTATTGACTGACGAAGAAGCAAAAACGCTTAATGATTCAGCAGTACATACAGGAGTTAAGTACGAACAAATTAGTAAACCAAAAAAGAAAACAGTAAAACAAGAATAAAATGTTATCAAACAAAACAATGGATGCCATCGCTGTAATGACTGGTATCAAAGCCGATGAATTGGCAAAAGCAATATCCGATGAACAGGAACAAGAATTAGAGTTACCAGAAGGTAGATTTTTAACCAAAGAAAACGAATCTAAGCTATTAGATAATCACGGTAAAAGAAAATACGACGAAGGTAAATCTAAAGGCTTAAAAGAAACTTTAGAATCTATTAAAACAGATTTTGAACTAGAAGGAGAAACGATAAATGATGTATTTGGAAATTACAAAAGCAAAATTGTATCAGAATCCAAAATTGAGCCAAACGAAAAGTTAGCCGAAAAAGATAAAGCTATCAAAACGTTGCAAGATTCTTTAAGAAATAAAGAAACTGAAATTGAAACTATTAAATCTAAAGCAGAAGAAACAAATCGAAGAGCAAAGGCATTAAGTAATATGCCCTCATTGCGTGAAGATTTAGGGATAAACAAATCAGAAGCTTTAAATATAATTCTTTCAAGCATCGAAGTAAAAGAAGATGGTATTTATAAAGAGGGGAAACTTTTAACAGACAGTTACCAAGAACCTGTTAAGATGAATGATTATTTAAAATCAGAATCAGAGACAAGGGGATGGGTTGCTAAAAAGATTCAAGGACATGGGGGAAGTGGAAAAGGCAAAGCAACAGTTGCGACGCCTAAAAATTACACAGAATACCAAAAGTACTGCGAATCAAAAGGATGGAATGAAGGGTCTGCGGAAGCAAAACAATACTTAAAAGAAGTACAATCCAAAGACGAAAATTTCAATTTTGACGAATAATAAATTTTAAAAAATGGCAAATTTAGATAATACAGTAAAACTAAAAGCGATAGCAAAAGCCGAGGGGTTAATGGCTTCGGCAGAAATGAGAGAGGGTTCTAACGCAACAGCAAAAATATTGTTTAGTAATGAGAGTACTGCATATCCAAACGTACAAGCGTTAAAGGATTCTTTAGTACAACCAACTGAAGCAATATTACAGAGCAACGAGTCTCTATCAACAAAGAACAACAAGGAGGCAGACCACTCGGGAGCATTCGGAGATTCTTTTGTGCAACCTATAACATACGTTCAGAAGTCAGTTGATTTCAACGTATCATATAAGTTAGCAGAGAACAATAGATTTGGTTATCAAGAACAAATGAATCAAGGGGTATTAAAAGCTGTACAGGCTTTAAGACGACAAATCAACTCTTATGGTATTGCACAATTAGCAGCATTAAAAACACAAGTTTCAGCAGGAACAGGTCTTTTAACTTGGGATGGAGCTGGTTTTAAATATACCAATGCATCAGGAGACGCTAACATAGTAAGGCAGGCATCAAGAATCAAGTCGGTTGCTAGGCTTAACAAGTATGGAAACACCATTGATATTATAGGCGGTCAGCAATTGGTTTCTGATATGACACACAATGCGGCACAAGGAACAGCAAATGCAACAAATTATGGTTATCAATTTGGAGGTATTTCTTTAGCAGAAGAAGAGACGTTAGACGAAGCAACTTTGGGAGCGAACGGTTTTGGTTATGTTCTACCTAGCGGATTGGTTGGTATGACTTCTTGGAATGAGCCTTTGAACAGACAAGGCGGAAGAGGTACAGCAGCTAGTTCAGATGAGGGTTTGTTTACAACTATTGCAGATGGTATTATTCCAGGACTTACTTACGATGTTCATATTAAAAGCGGATTGGCTGATACGGTTGCTAATGGAGCAACTTATTACCAAGACCCAGTTGATAAGATAGAGGTAACAGCAATTTATTCATTTAGTCACGCAATGATTAGCGTAGCAAATGAAACACCAATTTTTGCATTTGAACAATTGTAAAAAATGACGAGAGCAGAAGCCAAGACTGAGTTAGAAAATAGGATTGATTTTAAGATTGATAATCCAACAAATAATAGTGGATTGTTTTTCGAGAATCAGCATCCTATTATAACTCTTAAAAATATTAGAAGTGTTCAGCCTGATAAAGACATAACCGATATTGATTTCGGATTGTACTTAATTGAGTTGAAGGAAGCTGTTATTTTTCAAGTCTTGGCAGATGTTTTTGATAGTGATAATATCAACCCTGACATATTTTCTTTTTATCCATCTTTATTTGACAATGCAATTTCTATGCAGATGCTTGTAAAGGTTATCAATTTGATTTTAAGTAGTAAGCGTTCCAACCTTAATGAGGTTATAGGGAAGCAAGCACTACAAAGAATCTATTTTGATTTAAAAGGAAATAAAGGGAGCGATAAGTTTCCAGTAGCAGACGGAATAGAACATAAATACCGTGATGAAATTGTTTTGATAAAACAAAAAACGTCAGAACAAAAAGCATTTGTAAGCATAACGACACGATGAACAACAGAAAAACAAATCCAGTAGGAATTGACAAAGAGATTGACAGGATTCAAAAAAGAATCTATCAGCCTTTAGTTGATTTGTGGAGAGAGTTAGATGTTTATGGTAGAGCTTACAAAAAGCAAACAGAGGACGGTATTAGTTTAGAAGTTTATAAAGGAAATGGAGAGTATGAAAAGATACTTTATAGTGAGGGGAATAAGATATTTTTTGTGCAAGGCGACAAGCCAAGTATTAAAAATAGTTATGCAAAGAATGACCTTTGGTTAGTTTGCATATTGAATTTAGATGAAATATCTAATATCTCACATAGAGCAGATGAAGAAGCGCATGTTGATTTAGTTAGTTTGTTGCAAAATGATTTAACAGGAATTGAATATGGAATGAACAATTTAAAAAGAGTTGTTGAAGATGCTTTTTCTTTTGGAAACTTCAAGTATTCGGACATACACCCTTATCACGTTTTTACAATAAGAATGGAAGTAGATTATAGTTTAGAAAAAGAACAATGTTAAAAAATTAATAAAATGGGAAAGACAGTAAGTTGCGGTAATGATTCCGCAGCGTCAAAAACATACATAGCCAATGCAGGCGTTAACACCAAGAGTTTACACGGCTATTGGGATAAATTGCTTTGGGTTGATGGCGATGTAAGAAAGTCAGTAGCAGAACTACAAGACAAAGCAACATTTGACGCTTTAGTAGCGACAGGCGATGTAATCTATGTAGGGAAAGGAAAATTTGCAGATACAAGCACGGAAGCAGCGTTTTTCGAGGATGCAGATTTAGAAATTAAGGTTGAACAAACACCTAGAGTTTTATCGGTAGATGTAACAAGCCAAATGTGTCCTTGTACAAGTGCCGAATTAGAAAAATTGGAGAACAAAACAGGACGTTTTTTCATCCAAACTTCAACAGGTCAACTTCAAGGAGTTGACTATAACGGTAAGGGTGCAGGAGTAGAAGTTAGTTCAATTAGTGTTAACAGTACTATTCCAACAAACGACACGCCAGTTGAATATACTGTATTGTCAATTACTTTTGCAAACTACAAGTATTTCAGAGCCAATCCTTTCAGAATCGATTTAGATTACGGATTTGATGAAATCGACCAAGTAGAAAGCGCGGAAGGAGTTGCAGCAGGGGCTTCTTCAGATGGCACAACATTAACTGATGTGATTACAATCACAAAAGGATGTTCTACCGCTAAAGTAAATGGATTGGTAGCAGCGGACTTTAAAGCAACAGATGTAGATGGTAACGAACTTACAATTGCTTCTGTAAATGAGGTTGATGGAGTTTATACAGTTGGAGTTACAACAGCGTTAACAACCGCTTATTTAGAAACTGACGGGATCAAGGAGAAATCTAACATCTTGTATTATATGAATAAGGTTACATTATCTGTATAATGGATTTTGATGTTAAAAATTTTACAATGTCCGCTAATCTTACAAAAGGTTCAGCGGGCGATTGTAAAGCCCAGTTAAAAGCTAGGTATGGCAAAAAATACACCAACAAGCAATACGACCAAATGATTGACAAGTATTATGGTGTAGACAAATTCCAAGAAGATGGCGACAATAGTACAGTTTCAAAAAAATCTACAAAAGCTATTAAATAGGGATGCTTTAGAATTAATACTTTTTGAAGAGATAAAAAGATACGAGAACGTATTTATAAATCTTCAAAAAAAACAACTAAATCAGGGCGAGAGCAACGATGGTGAGTTGTTTGGAACTTACAAATTATCAACCCAAAATTGGGCAAGAAATTACACGCCTAAAAAACCAAAAATAGCTGGACAGCCTTACAACTTTGAGGACACAGGCGACCTTTTTAAAGGCATGGAGTTGAGAACAGACGGCAAAAGTGCCGAGTTTTGGAGTACTGATTCTAAAACTGATGAATTGATAGTAAAATACGATGGTCTTTTTGGGTTACGGGATGATAATTTAAAAGAGGTTATTTCAAAGGTAATATTACCAGCATTTATGATTCAAATACGACAAGTTTTAGGCTTATGACTTATGACGAATTTCCTATAAAAGATTTTTGCCGAATACTGGCAGGCATTAAAACCCCTGACGAATGTGGACTAAAAGAGGGGGAATGGGAAAAGATACGGGAAGAATATTCAATACTAAACCCAACACATCAAGCAACGGCAGAAGCTAACGCAGTTAAAAAGGTGTTAAACGAAACTTTTAACCTACAAAAACTATCCTTGATTTTGGGAATTGTAGAAAGTGGACGGGGAGATTTAAAGAAGTTTTTTGAAGCTGGGCGGATTAAGTGGTCGGAAAATATGGACGACAATTTCAAGAGGTTAGATGTAGAACTAAGCAAAGCCACGCAAAAGCATCAAATCTACGAAGCACAATTGAACAAAATTATTGAAGATACCCCAGAACAAGAGCAACAATCTAACGAAGAAATTATAAAAAAGATTAACAAAAGCCTTGCATTAATGGATTTGCGGGGTGCGACAATAACAGACCCTGAAAAATTTACTTGCGGACAGTATGACGCAACAAATCAAGTGTTAAGAGAGAGAAACAAAGATAATGGCTAAAGACGGTGTAATTTACGGAAAGGAAGTAATCCCTGATTTGTACGGGGAACTTAAAAAGACCGACAATGTTCTTGTTGATATGGTAAAGAATATTGAAGCTTTTAAAAAGTCTGCATCTTCTATTGTTGTGCCTAGTCAAGGAAATTCCTTGGCGCAAAGTGGAGCATCTAATTACACCAAAGGCAACGAAGCGTTAAAGGAAAGAAACCGACTTTTAAAAGCGTTAGCACGTCAAGAAGAAAGAACGGCACAAGCATCAACAAGAGTTTCAAAAAGCCTAATACAACAAAGATTTGATACTCAAAAACTAAACAAACTAAACAAGCAAAACGCAATACTTACTTCTAAATATGCGGATGCTTACGACAAATTATCTGCAAAACTAAACAAGGCTAAGAGGAATTTAAAAATCCTAACTATTGAGCAGGGCGCAAATGCCAAGGCAACAAAAAAGGCTAAAATAGAGGTTGAAAAGTACGCTGCTAAAATGAAGCAAGCAGATAACGCAGCAGGTGATTTTCAAAAGAATGTTGGTAATTATCCTAATTCGTTTAAGGCAGCAACATCAGCGGTTAGTGGTTTGGCTACAGCGTTTGGGCTTTATTCTGCTATACAAATAAGCGGTCAAATATATGAGCAGTTAAAAGCTATTGATGCAATGAATAAGGCTTTGCGTCAAGTTACAGAAAGTGAATCTGCGTTCACAAACGCTCAATTATTTTTGTCAGATGTAGCGGATGAAGCAGGGGCGAATATTGTTGATTTAACAGGTTCATACACTAAATTTTTAGCATCCGCCAAAACAACCAATTTAACAACAGCAGAAACAAGAAATATATTTAGACAAACTGCAAAAGCTGCGGGGGTTTTAGGCTTGTCAACAGATGATGCAAAAGGTTCTTTCAGGGCTTTAGAACAAATATTGTCTAAAGGGAAAGTACAAGCGGAAGAAATAAGGGGGCAATTAGGCGAAAGGTTGCCAGGAGCATTTCAAATTTTAGCTAGGTCGATGGGATTGACTACAGCGGAACTTGATAAACAACTATCGCTTGGTAATGTTTTAAGCGAAGAAGTGCTGCCAAAATTCGCTGAAGAACTAGAACGAACATACAGCCTTGATAAGGTTGAAAGGGTTCAAACTTTAGCAGCAGAACAAAAAAGATTAGGCAATGCTTGGGCTGAATTTTTGCAAGGCGTCGAAGGTGGAGAGGGAACAATTACCCGTGTTCTTGGTGGATTATTGTCTTTAATAACAAAATCAGTTGAAGGATTAGCTTCGTTAACACAAAGCAAAGCGCAAACAGATAAGGCTTTTGACAATAAGATCCAAATGGAAGCCTATAGGGCTGAATTGAAGTTGATGCAAGAGGAATCCGAAAAAACTGGAATTTCTATTCAGCAAATGGCTAGGCGAGATTTTTTTGATGCTAAAGTCGAGGTAGATAAATTCACAGATAAAGTTGTTACGCTAAAAAAATCAGTAAGCGAACTGCAAGAGCTTAGAGAGGGTGCTTCTAGTCAAGAAGAGTATGACGGCTACAACAATGCGTTAGAAGAAGAAACAAAAGAACTTGCTAAACAACAAACATTTTTAGCTAGGAGATTGGGGATTTTACAGGCTATTGATAGTTACAGAATAAGCAATAAGACATCTAAAAATGAAGATGAAAACGACGACCCAAAACCAAAAGGCACAACAATAGATTTTACACCTAGAGTTAAAAAACTAGATATTGATTTTAGCGGAACTACGGACGATATAAAAAAGCAATTAAAAGCAGAATCGGACAGAATCAACAAAGCGTTTTCAGATGGCTTGGGTGTTGATTTAAGGGAGTTAGAGGTTCTCGGAGCAGACGAACTTACCAACGAGTTAAAGAAAATAGCTAAAGGTTATGAAGATGTAGCAAAAGCAGCGGGATTATCAGCAGAGCAACAAAGCCAAATATTCGGAGAGCTTACTAGTACTTTTGCAAATTACTACGGATTGGACTTGTCGGCTTTTAACGATTTAATAGAGGGTAAAAAAGCAAGTGAAATAGATTATGCAACAACAGCGAATAGCGTTGTAGGTGCTTTTTATGATTCTAAACAAATCAAATACGATAATGATTTAGAAAACCATAGAAAGTATTTAGATTCTGTATTAAGCGATAACACGAAGTCAGACAAGCAAAAAGAAATTGCACAAAGAAAGTTCGATAAAAAAGAAAAGGAAGTAAAGCTCAAAAAAGCTAAAGCAGATAGGGATGCAATATTATTTTCTATTGCAATAAGTACAGCACAGGCAATAGTTAAATCAATAGCAGCTTCGCCAACAACAGGCGGTTTGCCATTCAGCGCAATAGCAGCAGCAATAGGAATAGCACAGGCAGCAGTTGTAGCATCCACACCCCTACCACAATTTTTTAGAGGAAAAGATGAGCATAACAACTTTGAGGGATGGGGTACTTGGGGAGAAAAGCGACTAGAAGTAAGAATTGATAAGTACGGTGGTGCGGAACTTTCACCAAACAAAACAACGCCAACATTTATAAAAAGGGATGATATAATTGTGCCCTCGCTTCCGCAATTTCATTCAGCAGTTAAAAATCCTAATTCAGAGGTAGCAAAAAGACTATCAAGCAGATTAGAAAGAGATAATAGCGATAGAATTAAGGTAATAAATAACAACGCTAACTCAACCGACACAAGAAGATTAGAGGATAAATTGGATAGATTGATAATGGCAACGTATGGGCTAGGCAAAAGACCAATAAACGTAACCGTAGAACAGGAATATACTAGGTATTAATGGCAATAGGAAATCAAAATAACGTTAGATATACGCTTTATAGCGAAAGGCAGGGCGTGGTTGATATTCCTGAACCTATCAACTATGAGGATGGCAATGGCAATATCTACGAGCAAGACAAAAATTCTAAAGGAATATTTAATAAAAAGAGCAATTCCGTAGAGTTGCACGGAAAAGGTAGAGATTTTTTAATTAAACACAACACACTTGATGGGGTTAAACCTGTTCAAATACAAAAAGAAATTAAAGACCCTGCCCGATTAGATGAACGATGGAAGAAGTTAAGCCCTGCTTATTTAGACACTACTAATTTAGTCTTTGAAGATGAAAAAGGAACGGTAAAATCCAAGTACGGAAAAGGGGGTTTGCAAGCGTTGATAGAAAAGCACAAGTCGGATGAGTACGACCTAAAAAATACAACAGCCATTACGGGTGATGATATTGGAGTGTTGCACACAGAAAATATAGTGCTACCTACTAAGAAAATATTCCTAAAATCAAGATTAATACCTACTGAAGATGAGTTTTGGGCGAGCACAAAAAATAGGTCTACACTAGGAATATATGAAGGTAATAAAGGTGTTCCTTTTCGTGTAAAATATAGTTCCGACGAACTAATTTCACAGCCAACAGATGGGGCGGCATTAGGAGAAACAGGAGTGTTTGAGGGAGCTGTTAGAAACGGCGAACCAACAAGCGCGATGTATTTTATTAATGATAGGCAAAAGACCCAAAAAATAAAAATGAACTTTTCTTTTACTATTGGGGATAAGATAGAAGATAGGCAGGCTGGATCAAAGTTAAACATATTATTTAGGAAATATGAGAACGGGGAAGATTTCGAATACAAGGACGGTAGCGAAGAAACTATATTGTCTATCGACACCCCCGAAGATAAAATAGGGCAATCTTTCACAGCTATTTTTGATAAGACAATAACACTTGAACAAGGAGAAAGTTGGGCGTTTATAGTTCAAATCGTAGCAACGCTTGGAATAGGATCAGGAACAGGTAGATTACTTATAAGATTGGATAATAGACAGGGTGATATCTTCATAGAAGAAGATTCAGAGTTTGACGCTACATCTTCAAAGTGCCTTACTTGGATGCAGATATTTGACAGACTTCTTACAATGATAACAGGAGAAGTGGGCAGGGTGAAATCTAATTTTATGACGAGTGGCGAGGTCAGCGAGGATGTTCTTTTAAATGGGTTTTATATTAGAAATTTTCCAGACATCGTAAATGAGGGAACAGAAGAAGAAAGAAAAATCCAATTTATTGCCTCTTTTAAAAATGCGTACGATTCGCTACAAGCTCAACACCCTTTATGTTGGTTTATTGAAATTATAGGAAATAAAGAGTATTTGAGAATTGAAAAAGAAAAATATACCACCCAAAAAGTGAATACTATTCGTTTTGAATCGAGCGGCGTTTTAATTCCTGCGCAAAAAGTAAAAAGAACAGTTTTAGGAGGAAATTACTATACCTCTTTAAATCTAGGTAGCTCAAAAGGGGGTGACGGATACGAAGAAGTCTACGGCTTGCAGTCTTTTTGCGGAAAAGCGAATTTTAATACTGATAACGGAGGAGACAAAGAGGTGTTGTATAGTTTCTTGTCCAACTTTAGACATGGTGATGTTGACGTGGAGTTGTGTAGAAGAAAGCAATTTCAAGATTTTGCAGAAACAGATACGCCCTACGATAGTGATATAATGGTTATTAAGGGAAAAAAACAAGGCTTAGGCTATGTTCCTAAAACTTGGCAAGATGTTTATACAACAAAGCCTACTGGTATTTATGATGCAGATAGTGCTTACAATTTTGAGTTATCGCCTTTGCATCTTTTGTTAAACCACTCTTATAAAATAAATGTAGGATTGGTTCATTTGACGGACGGAAATATAAGGTGGATTTCTTCTAACTGCAACAGTTCTTTAATAACGGAGATAGGAGAAGAAAGCGGAAGTATACCGCACTCTATTTTAGAAAAACCGAAAGTATATCCAATGACTTTTGATTTTAATTTAAAAATATCACAAGAAATTGAAGACCAAATCACAGGCATAGGAGATTTCCCAAACTGGTATGGTCTAGCGACTTTCAAGGTTGGTAATGACGAAATAAAAGGGTATTTAATAAAATGTGATGCTAACAAAGAGGGAAAGAATAAATTAATACAAGCGTACTTATGAGTAGTAGTATAGATATAACATTTCAAGTACAAGACTTATCCGCAGGAGGGTTTAACAATGGCATTGTAGATTTGATTTACAATGATGGCATACATTCTTATGGTCTTACGGAGGCGTTAGTTCCGCAACGCTCAAAGCAGTTACAATTTACAGAGGTTGTAGGCACAGGAGCGATTTCGGAAAACAACCAACAAGCACAAAATTATGTTGCTGCTTTTTTGGCAGACCACGCCCAAACGGGAACAAACAATGTTTTTTCAGCTAGTAGGGTTGATAATGTTGTTACAATAACAGCAAGTCAAGGAACTTTTGCTAGTTTACAGTATAGCGGGAATAAATTAATAATTAATTCTAATATAGACAATGGCACAGCGCAGACATCAAAAGTCTTTTCGCTTACAAAAGACGGTACAGGAGATTGCAATACTTTAGATTATACTATTGCAGCAAGTGGTGGAGTATCACCGTATAGAGTAGATTTAAACGGAAACACCTCGCTTTCAGGATGGGATGGCACAAGTCAAACCATCCAATTAGGTAGAAGTATGCTTTTAAATGTTCAAGTATTTGATTCTAATAACAATCAAATAGGGGCGGATAAACAGGTAGTTGTACCTAGAAAATACAATGTAAACGATTTTAGTATTAACGTTGCGAAATTTACAACGCACGGCGACATCACAATAACAGTTGACACGCCAATAGCAGACACAACGCCTTTAGAGTATTCTTTGGACGGCACTAACTATCAACAAAGCAATGTTTTTCCAACGATTTTAGAGGGAGAATACATTTTATCTATTCGAGATAAATATGGTTGTGAATTTACAACAACGGTTGTTGTTGATGTTGCTGATGTAGAAGAAATAGAACAAAAAAGGCTTTTAGAAGTATCTAATCTTAATTCTATTCCTTTTAGAAAAGTTCGCAAAGAGGGAGGTAAAAGGAATTATTTTAATTCTCAAAGCTATGAGGAAATAGCATCCGTAACACATGAAGTTGTTGTTAATTTTCCAGTAGGACGATTAGTTCCTGTGCAGTTCAAGTCTGCGTATAGCTATAACGGTGCAACATTTCACGAGGACGGAAATAAACTTCCTTTACTTCCATTCAAGTTGACTGAAAATATGGGCTTCACAGAAAAAGTCGATTGCGTCATATTTCCGATAGGAACAAAAACAGGAATCTTTTTTGACGGCGGCAATTCCTATGCAACAAATAGCACGACGATAACAGGTAGCTCCCCTCATGCCTTATTCTTGCCAGATTGGGGAGATATAGGGCAAACGGTGTCTATTGATGGAAAAGGAACTTTTACCGTCAATCAAATAGGTTTCAATGAGATTTTAGACAGATGGTATTTAGAAATAGATTTAACAATAGGAGCGCAAGAGGTCGGAAAAATACAGGCTACTTACAACATTCAAGACTATGAGGTTTACGAATGCTTTTTAGATATGTCATTGGTTCAAAAGGGTGGATTCATTATAATAGAATCAGGTTACGCTTTTAATAAAATAGACCAAAAAGAAAAATCTTATTACATAAATAAAATAGTTGATGATTGTAGTTATTTAAAATTAGAGTGGTTTCATTCGTTGAATATAGGGGGTTTAGTTTTTCAGTCTGGAACTAAACACTTTGGATATTTCAAAGGATTGTTTCAGGCGGGAATAACAAGCGAAAGCGACACCGTACAAGGCGATGATAGGGCGTATAGTTTGTATCAAGACACGGGCATTAAATACGTGCTTACAATTGCAGGGCTAAATACACAAATGCAATCAAAATTAAGTATGGCGGCTGCCTTAGATGGATTTAAAGTCAATGAAGTTTTAGTTATAAAAGACAAGGCAAAGTTTGACAGATACGGGTTTACAAATTTAGGAACTCTAGAATTAGAGTTGTTAGGTTCTGGCGATAATTTAGATATTCAAGACGATGAAATTATATTAAATCCAAGCACAGGCATTATAGGAGGAGAGAAGCCATTACCAACAATAAATTACGACGGCAAAACAAGACTAATCAATTCCGACGGAGCTTTTATCGCTACTGATGGGGATTTCATCGATGTTACCGACGTGTAGATGGTTATGATAGTGGGTTGATTTATCTATGTAGGCAGGTTCATTGTTGGGTTTAAAAATAGAATCAAAAATCAATAAAAACAACCAACGGCATAAAAGACCGACTAAAACGCAGATTAAAATTAAAATAAGCATAGCTTATAAATATAAGAAAATGCCAATTAAAACAAAAGTATTGGCTTAATTCTTATTTAGACTAAATAAAAATAGTTAAATTTGTAAATATGGCAGTAGACCAAGAAGCGAGAGCAAGTATAGAGAATTTGAAAACACAATTTCAAAACTTTCTCAACAACACAAAAACAATAGACCAAGTGTCCGCAGCAAACAGAAAAATATTTGTGCAACAACTAGGCAATACTTCAATTGACATCAATAGTGATATCGACAAAACGGGGCTTAGATGTATGGGGGTAAAAGCAGGTATTAATGATGGCAATTACTTTGACGGGTATTTGTCAACAGTAGCAAACCCAACAAGTGATAGTGATTTTAGCGAATTAGGATTTAGCAGTTAAATTATGAAAAAGATAGTATTATTATTTGCGTTAATTTTTACAATAGTAACAAGCGCACAACGAACAGTGAGAGCAGCGATCGTAAAGATTGACCACTTAACTACTACTCAAAGAGATAGTTATGTTGTTCCAAGTAATCAAACTTGGAAAATCTACAATGTTACCACAGGCAGAAAAGAAATAAACGTCGGGGGCGCAGGATGGGTAGCTGATCCAGGTGGCACAGATGGTGGCGCAGATGGAATAGACGGAAAATCAGCATACCAATTAGCGGTGGATGAGGGATATACAGGAACTTTAGCGCAATGGCTAACTTCTTTAGAGGGAGCAGACGGAGCGCAAGGAATACAGGGTGTTGCAGGAAATGATGGTGCAGACGGTGCTCAGGGTATTCCAGGCGTTAAAGGAGATAAAGGAGACCAGGGCATTCAAGGACCACAAGGACCCGCAGGTAATGACGGTGCTGACGGCGCACAAGGAATTCAAGGAATACAAGGGGTTACTGGAAATGATGGTGCGGACGGTGCAGACGGTGCAGACGGAATAGGAGTTCCCACAGGCGGAACAACGGGACAATTGTTAGCCAAAAAAACCAATGCAGATAATGATACTGAGTGGGTAGATGCACAGGCGGGGAGTGGCTCATACACCGACGAAAACGCCCAAGATGCTGTGGGGGGAATGGTAGCAAATAGTTCTACAATTAATCTAACTTACACAGATGCGACACCGTCTATTTTGGCGAATGTGGTTTCTGGTAGTTTAGATGGAGTTCATTTTACGGCAGCAATAAACGCAATTCTCGCAAAAGCTAATACAGCTTTACAACCAGACCAAAATATAAATTTCTCCCAACAAGGCGCAAAGATAGATTTCGCAGATGACGGATATATCGAGGGTGTTCGTTCTATAAAAATGAGACAAATAGGTAGTTCCAATTTATTTGATTGGGAAATTAAATCTACCCAAGGTGAATTTGAAATAGATGCTTTAGGTTCATCAGCACCGTCTTTATTTCATGATGGAACAAATTCAGGAAAATGGAGTATCGGAAATGATGCTATACTAACAGAAGCTGATGTTCCTACGCACGTTAGAAATATTACAACGCAGAATATAACAGATTGGGACGGAAAAGAGGATGCTTTAGGTAATCCTAGTGCTAATGGACAAGTATTAGCAAGCCAAGCAGATGGTACTAGGAGTTGGGTTTCTCCAACAGGAGATTTTGGGATTGTCGCTTCTGGAACAGCAACCCTTCCCACAAGTGGAACAACTTTAATAACTCATGGGTTAGGATATGCGCCAAATGCATCAAGAATTTCTATTACAAAAACAAATCCTTCATCTTCTTTAGACCCAGTTCAATTAATAAGTATTTCAACAACTACAATAGGGGTTACAACAAATAGTTCTGGAGGTGAAACGGTTGCGTGGCGAATTTTTGGCGCAAACGCAGCAACACCTTTAGACGGAACAGAGGTTGTTAGTTTAATTGACACAGAACTGGGTCAAACAACTTGGAAAGGCGGTGGAAGCTCAACAGACGACCAAACAGGAGCAGAAGTTCTGCTAACAGGCTACACCAAACCAAGTACTACATCTGCAATTGCAGCAACAGACAATGTTAATGAAGCAATAGGGAAGTTAGAAAAAGGATTAGAGAGCGTTGCAACAGGTGGAAATTTACTAGAAGTGACAGAGAATGGAAATACAGGTTATAGAATTTCCAGAGCAAATTCTGCATATACTGGAAATATAGGAGTAGGAGCGCTTGATTTAGGACTTTATTATAGCAATCAAACAGATGCCGGCGCTAAAGGTGCATTTTCATCAATTTTATCTGGTCAAGGTGGTACTACTCTTGGAGATTTTTCCGTTATAGTCGGAAGTGGATCTTCAAAAGCATTTTCTTTTGGTGAAGTTGTTACAGGATATAATTCAACAGATTATGTAGCTGGATCAACATCAGGTTGGGTTCCTACTGATAGAATTTTCACTATTGGAAACGGTGGTAATGATGTAAAATCAGATGCTCTTATTATCCTAAAAAATGGAACAATCACAGCTCCTAGTCTTAATAATGCTTTAATTACCACAGCAGGTAACAAGGCACTTATAACAAAAGAATATGCTGACGCTAATTATTTAGGAGGTGGTTCAGAAACCGCAGCATCTATAAAAACCAAATACGAAAGTAATGCAGACACCAACTCATTTACAGATGCTAGGGAAGCCCAAGTAGTTGCAAATACAGGTAAGGTTGGAATAACAACAACACAAGCTACAGATATAACAGCAAATAACGCTAAAGTCTCTAACGTAACGCATACGGGAGATGTTGCTGGAGCAACAACTTTAACCATAACGAACGGCGCAGTAACAGATTCTAAAATTGCTTCTGGTGTTAACTCCAACAAGATAGGTTCAGGGAACGTATCAAACACGGAGTTTAATATGTTGAACGGGGTAACTAGCAACATTCAAAATCAAATAGACGCTTTAGAAGAAATTAC
>CAKZMU010000106.1 GCA_937129145.1 uncultured Lacinutrix sp. | reverse complement strand
CTTACGCAGATACTCTTAGATTGGGGTTTACCATTAACCTTAAAAACAGAAACACTTACCATACAAGGTAAAGAGGTGTTTAAAGTAGATACCAATTATCTAATGGCGTGTTTTGCAAATGGTGTAGATGAAGCTTTTGCTAAAGAAATAGCAACTTACCAACCTTTGCGTATGGTGTTTAAAGACAGTGGTTTTAAAAACGATACTGCCAAAGAAAACGTAAAGCAGTTGCTAAAGCAATTAAGCCCTAATACAGAAATGAAGGTGATATAAGTACACCAGTTATATAAATTAAGTACACCACCTAAAGATTTAAGTACACCAGTTCAGTAATTAAGTACGTAAGCTTTAGGAAGTATTAAAAAGCGTTAAGGAACAATAGTTGGCTTTTGTAAAGCATTGAAAAATAAGGGTTTTTAGTGGTTAAGGAACATTTACCCATAAATAAGGAACAAATTTAAAAAATGAAGTTACAGTTTAAAGAACAACAATTTCAAGTAGATGCTGTAAATGCAATTGTAGATTGCTTTCAAGGGCAAGAGAAAGGTGGTGGTCACTTTACATTAGAGCGTAGTAAACAGTTAATGCAAAAAGCTAAACAAGCAGCTGCTGGTGTCAATACCTTACAATTTACAGAAGAAGTAGACGAAAATATTGGGTATAGAAATAAGCTACTAAAAATTACAGACAGCCAGTTATTACAAAACATACAAAAGGTACAACAGCAAAATGATATTAGAGAAAGTGAAGTTTTAGAAAAACCAAAGGTTCAAAAAAAGGAGAAGATGAAAAAGGTCTGAAAAATGCTGAAAATCAGACGCTTATGGATAAAATGCAAGGATGTGAACGCAAAACATAAAGTACAAAAACCGTAACTGATGCGTAACTCGACCGTAACTTAAACGAAATTTAAAGCATGGAATAGACCTAAAAACCGTATATATAACACGAAAAACAACGAAAACCGTAATATATAGACCTCGAAACGTATGGTAATTTTTTTTAGATGTACATTTAGGTGTACATTTAGGTGTACATTGGGCTTGTAGAATGGGCCGCTGAAACTTGGGTTTTGGTGGTCCTTTTTTTATTTGTGGGCGGAGACGAAAGAAGGCGACTATACTTGATTGTATAGTCGCCTTCTTTTGTTGAGCCTATAAAAAAGGCATTGTCCCTTATGCCTTTTTTTATAGGGGAAATGCGATGTAATCGGATAGCAAAGTGAGCCGATAGCAGCAGACTTATATGCTAATAGCAATCTTTATTGTTGCTGCCACAAATATAATTATTTGTTTCTTAATAAAACAATTTGTTTCGATAGTATTTGTAAAAAAATAGCTCTGTGGATTTGGCGAGTGCCAAGAGCATGGACGTGTATAGGGATTTGAATGACTTGCTTTGGTTTTTATGGTGTGTTGTGATCTCTAGCTTTTCTTTTCGTACAAGGATATTATTCGCTCTTTGTCTTTTAGATTATCCTGCAATAATCTAATCTCTTTTTTTAAGTAAAAGCTATCGCTTCCTTCCATAGGTGATTCATTAGAAACTATCATTTGACCCTCTCCAGAAATCAACCAATATAGATTAAGCTCAGGAAAAGTATTGATTATAATCTCAATTTTATCACTCCCGATGCTTTTTACTTTATCTAAATAGCCATTACTAATGCCTGTTTTAGTGTAAAATTTGTTTTTAGTGATTTTTTCTTTTCCAAGAAATTCCTTGATTCTCAATATTGTATCCATAGTATTTAAAAAAATGTATATATTATAATCTACAAAGTTTGGTTGTAACGTAGATTATACTTTATATTTGTAAACAAGAACGGCAAACATCTAGCCAAATATAACGAGTAAACACGAAACATGAAAGAAGATATTGAGAAAATTCACATACAACTGAAAAAACAGGTCGGAGGAATGACTTGTTTGGTTGAATTGAGTGGGGTTAGTCGTCAGTATGTGACGAGATGCTTCCAATATGCTTGGACTATACCTAGTGCTTTGGATATCTATGAATTAGTGCCTAAGGCTATTGAATTGGCTGGGCAGAGACAAGCAGTAAAGAAAGCAGTACGGCAGAATAGACTTAAAGCGATACGAGAAGCAGCTGCAAAGAAGGTTTTGGAATTGAAAGAATCTAAAAAGGAGTGGAATAAGGATGTTATGTCTTCTTGGAAGGTTTTAAATCCTAATGTTAAATGTTATCCAAAGGCATTCTCTATGGATATGAAAACTGATTCAAAAGAATATGAGGAGTATAGTGAATTGGTATCTAAACACGCCACTGTAATTAAGCAGCGTTTGGAACGTGGTGAAATTACTTCTCCAGCTACCTTGATTTGTGTTAAACAGGATTTAAATAGCCTTTAAGCGATATGAAATTAATTAATCAACGATTGTATGTGGAGTTTGATGAGCTTATTGCGGCTGGTGTGGGTGAAAATACCATACGGACAGCAAAGAAGCGTCAATCCAATTCATGGGTCTTTATTAAAGACCCATTGGATGCTCGTAGGGTGTTGGTTGATTATGAGCAACTGCGAGATAAGTACAAGGAGCTGCTGTTTGATATGTATGGTGATGTTTATCAGTATTCGTCAGCGATGATATTAGATAGTGTGTTGGTGAGCAAGGAGAAGGATAGAGTCGTGATACGAAACTATCAGTATTCGGAGGGAAAGTATTTGCCTTTGGCGTATCAACAACGGTACTTGGATGCTTGTCGGTATTTGGGGCTTGCTGCTGGCTTGACGGTGAGAGGAGCTAAGGATTTGGGCTTTGGAAGTAAGAAGGCTTTTAATGATGTGCTTCTGGGATTGGTTCGATTGAGAGAAGTGGGTGTGCCGAAGAGTCAGCGTAATTTTTACATGAAAGTGAAGGATTATAAGCAGAATGGAGCTTTGTGTGTGGTGAGTAAGCGGTTTGGTAATGACTGGAGTAGAAAGGTAGGGAAGGGCAGTCATGCGGCTGTACAGATGGCTTTGATGCAGGAGTTGTTAGGTCGTCATCAGAATTGGGATTGTGAGCGAATAGCTCGAAAGTACAATCAAGAGATGATTCGGATGGGCTTATCTAACATGACGGTGACAGGTTCATTGGTCCGTGGATATAAGAAAGCGGATTTGGTTGGTATGGCTGGTCGAATTGGTAAACGAGGATTCAAGCATAAGGTTGGGATGTTGAATAAACGGATTCGCCCTTCAGCTCCTTTGTTCTATGTGACGGTTGATGGCTGGACGGTGGAATTGGTTTTCCAAGAGCGTGGAGTGGCTATTCGAGATGGCAAGGAGGTGAATTTGACTAAATATCATCACCGACAAGTGTTGGTTGTTATTCTTGACCCATTCAATAATTATCCATTGGGATATGCGATTGGTGATAGAGAGAATGTGAAGCTAATACAGGCAGCAATGAAGAATGCTTTAGACCATTCCAAGGAGCTTACTGGTCAATATTATAGTCCTTTTCAGGTTCAGTCGGATAGGTATGGGATTAAACAATTGACACCATTTTATGAGGCGATAACGAAGCATTTTACACCAGCGGAAGTCGGGAATTCTAATTCAAAAGTCATTGAGCCGTATTTCAATTATTTGAATCGGGAGTATGCTCAGGAGTATTTGAACTGGAGTGGTCATAATGTGGATGCAAAGAAGGCGAATCAACCGAATGTGGAGTTTATGCAAATGGTGAAAAAGGAGTTCCCTGGCAAACGGTTGAATACTTTACAAATTCATGAAATCATGCATTTGGATAGAAAGAAGAAAGCAGAAAAGTGGCTAAGGGCTTTCAATAGATTGGAGTCGGATGATAAGCGACTTATGGATAGAATGGAGTATTTGGAATGTGTTGGTACTGTGGCTAAGAAAACGAGTAAAATGCGTGCTGCTGGCTTTGATTTGACAGTGGATGGCGAAACTTATAGTTACGACACTTTTGAAAAGTCGTTTAGGTACTTACATCATTTGGACTGGGAGGTTCGGTATGATTTGGTTGATAGAAGTTCAATTTTAGTTTTGGGAGAAGGTGGAAAGTATAAGTATTTGTTGGAGTCGAAGGAAATCATGTCAATGGCTTTGAAGGATAGAAAAGAGGGTAATAATGAGGGGGAGTATTTGAAGCGTGTTCGTGACTTTAACAAAGGTTTGATTGAAGAGATTACAGAACAACGTGCTGAAAATATGGAGCTGTTGGATTTGTATGGTGTGGAGGCTCATAAGCAGCGATTGATGTTGACACCTTCCGATGGTCAACAAAAGGAGATGATACAAGATGGCAAGGGCTTGATAGATAGAGGTGAGGCTGCTACTGTGCCGAAAAAGAAGCGTAAGCGAGTGCCAAAGGTAAAGCCTAAGGTGCAAAGCAAGGAGGATATCAAGCGAAATGCAGTGAGGAATATTTAGTAACTGCCTTTGGTCGAACCTCCCCTAGCCCCTCCCAAGGAGGGGAACATTAAGCGGTGCATTGTGTGATAACTGGTTGCTGCTGTACAGGAAGAAATCATTAAATTTTAAATCATAATTATTATGGAAAACAAGACAATAATCGCAGCTCTAAATTCGGAGTTTTTGATGGATTTAGCGGCTTTGCGTGGACGTTTTCGGGAGTTTGGGCTTGGTTGTCGGAAACTTATGGAGGATAATCTTCAGGATGTAAACCCTAAAGTATTGACGGTGTTGGAGGATGCTTATTGTAGAATGGGTCATGCAATGGAAGTGTTGGAGGGTAACGATACGAATTACTTTCTTGAAGGATTACGCTTAAAAGTGGGTGTAGGAGAAGCATTCGAGCCTAATATTGAATGGCTTATTGCTAGTATTGAGGCAGTACAATATGATATTAGAATAGCATATTCAGAAGGTGTTATTCCGCACGGATTAGGAGGGATTCCTGCTGATAAGAGTCGCCGATTGACTGCTATTATTTCAGCTTATTTTGTCCTAGTGGATGTGTTGGAGATATTGACAGGAAAGAAAAAGCAAATTAAGCCTAAGTCTAATGCTAGTTATTCAGGCATTGTTAACTATTCAAAATTGAATTAAGGATGATAGATATAGCATTAAAACATGAGATAACAGCGGCTTTAGCTGCGGATGTGGAGGCAACGACTAAGACGTATCCTTCCCGAGCGAAGCAAGCTGACCGATTGGGTATTAATAAAGGCACGTTGTCAGTGGTTTTGAATAAGTCATGGCTTGGAAATAGTCGGTTGTTGAGTGATAAGAAATGGATAGAAATCGCCAATAAAATAGGCTTTGATTTGAGTAGTGATTGGGGTGTAGCAGAAACGGATACTTTTCTAATATTAAGCTCCATGTTTGATTTTTGTAAGAACCATAGTGCTACGGCTGCGTTTTGTGATTTTGCTGGGATAGGCAAGTCATTTGCAGCCAATACCTATGCAGACAGACACAGTCATGTGTATGTTTTGGAGGGCAGCAAGGCAGAGAAAAAGGGGAATTTTATACGGTCTTTGGCGACTATAGTTGGTGTGGCGAATAGAGGGAGTTTAGACTTTATGCTGGAACAAAGTATCAAGGAATTAAAGTCTAATCGAATGAATAAGCCCTTGTTGATTTTCGATGAAGCAGGAGATTTTAGTCCTGGTGTGTATAAGCTGCTGAAGCGGCTGTATAATGAGCTAGAAGATATGTGTGGTATGATATTTATCGGGGCGGAGGATTTTAAGATAAATATACAGAAAGGAATACGACAACAGAAGAACGCATTTGCGGAGGTTTGGAGTCGGATTGGAGGTAAGGCGAGTTCTGCAATAGATACAGATATTACGAAACGAGTGGATTTTTATAAGCGTCAAACTTTGGCTATTTGTGAAGCGAATGGAGTGACTGGTTCGGAGGCGATTAAGATACTGGCAACGGTAGTGGTTGATGAGGGTAGAAACAAGGGTGTAATTGGTGATATGAGACGTGTAAAAAAGGAGATTTTGAAACTTAAATATCTAAAGGCATGAGTGAAGTAAAAGCGATACAATCCTATGCAGTTATTATTCAAAATATACTGGGTTATGATGTACATGAGTGGGAAGCATTTGTGGAGGAACAAACGGTGACTTGGGCAGACTATAATGGGGAGTCTGATGTGTATGAGGATATGGGTGATGTGGACCCTATGTTTAAGGATTTTATACGGACGGAAATTGGAGTCATTTGTATGGATGTGGGGTTTCGTTGGGATTTGACCTTTGAGGGTATCAAGGAGCTTCATGAAGCAGAGGTTTATGCGGTGATTGAGGATTTTGAGGAAGAGGTTGAAAAGATGATAGACAAGGCGTATCCGCCTACGTTTTTAATGGTTTTATTGGACAAGAAAAAGGATTATTTACCGAGTATAAAAACAGTATCGAAATGGGCAGAGCAATAGGGATTAAGGCATTCATGGAAAAGGATTTTGATGTTTGGGAATTTGAAGGAGCTTGGAAGTCGTTTTGCGGCAAGCCAGAGAAGAATTTCAGCATGGTAGTGTACGGTGATAGTGGCAATGGTAAGACAAGTTTTTGCATTCAACTTACAAAGTATTTAGCCAAGTTCACGAAGGTGTTTTACAATAGTTTTGAAGAGGGGCATAGTAAAACAATACAGGATGCTTTGTATCGAGAAAATATGATGGAAGTTGATGGGCGTGTGATGTTCGGAGACAGAGAAAATTTTGATGAAGTTGTAGGTAGATTAAAGAAACGTAATTCTCAACGAGTATGTGTCTTGGATAGTCGGGATTATATGAGTCTTACAACGGAACAGTTTAAGAAGCTCATTGAGTTGTTTCCTAGAAAGTCTTTTATCGTCGTGTGCTGGAGTAAGAGCGGTAAGCCTAGAGGTGAGCATGGGAAAGCTATTAAATATATGGCGGATATAAAGGTTGAAGTACATAATTATATAGCGATACCAGTCAGTCGATTCGGGGGTAATTGTGATTATGTGGTTTGGGCTGAAGGAGCTAAGAAAAAAGGGAAGGCTGTTAGTAGTCAAATGGGGCTTTTTTGAGTGAATAGTATTATTTAATGGGTGTTTAAATGGTGTTTAAATTATGATGAATTATGAATAATAAAAGAGTGGTAAGCATAAATGAGGGTATTGCAGATGTTATCTACTATCAAGCCTTAGAGGATTATTTAACTCTGAGAGAATATGGTGTTGGACTTGTATTGGATAAAAAGCCACATTCTTATCATGGAGGGATAATATACACAGTTGGATGCCATGTGAAAGGGCAATATGTAGGGATGAGATTAGTAAATGATTTTTTTGAAATACAGTATTGTCTTAGGGAATTTAAAGGAGTAGATTTAGTGGCTGCTCGCCTTTTAAAAAAGGTACTCAATAAGGTTAGATATTTGATTGATGTCCCTCTAAGGGTTGCGATTAATCAAAAAGCAGATGATTCATTTGTTTCTTTTATGAATCCTAGGCTTAGGGATATAAGTATAAAATTATGAGCTTAAAACCTGAAGATTGGAAGGATATAAGGCGGGGCATTACGTTGTTTACGAGTGAGTATTTGATGGTGGATGGTTATAAAATTACACTCAGTATAGAGATGATTACAGATGTGAAGTTGAAGTATGTGATTTGGATTAATGGGAAATTGGAGGGGAGATGGCTGACTAAGGATTGTGAAGAGCGTAGACGGTTTATGTATCGGAAGGAGCGGTTTCTGTATCCTTTGAAGACTAGAAAGGAGTATTTGAAAATAGCAGGTAAAAAGAAGGCTTTAGAGCGTGGAATATTGGCTAAGTACAGTTATTGGAACTGGTCGTTTCCTTCTTTTGCGGCTTTGAAAAAGGTGCTTTTGGCGAATAATGAAAGCATAGAACGGTGCAATAGTCATGGAGGAGCTTGGGTGGATAGTTCTCTAGTTGTTCTGAAGGAGGCTGATAGCATAGATGAGGATAGTACAGGTGAGGAGGATTTATGGGGTTGATTTACTGACGTTTGACCCCTAAATCCCCAAAGGGGACTTTGATAGTGATTAGGATTGATATTTATTTTGAATTGAATTTTTTAATAGTGGTTTTTGACCACAAAACAACAACAATAATTATGGCATTATTAACAGAAATTGCATTGAAAGGACGAGCTAAAACTAGTTTAGATAGAGCCGTAGGAGCTTGGAAAAAGGCTAAAATGAATAAAGAGAAAGCGGATAAGGCACTCAACGAAGCTGCACTGAAGCTTGAAAAGGTAGTCGAAAAGAATCAAGATAAGATTCTTGGAGATAATAAATCAGTGAAGTATGATGAACTTCGGTTTGGATATGCATCAAGTAAGAAGTTGAAAACGAATACAAAGTATGACCAAGCTAAGTTCTATGAGGCATATCCAGAGCTTTGTAAGATTACTGAAAAGGTGACCGACATTCACAAGAGAATGGAGAATGATGAGGAAAAACGAAAGCTTAAAAGATTGGGTGTTGTGGCTGTAGTAGTGACGGAAAGAGCAAGTTTTAAGGTGACGGCTTAATAGTATTTGAAGTTTGAAAGGCTGGTTTGTGATAGCTTAATAAAGGTAGCTAAGTGGTTCGATTCCGCTAATCACAGCGACATAATAATAGGTTTAAGGTTGGCTTGGGCGGCCTGATGAGTCGTCCAAGTTTTTAATTAAAAGTTATGAGTGTAATATTAGAATTGTAATTACTAAAATAATTTTAAAAAGAACAGTATGTATAAATCACACAGTATTGATTGGTGTGAGTCTTTATTGACAAGAGATGCAAAGGTTGAGCACTTGAAAGGACATCCATTCACTGAAAATTTGGGAGTTATTGAAGGTAAGCCTCATTTGAATTCTATGATACCCTTCGCTGAAAATTTGGGTTTGATGAAGCCAGAACTAATTATTAAGGATATAGAAGAGGATATAGCGGCTCTGAGAGCAATCCTAAAGGTGTGTCCGATAGGCGAAGGACGTGTCAAAATGGTGGCGAAAATCAAGCTTAAAGAAGGGATGTTGGATTATTTCGGATTCTTTCATTTGATGAAGCAGAGTACTGGAGTAAGAGAATAGATTCGGAAGGTTTAGTGCAGAAAGTGTTCCTGATGTAACTAGGCGGTGTAGCTCAATGGTAGAGCAATGAGGGCTAACTCATAGGATATTGGTTCGATTCCAATCGCCGCAGCTAATCATATAAATATAGAATTTATGAATAATTATTTTAAAGAAATAAAAGATTTGGTACTGCGAGTGGAGGGGCAATATCAGGATGATATTGATGATAACGGCAACCGGTACGGCGGTGTTTTGATAGGCACTAAGTATGGCATCACTCCAGCTACGTTAAGACGGCACAGAGGACAGAAGGTCACGAGAAAGGATATGGAGGAATTGACGAAGCAGGAGGCTATTGCTATTTATAAGAGCATGTATTGGGATGCGATGCGATGTGGCGAAATTAATAATTTCAATATTGCTTTACTTTTGTTTGATGCTTATGTTAATCATGGAACAAGAGGTTCAAAGATGCTACAAAAGGCAGTCAATTCGGTGTTGAAACGTAAGGTTTTGAAGATTGACGGAGTTATTGGTCCTAATTCTTTAGCGGCAATTAATTACACCGACTCTGTGGCTCTTTGGTATGAGTACAAGAAGAATAGAGCGATAGAGTATAGACGGATTGTAACTCATAATCCAAAGAAAAAAAAGTTTTTTAAAGGGTGGATTAATCGATTGGAGAGTTATTGTTTCGATGTAAAAAGGGCTTTATTGTGAAGTTTGAATGTTTGAATGAGGGAGCAGTTGAGTTTCTATTCGATGCGGATGAAAAGTCATTGATTGGAGATGTTGCAAGAACTTATATCGCACTGGATGTGGAGCGGTTAGATACAAAATATATAGAGAAACATATCGAAGTAAGTGGTTATTTATTGGATGATGTCGAGTCTATAATAGCAGAGTATCCTCCACCTGAATTTGTGATTCGTTATCGGGTGATTATGAAAGAGGTGCAAGTTTACGCTCTAATTGAGGCGATAGATTTTTTAGTGTTTCCTGATGATAAAATGAGAGCGGTTAATTGACTCGTATTTAAGTTGAAAGTGAATTTAGGGATTCTTGTAGATACGGATGAATTATGAATATAGAAGATTATAAATATAATATTGAATTTTTTTTCAATGGTGAGTCGTTTGACTTGTTTGAGTCAATATTGGAGGAGTATTTAGCTAGAGATATAACAGAATATGACAATGATGAAATGATGAGGCATTTAACTCAGATGAATCTTGTTAATGGTCTAATTTCAGGAACAGTAGGAGGTTCTCCTTCTGGAGTTGAGATAATTATTAATCCTAGAATGACGATAACTTTGAATATTGAAGAGTCTTATGTTTTGTTAGCGGCTTTGTCTGGTGATTATTTTTTGGATACTTCGCTTATGATTGTTAGAGATATATTGTATACCAAATTGAATGAAGACTTGTTCAATTGGAAAATGGAATTATTGTAAAAAAATTATTAATTAAAAGTATGGATTGGCTATATATTTTCCCGATTTGCTATATGGTATTGTTGGTATTGTGTGCAATTGGAGAAATTAAAACAGATTAAAATGAAAGTAGTAATTGTTATTTTAGGCATGATATATCTGTGTGGGATATTGATGCAAATAGGTGTTTTTGAAAAAAAAGACAACTAATTAGGAATATGCAATAAGTGTTCCAAACAAAAGGGCGAGGGTTGATGTAAGCTTAATCTTCGCCCTATTTTTTAAAGCAAAATATAGTGATATGAGAAAAGTAACTAAAGGGCAGATAAGTCGTATTCATGGCTTGTTACCGAAAGAAGCACTGCATGATAAGCAACTGAAGCAGTCTATCATAGTACAGTTTACAGAAGATGGAACAAAGGTTTCTACTAAGGATTTGGATTATGTACAAGCCGAATCCTTAATATACTGGTTGATTAATGGAGAGCATCGGAAGTATGTTGCCTACGCTCGTTTTGAGAAGAATAATAAGCAGCACACTAAAATGTTGTCTATAGCTCGTCAATTGGGTTGGGTTGTTCCACATGCAAAATATAGAATAGTCGCAAACTTGGAGCTATTAGGCGAATGGGTAGCGACAAAGTCAAAGTATAAACAACCCATGAAAGAACTATCACAAAAACAAATGGCTGGCATGATTAGTCAGTTTGAAAAACTATTGAAGAATGCTTATACCAAAACATGAGCGAAGGATAAGCATTAAGTTCACAAGTGATGAAATTATGCTAATAAATGGAATAGATTGATTGATTAGTAATCAAGGGGTATCTAAAGACACAACGATTGAAGATATTGCTTATTTCGATGATTGTCTTTTGGTGTTGGATAAATTCAACGGTATTAAAGTAAGGCGAGGGAAGACTTACACAAAGAAGATTGGAATAGGACAATTGTCAAGGTTGATGGACTTGACGGCATCAATTAATTTTAACGATGCTTATTTTGATGTTATTGGTAAAGAGTTAATTAACAAGTTAAATAAAGAATTATTGACATGGAAGGAGCAAATTATATACTTACTGGGGATGAAATAGATGGTTCTGTACAATATGTTTTTGATTTAAATGGACGTATAATGAATGTCTATTATAGATTGAATAATGAGGCACAGCATAGATATTTAGTAAGTGAAACCCCCGTTTCGGTTTGCGAATTGAAGCTGTTTTATAAAAATTTAGTCGAAGCAGAGAAGCAGGTTAAATTAAAAGAAACGCCAAGTGATTTAAGCTTTAAACGTTTCTGGGATACATATGATGTAAAAGCCTCAAAGCGAAAACAGTCAATGAACATATGGGATAAGATGACGGATACGGATAAGATATTGTGCCTGTTGTATATTCCAAGATACAATTTTATCAAGGTAAATGACAATACTACTAAAATGTACGCTAATACTTTCCTTAATCAGAAGGGCTGGCTGTAATGATTGACAATTAAATACACTAATATGAAATGGATTAAACAAGGCACAGTGCCTCCAAGAGAAACCATTAAGGAGCGAAGGAATAGGCGACTTAAAGATATTAAGAAGCAATATGCTGAAATGAAAAAGACTGGTATTTATACGAGTGATTACATTTTTGCAGTGTTGGCCTATAATCATTATTTGACGAAGCTGACGATACAAAACTATGTTTATAGTAAGAGAATAGAGGAATAAAAAAAGGAGATAATACAATATGTATTATCTCCTTTTTTGTTACTACTCCATAGGAATGGCTCTTGCACCGATGCCTGTGGTCATGCCATTCTGCTTTTGCAGATACTTTAATATGAGCCATTTCTTGACCTCCCCATTCGTGCCAGGTAGTTCAATTGGTTCTGGCGAAATCCAAATTCCTTTTTTCTTAACTTCCATATTGGCTTCTTTTAGTACAGATAGCATTTTGTTCTGCCAAACCTCGCTAATATTTTTACCAATATGGTCCGTATCGTTTAGGTTTTTAGGAGCTAAAAAGGTTTTGTCATATTCCACATTTAATGCTAAGACCAATCCTCCAGTGCTTTCAAACCAAGCTGGATAAGGTATGTTTAGCTCAGATGCTTGATTTAATTGTAAGCTGAATCGTATTTCCATAAGTTGTTTTTCATGCAATTGCAACGACTCATATAGCACATCTCTCATGTTTTCAAGACTTGCATTTTCTTCTTTTAGTACTTTGATGTCTTTATTGAGCATTTCGCTCATAGTCAAGAAATCAGTACGATTTTCTTTTCGTTTTGCAAGGATAAAAGAAAATCCTTGTTGTATTACACCACCCCCAATGGCAGCCGCAACAATTTCGTAAATATTATTCATAGACTTATCTTTTTAGTATTCGGTGTGTGTGGTGTTAAATAATTTAAATCTCTCTTTTATTCTAGGATATAAATGTTTTGTGGCGGCGTATATGGCCCTGCTTCGTTAAGAATAGTTAAGTCAGATGTTGTTTCTGCACATTCTGGACTTGCTGTTTTATCTATCGTATTGCAAGTGAAAATCATCTGATATAATATTCCTGCTCCGATTACATCAATCGGTTGTAAACTGATTCTATTCATGTTCGAATAAGATGTACCTGTCGAGCCATGTATTTTTGTGTGTACTTCAATCAACATGTCCGAAAATTCCAATGCAGTGCTTTGATTGAAGCTTTCATGAAAGCTATCCGCAAAAGTTTCATAGTAGACATATACAGCAACACTCATGTCCACATCTTGTTGAAGATTGGATAATTCGCTCATGGATTCGCTACGAAATGCTAGGAATATAGCAGGCGCTGGGAATGGAAGTTCTGTGTCAAGAAAGTTGACCTGGTTAGTCCAAAGGTCAATCCATTTCACTTGCTCTATTTCGCTTAATTTTCCACTCAACTCTAAGTATAGGTCTTTAATCATTG
>CAKZMU010000105.1 GCA_937129145.1 uncultured Lacinutrix sp. | reverse complement strand
GGGTGGCAGGATTCGAACCTGCGACCTCCGCGTCCCAAACGCGGCGCGATAACCGGGCTACGCTACACCCCGAAACGATTATCTTTAGCGGAGAGAGTGGGATTCGAACCCACGCGACAGTTACCCGTCGACAGTTTAGCAAACTGCTCCATTAACCACTCTGGCACCTCTCCTATTCTAATTTATAAGAACGTTGCATTATTTTCAAATGCGGATGCAAATGTAACTTTTCATCTTAAAGAACGCAAACTATTTTTTTACTTTTTTACAGTAATATTCCTATTCAGGATATTCTATGCGTAAGTGGTAGATATTTGCCAACTTATGTTTTAAAACTTTTTTGATGGACTGGATTTCTTTAAAGGTAATATTTGCATTTAAAAACTGACCATTTTCAATCTGCTTACTTATAATATTTTCTACAAATACTTCTATCTTAGCCGATGTTGGCTCTTTTAAACTTTTTGAAGCTGCTTCAACACTATCACACATCATTAATATAGCAGTTTCTTTGCTAAATGGACTTGGTCCTGGATACCTAAAATCATTAATATTAATTCCTCCATCCCTTCCTTTTTCTTTACTATAAAAGTAATATACAAGGCTTGTACCATGATGAGTTCTAATAAAATCTATAACTCTATCCGGAAGGTTATATTTTTTTGCCATCTCTATACCATCAATAACATGATTAATAATAATTGCTGCACTTTCCTTAGGAGATAGTTCATCATGTGGATTTATTCCTGTAGCTTGATTTTCAGTAAAAAAAGTAGGATTCTTCATTTTACCAATATCATGATATAATGCTCCTACCCTAACTAACATAGCATTTGCACCAATCTCATTAGCCGAAGCTTCAGCTAAATTGGCAACATTTAAAGAATGATGAAACGTCCCTGGAGCCTTATTTGACAACTCTTTTAGAAGTTTTGAATTTGTGTCTGAAAGTTCCAACAATGATACATCAGACACCAATCCAAATAACTTTTCGTAAGCATATATTAACGGTTGCACAAACAAAGTTGCCAAACCACATAATATAAATAACACAAAAGTTTCTAATTTCAAATTATCTATACCTCCCTCGTGTATAACAAAAAAGGCAAAATAGGCTACAATGTAAATCAAAGTGATTTGTCCAACAGAAATAAAAAGATTAGCTCTTTTATAAAGTTCGGATACCGTAAGTATAGTTACAATTCCTGCAATAATTTGCAAGAACATATACTCATAATTGTTTGCCACCACAAACCCTAACAAAAGTACCGTAATGACGTGAGCAAACAAGCCCAATCTTGCATCGAAAAAGGCTTTTAAAACGAGAGGTAAAATACAAATTGGGACAATATATATGTATGCTGAATTGTAATTAACCACCAACGTAGTTAACAATACCATGAGCAAAATATTAAAAAAAATAAAGGTGACTTTAGTATTGTTCTTAAACACTTCTGGTCTATATTTTCTTATAAAAAGCAACAACATTAACAATGTTAGAGCTACCAATAATGTATAGGCTGCAATAATCCAATTATAATTTGCTTCACTCCATATTTGCGATTCATATTCTGACTCTAGCGATTTCAAAATCTCAAATTTATCCCCTTCAACAACTTCGCCTTTTGAAATAATAATGGTGCCTTGTGCAATGCGCCCTCTTACTAAAGACATATTGTCCAATTCTTCTTGTAATGAATTATTCGTAAGACTACTATTTAAAGAAATATTTGGCTTAATTATATCAAAGAATAATGAAACTAGTTTTTGTGCGTTTTCTGGCGATAGGTTTAATTCGCTAATACTTTCTTCTGCAAAAGTTCTAAAATTGGGCTTTATAAAATTTGAATAACTAGTATTACCAATTTGATTTCTATCTTCTAAAAGAACTACCGCACGATTCTCTGCATAATCATAATCCTTGTCTAGAATGCCTTTTGAGTACATTGCATTTAGCACTGACAAACCATTATTGAACAACAGTGTTTTTTCTAGCCTAGAAAGAGAATCTGAAAATACAGTAGAAAATTGAGTTTCATAATCTGCTATTACTTCTGGCAATGCGCTTCTATCAATATCAAAATATACTAAAGCATTTTCTTCAATGGTTTCTTGCTCTTGCTGTATTTCTTCTTCTGCTTTTTTTATAGCAAAATCGAATGGCGCATACAAGTTTTCAGACTGCCACGGTTTGCCTTTTTCAAAGCTATACTTAAATTTTCCACTCTTTGGAAATAAGTACACAATTAAAAAAGACGTCGCTATAAAAAGCAAGACCTTATATATTAGAGAATGATTTTTATATAACCAGTTTGTAAAATCTTTCATGAATTATTTTAAGATTATTTCAAAAGTAATAAAAATAAAGGTGCTAGGAGGTTATGATATTGACTTAATCATTCTATTTTCTTCTAAATTTTAACTAATTTCGCAACACAAATTAATTCTAAAAAGTATAATGAGTAAAGAGGTTGTAATCGTTTCGGCAGTTAGAACGCCAATAGGTAGTTTTTTAGGGGCTTTATCCGCCATTCCTGCTCCAAGATTAGGAGCCATAGCAATTAAAGGAGCTTTAGACAAAATTAATTTAAACCCAGAAATGGTTGAAGAAGTTTTAATGGGCAATGTGGTACAGGCTGGAACTGGACAAGCGCCTGCTAGACAAGCAGCTATTTACGCTGGAATTCCAGACACTGTTCCATGTACAACTATTAATAAAGTTTGTGCATCTGGCACAAAAACCATTATGCAAGCTGCTCAATCTATTGCGCTTGGCGATGCAAATATTATTGTTGCTGGAGGTATGGAAAACATGAGTTTAATCCCCCACTATTATCATGCGCGAACGGCTAAAAAATTTGGTCCAGCCACCTTTGAAGATGGTATGCAAAAAGATGGACTGGTAGATGTTTACGATGGGAATGCTATGGGAGTTTGTGCTGATGCTTGTGCTACAGAATATAATTTTTCAAGAGAAGACCAAGATGCTTTTGCAGTACAATCTTATAAGCGGTCTGCTGCTGCTTGGGATGCTGGTAAATTTAACAATGAAGTAGTTCCTGTTGAAGTGCCACAACGTCGTGGCGAACCAATAATTGTAAATAAAGATGAAGAATATACTAACGTAAAGATAGAAAAAATTCCAGCTTTGCGTCCAGCGTTTACAAAAGATGGTACAGTAACTGCTGCTAATGCTTCCACTATTAATGATGGGGCTGCTGCATTGGTACTAATGAGTAAAGAAAAAGCTAATGAATTAGGATTAAAACCTCTAGCAACTATTAAAAGTTATGCTGATGCTGCACAAGAACCTAAATGGTTTACCACTGCTCCAGCAAAGGCTTTACCAAAAGCTTTAGCTAAAGCAAATATTGACATTAAGGATGTTGACTATTTTGAGTTTAACGAAGCTTTCTCGGTTGTTGGTTTAGCAAATATGAAAATATTAGGATTAACAGATGATAAAGTAAATGTTAACGGTGGTGCTGTCTCTTTAGGTCATCCATTAGGATGTTCGGGAGCTAGAATAATCGTTACCTTGCTAAATGTGTTAGAACAGAACAATGGCAAAATTGGTGCTGCAGCTATTTGTAATGGCGGTGGTGGTGCTTCGGCAATTGTTTTAGAACGTAATTAATAGTTTTGATGCAATACGGAATTTGTAGTTTAAGTATTGTCCCTTTGAGATTTGAAGCTTCTGATGCTTCCGAACTAGTTTCGCAACTACTTTACGGCGATTTTTTTAAAGTACTTGAACAACGAAAAAAGTGGAGTAAAATACGTTTAGATTTTGATGGATACGAAGGTTGGATAGACAACAAACAGTATTTAGAAATCCCTGAAACCGACTTTAAAAATCTACAACGAAGCATACCTATTTACGCAACAGACCTTGTTGAATTTATTGAAAATTCTGCAAAAGAATTAATACCAATTCCTTTAGGTGCATCATTAAATGGGCTGTCAATTTTGAAGCATACTCATGATGGTAATACTGTATCTGGTGAAATTTCTAAAAGTAATATATTGAAAACCGCTTCTTTCTACTTAAATACACCATACTTATGGGGAGGAAAAACGCCTTTTGGTATAGATTGCTCAGGATTTACACAAATGGTTTACAAACTTAATGGCTATAAATTATTAAGAGATGCTTCACAGCAAGCTACACAAGGAGAAGCTTTAAGTTTTATTGAAGAAAGTGACCCTGGCGACCTAGCCTTTTTTGATAATAATGAAGGTGGTATTATTCACGTTGGTATTATTATGGAAGATAATTATATTATCCATGCGCATGGTAAAGTTAGGATAGATAGATTGGACCATACAGGGATTTATAATGCAGAATTAAAAACCCATACTCACAAATTGCGAGTCATTAAAAAAATTATATAAAAAAAAGCCGTTTTATTTAAACGGCTTTTTTATTCACTAAATCTATTGTAGATTAATTTCCATTTTTCAAAGCTTCTACTTTAGCTTTCATTGCCTTGAAATTTTCTGTATCATCTAGAGCGCTATATAAATTCATTAATGTATTGGCCGCATCTATATCTTTTGGATTCAATTCTAAAACCTTAGATAGATAAGGAAGAGCATCTTTGTAGACAACCTCTCTTTCAATTTTTAATTCATCATATTTTTTATTATCAGCTGCGGAGGTACCTAGTTTATTCATTTCATCAATGAGGCTTTGCTCTTGATTTAAAATTAAAACTGCCATATTCATATAAGCATTTTTATAATTTGGATCCATTTGAATCGCTTTGTCATAATATTTTCTTGCAGCGTCAACATCACCCTCTTCTCCTGCTGAAACACCTAAGTTAAATACCAAATCAGCATTGTTAGGGTCTAACTCTAAAGCTTTAGAAACTAGCGCAGTATACTTTTCTTTGTTGCCCATTTTATAATGAACACTAGCTTCAGAAAGTATTAAATTTAAATCATTAGGATTTGTTTTTTTTGCTTTATCAATTGCAGCAATCGCTTTTTCATTTTCTCCTTTATTAATATAAATCAAAGCAATATTTTTTGCTATTTCACCAACTTTAGAATCTGAGTTAACATCCTTTTGATTAGTATGTGTTTTTTGTCTAACTGACGCATCTCTAAGTGCTTTCGATGGGAATGATTGTTCTTCTCCAGTCGAAATCTCAGTTGCCATGTACTGCTTGGTGATGCCTGTATATCCCAAATCTGATAATTCATTGTAAATTTTTAAAGCTGAATCAAAATCTTTTCCAGCAACTGCCGAAGTAGCTCCATTATATAAATATACTGTATCTGATGGCGAAATTCTATATGCCTTTTCGAAACTAGATGCTGCTAACCCGAAATTTTTATTACCATAAGCCGTTGACCCTTTTTGCACTAAGGCTATTCCCATTTGCGCTTTTATATCATCAACTTGAGAAGAATATACTTTTTTTCCGGTTTTCTCAACATCTACAACCATTTTGAAGCTTTCAAGGGCATTATCTATATCATTATTATTACCTGCTCCATTTGAATATAAAGCTTGACCCTTTAGGAAATAAAATTTAGCCTTCGTTTTGTCATCCATAGCAGAAATCAATGATTCCGCAGTAGTTATAGCAGCTTTAGCATCTGCAAAGTTGCTGTTTTTAATAGCTTTTTCAGCTGCCTTAATTTCTTTCTTTTGAGCGAAAGAAAAAGCACCCATCATTAAAGCTAATGTTAATACAACATGTTTTTTCATTTTTAATAGTTTAAGTGTTAATTGTTATTTTCTGCTTCATTGTTATCAAGAGTTGTGCCATCATTTGTAGAGCCTTCTGTTTCAGGTGTTTCAGAATCATCCACATCATCTTCGTCATGCATTACTTTAGCAACAGCAGCAATAGAGTCGCTCCCTTTTAAGTTAATAAGTTTAACGCCTTGAGTAGCTCTACCCATAACTCTCAAGTCCTTTACAGCCATTCTAATTGCTATTCCAGATTTATTAATAATCATTAAATCGTCTTCGTCACTTACATTCTTGATAGCTACTAAGTTACCTGTTTTTTCTGTAATAGAAATAGTTTTCACACCTTTTCCACCTCTGTTAGTGACTCTATAATCTTCTAGACTTGAACGTTTACCATAACCATTCTCCGAAACCACAAGAATATTGCTCTCCATATCGTTAACTGCAATCATGCCAATAACCTCATCAGTTTTTTCATCTTGAAGTCTAATACCACGTACCCCAGAGGCATTTCTACCCATTGGTCTGGTTTTAGCTTCTTCAAATCGAATAGCTTTACCTGATTTTAATGCTAACATTACTTGACTTTCTCCTGTGGTTAGTTTTGCTTCCAGTAATTCATCATCTTCTTTAATGGTAATGGCGTTAATTCCGTTAGATCTTGGTCTAGAATACTGCTCTAAAGATGTTTTCTTAACTTGACCTTTTTTAGTTGCCATAATTACATAATGACTATTTATATAATCTTCATCCTTTAGATCTTGAGTGCAAATAAATGCCATAACCTTATCATCCTGCTCAATATTTATTAGATTTTGAATAGCTCTACCCTTTGAGGTCTTACTTCCTTCAGGGATTTCGTAAACACGCATCCAGAAACATTTTCCTTTTTGGGTAAAGAACAACATATATTGGTGGTTCGTACCAACAAATAAGTCTTCTAAGAAATCTTCATTTCGTGTGGTGGAAGCTTTTTGACCTACACCTCCTCTATTTTGCGTTTTATACTCAGTCAATGATGTTCTCTTAATATATCCAGCATGAGAAATAGTAATAACCACTTTCTCATTCGGAATCATATCTTCGATACTCAAATCACCTCCTGCATATTCAATAACTGAACGACGTTCATCACCATATTTATGTTTCACCTCTTGAAGCTCGTCTTTAATGATGTTCATACGACGCTCTTTTTTGTCGAGAATATCTTTTAAGTCTTCAATGGTTTTCATTAAGGCATCGTATTCAGCTCTAAGCTTGTCTTGCTCTAAACCAGTAAGCTGGCGTAAACGCATTTCAACAATAGCCTTTGCTTGAATCTCAGTAAGCTCAAACCTATCAATTAACTTTTGTCTAGCTTCGTCTGCATTTGCAGATGCACGAATTAAAGCGATAACTTCGTCTATATTATCAGAAGCAATGATTAACCCTTCTAAAATATGCGCGCGTTCTTCGGCTTTACGAAGTTCATACTTTGTTCGTCTTACAACTACTTCGTGACGATGCTCTACAAAATGATGAATCATATCTTTAAGATTCAACATTTCTGGTCGCCCATTTACAAGTGCAATATTATTGACACTAAAAGACGATTGCAAAGCAGTATACTTATATAATTTATTTAAAACAATATTTGGAATAGCATCACGCTTCAACACATATACTATACGCATACCATTTCTATCAGATTCATCTCTAATTGTAGAAATGCCTTCAAGTTTTTTATCGTTAACAAGGTCGGCAGTCTTTTTAATCATATCTGCCTTATTGACTTGATATGGGATTTCAGTAACAATTATACTCTCGCGACCTTGAACTTCTTCAATAATAGCTTTTCCACGCATTACCACGCGACCACGACCAGTTTTAAACGCTTCCCTTACACCATCGTAACCATATATAATTCCACCTGTTGGAAAATCTGGTGCCATTACATGCGTAATAAGTTCATCAATCTCGATATCGTTATTATCGATGTAAGCAATGGTACCATCAACAACTTCCGACAAGTTATGAGGTGGCATATTAGTTGCCATACCAACAGCAATACCAGATGCGCCATTAACTAAAAGTCCAGGTATTCTCGTAGGAAGCACCGTAGGCTCTTGCAATGTGTCATCAAAATTTAACTTGTGGTCGACTGTATCTTTGTCAATATCTGCCAACATGTCTTCAGATATTTTTCGCATACGTGCTTCAGTATAACGCATTGCTGCAGGACTGTCACCATCTATAGAACCAAAGTTTCCTTGTCCATCAACTAGCATATAACGTAAGCTCCATTCTTGAGCCATACGCACCATAGTATCGTAAACCGATATATCACCATGAGGATGGTATTTACCAAGTACTTCACCAACAATTCTTGCTGATTTTTTATGAGCTGTATTAGCTCTAACGCCCAGTTCATGCATACCGTAAAGTACACGTCTGTGAACTGGCTTAAGACCATCTCTTACATCTGGTAGTGCACGTGACACAATGACTGACATTGAATAATCAATGTAAGCCGATTTCATTTCATCTTCAATATTTATTGGAATGAGTTTTTCTCCTTCTGCCATAAATAAATTTATTAGTTTTTGTAGGTTTTCAAATCGAGCTAATATAATAATTTTGGATGTCCAACCGCTATTAAAATAAGGCTTTTTTGAGACATTTTATCAACAATTCTTAGGGTGTTTTTAGTTAATAACTATGTGGGTTTTTATTTTGATTTATTATACTTTTTATTGTCATTTACCACAATAATCTCTAATTAGGGTATAGTTTTTGCCTTTATAACATAGATTTTATTATTTTTAATGCAGAAAGAAACCAAATTTATGGACGATAATTTTTCACCAAGAGTAAAAGATGTTATTGCTTATAGCAAGGAGGAAGCATTGCGTTTAGGCCATGATTTTATTGGCACTGAACACTTAATGCTTGGTCTATTACGTGATGGAAATGGGAAAGCTATTGACATTTTAAGTGCTTTGGAAATTGACCTAAACCATTTAAGAAGAAAAGTAGAAATATTAAGTCCAGCTAACCCAAACATTACCACAGCATCAAACGAAAAGAAGAACCTACATTTAACAAGACAAGCAGAACGTGCTTTAAAGACAACGTTTTTGGAAGCCAAATTATTCCAAAGCACCTCTATTAACACTGCACATTTGCTGCTATGTATATTGCGAAATGAAAACGACCCAACTACAAAACTATTAAACAAACTTAAAGTGGATTACGACAACGTGAAAGACCAATTTAAATACATGATAGCTAATGACGATGATTTTATAGAATCTCCAAAAGCTGAATCATTTTCTGATGAAGGTGAAGATGCGAATGAGGGAAGCTCTAAAGACAATCCGTTTAGCCAATCAACACCCAAAGGCGCTAAAAAATCTAAAACACCAGTTTTAGATAATTTTGGTAGAGACCTTACTGCCATGGCAGAAGAAGGTAAATTAGACCCAGTTGTGGGTCGAGAAAAAGAAATACAGCGTGTGTCTCAAATTTTGAGCAGACGTAAAAAGAACAACCCTCTATTAATTGGAGAACCAGGAGTTGGTAAATCGGCAATTGCTGAAGGTTTAGCCAACAGGATTGTAAGCAAAAAAGTATCTCGTATTCTTTTTGGAAAACGTGTTGTAACTCTAGACTTAGCTAGCTTAGTTGCTGGAACAAAATACCGAGGGCAGTTTGAAGAGCGTATGAAAGCGGTAATGAATGAGCTTGAAAAAAATGATGATATTATTTTGTTCATAGACGAAATTCATACTATTGTTGGAGCTGGTGGAGCCACAGGAAGTTTAGATGCTTCAAATATGTTTAAACCAGCCTTAGCTAGAGGTGAAATACAATGTGTTGGTGCTACAACGCTTGACGAATACAGACAGTATATAGAAAAGGATGGTGCTTTAGAACGTCGTTTTCAAAAAGTAATTGTGGAGCCAACAACGGTAGTTGAAACCATTGAAATATTAAACAACATTAAAAGCAAATACGAAGAACATCATAATGTAGAGTACACTGATGAAGCTATTGAAGCTTGTGTAAAGTTGACCAATCGTTATATGACTGAGCGCTTTTTACCAGACAAAGCCATTGATGCTTTAGATGAGGCTGGTTCTCGAGTGCATATCACAAACATCAATGTTCCTGACCAAATTATTGAGTTAGAAAAACAATTGGAAGAAGTTAGAGAGACCAAGAACTCGGTTGTAAAGAAGCAAAAATACGAAGAGGCTGCAAAGCTTAGAGATGATGAAAAACGCTTAGAAAAGAGTCTTTCTGATGCTCAGGTTAAGTGGGAAGAAGATTCTAAACTACATCGTGAAACAGTTACTGAAGATAATGTGGCAGATGTGGTGTCTATGATGACAGGAATACCTGTAAATAGAATTGCTCAAACCGAAAGTAATAAGCTCGCAAAATTACCAGAATTAATAAAAGGAAAGGTTATTGGTCAAGACGAAGCTGTTGGAAAAGTTGTAAAAGCTATTCAGCGAAATCGTGCTGGACTTAAAGACCCAAACAAGCCAATTGGTTCATTTATATTTTTAGGTCAAACAGGAGTGGGTAAAACCCAATTAGCCAAAGTATTAGCGCGCGAACTTTTTGATAGTGAAGATGCTCTTGTAAGAGTGGATATGAGTGAGTATATGGAGAAGTTTGCCATCTCTCGTTTAATTGGAGCGCCTCCAGGCTATGTTGGTTATGAAGAAGGCGGGCAATTAACTGAAAAAGTAAGACGTAAACCTTACGCTGTGGTACTTTTAGATGAGATTGAAAAAGCACACCCAGATGTATTCAACATGCTATTGCAAGTATTGGACGATGGCTTTTTAACCGATAGCTTAGGTCGCAAAATTGACTTTAGCAATACCATTATTATAATGACATCTAATATTGGTGCCCGAAAACTTAAAGATTTTGGGTCTGGAGTTGGTTTTGGTACTTCTGCTCAAAAGGCGCAAGCTGGTTCTCATGCCAAAGGCGTTATTGAAAATGCTTTAAAGAAAGCATTTGCTCCAGAGTTTTTAAATAGAATTGATGACGTAGTTGTATTTAATGTGCTTGAAAAAGAGGACATCAACAAAATTATTGATATTGAATTAGAAAAGCTCTTGGCAAGAATTAAAGACCTTGGTTACACACTTAAACTAACCAAAAAGGCAAAACTATTTATTGCAGATAAAGGCTTTGACCAACAATATGGCGCACGACCTTTAAAACGTGCCATACAGAAGTATATAGAAGATGCTTTAGCTGAAGAAATAATAGTATCTAAAATTCATGAAGGTGATATAATTACTATGGATTTAGACAAAGATGCTACTGAGTTAACAGTAAAAATCAAGCACTCAGAAAAACCTACAGAATCTTAAATAAAAATTTATAACGTAAAAGCTCCACTTAATTTTTAGGTGGGGTTTTTTTTGGTTCTTATTTTTTTAATTAATTTTAATTTATGATAAAATCCCTAAAATATCCATTTTGCACAATAGATGTCTATAATACTTTTGTTATCTCTCGTATTAATGAAGGATTTCATTTAACACCAGATAAAAATAAAGTTTTAGAAGATATCGCTAAAGACTATTTTAACAATAGACCATTTGTGTATATTACACATAGAAAGTACTCTTATTCAGTAGACCCATCTATTTATTTGCAAACATCTAAAGTTAAAAATCTAGTTGGGTTTGCTGTAGTGGCAGAAGCACCTTTATCTAAAGGTAATGCTGAAATTGAGAAACTATTTTTAGACAAACCTTTTGAAATATTCAACGATTTAGATGATGCCATTGCATGGGCAGAATCATTAATTTCTAATGAATAAAGGTGATTTAAAGCATATAGAACAAAAAATAGCTGAAGAAATTTCTAAAAAGGAAGCAGCCATACTACCAAGCTTCTCGTAATGATGTCATTGTGAACTCAGTGAAGCAATCTCATGATACAGAACTAAAAATTAGTAGATTACTTCGTCCTTTGTCCTCGTAATGACGTTAATCAAAATAGAATAACCACCCTTCAGATAAATCCTCCCATTCAGGGTTTGTGGAATATATTAAATCTTCTTTTCGTTTTCTATTCCCAGCTTTTAATTGCTTTTCTCTTGTTATTGCTTCGTTTACGTCAATAAATTCTTCAAAGTAAACTAATTTATCGCAATTATATTTTGATGTAAATGCATTTTTAAAGGCTTTAGTTTTATGTTGGTAAACACGTTTTATTAAATCACTAGTAATTCCTATGTATATAACTGAGTTGTTTTTGTTGGTCACAAAATATACATATGATTTTTTCATATTATAAATATAATTAAAACGTCATTGCGAACGTAGTGACGTAATCTCATGATGCAGTGCTTCCTTTTTAAACAGATTACTTCAGTCGTACCTCCTTCGTAATGACAACACATCTTTACTAACATCATGAAGCAATCTCATGATGCAGAACTAAATATTAACAGATTACTTCGTCCTTTGTCCTCGTAATGACGAGTAGGCTTAAAATATAGTAATCTTATTGTTTCCGTCATTGCGAACATAGTGAAGTAATCTCATGATGTAGAACTCCTAAAAAATATTACTTCAGTCGATTAGCCCTCACGCCAGCTGGCACATTCACTAAAAATATCCACTGAATATTTTCTAAACGTTTTGTCCCGTAATAACGCATAAAAAAAGGGAGTCATTTTCATGACTCCCTTTTCATTTATGTGATAATTACTTATCTACAAGAAATTAATTTCCTGATGTCGCAACAATTTTCTTAGTCATTGTTCCTTGATTTGTAATTACTTTAACATAATACATTTGATCAGATCCGTTAATACTTAATGGCATTTCAGCATCTGTATCTCTTAAATACGTTGCTTCTTTGCTTAGTACTAACATACCTTTAGTATCATAAACTTCTACAGTTACATCAGTATCAAAACCGAAGTTGTAAGCAATTGTTACTTCTCCATTAAATGGTACTGGGTAAGCTCTAAAGTCTACTTGACTTGGATTATTAAGTGGTCCAACATTATTAACCTCAGATGCTAATGTTTCTGGTAAACCAGTTCTATCACTAGAGTCAGTAGGATACTCAGTTGTATAAACATAAGTCACAGTACAGTTTGAAGTGTTACCACAACCATCAGTAGCTTCATGATAAGTCTCTAACTCATGTAACATATAAGTATCATAGAACGTAGTCAATAAATATCCACCAGTTACATTAGTACTTAATGCTCCTTGGCAATTATCATTAGCATCTAGTACATCTAAATACTCTCCTACTATTGGCCAGTACCATTGTCCACCAATATAACCAATAATATTGCTAGGGTTTGCTCCTAAATCAACATCTTCAGTTGGACAATCGATTACTGGTGCTGCTACATCATTAGTAACATGATTTTTAGTGTACACAGCTGATACATTTCCACAACTATCTTCAGCTACAACATCAACAGCGATATTGCTAGAGCATCCATCGAAAGTTTCAGTAATGTTAACAACTCTAATCAAAATATCCTCAGGAGCTGTACAGTTATCAGTTACAGCTGGACTTGCAATAAAGTCAACGGTATATCCATTAAATGTATAAGTATCGAATTGACTAATTACATCACCTACTTGTAATGAAACAGATGCATCATCTGGACAAACAGTAGTTGAGTTATGATTCCAAGTTTTATAATCATATGCCCATTCTGGAGCCGATTGATCACTACCAGAATAGATAATCTTGAATGGAGGGTAAACATTACCACACGCATCAGATACTGTGTACTCGAATGAATTAATCCATCCACCAGGTCCACAATCAGATCCAGTTCTATGAGTAGTTTTAGCTACTGATAATCCACATTGCTCATGGAATAATGCAGCGATTTCAGCTTTAGATGGTCCTTCGTAAGTATCAATACAAGCATCTAATTCACTTCTATCACTAGGGATAGTTCCAATTAATTCTGGTGCAGTGTTATCTTCTCCTGTAAATACTTGGTAGAACGTATATGTGTTTCCACAATCATCCCATACATCGTACTTATATTGGAATTCCCACTTACAGCTATCATCGATAATTTGTAATGTAGAAGAAGCACTTACCTTATCATCACACGCATCTTCGAATAACTTCTCGATAGCATGATTAGCAACAGGTGGGTTAGCAGCAATTGCATCATCTATACATGCATTGATTCCGCTATTTCCTTCTGGTAATTTCTCACCATCAATTAAGTTTGGAGCAGTTTGATCAGATCCCCAATATGTTACCTTAACAGTTCCGTCATATACGTTACCACAGTTATCTGCAACTTCGTATACAAACTGTACTGCCCAACCTCCGTCTTCAGCACATACTTCATCAGATACAACAATTGTATCTACTAAAGTTGCAACTACATAACCACAAGCATCAGTAAATTGATCAGCAATGTCTTGCTCTGCTGGTGCAGCTGGTGCTTCACAAGCATCTACGTTAGACATGTTGAATTGACCAACATTTCCTGTATAAACTGGTGCTAACTTATCAATAAGAGTAATTTTTTGATCTTTAGCTGTTACCAATCCACACTCGTCAGTAGCTTTCCAAGTTCTAATAATTGTTGTTACACAAGCTTGCTTGTCTTCTACATCTGTATAAGAAATAGTTGCATCTCCACATCTATCATATCCAGTTGCCATACCAGTGTTAGCTGGAGTAGTATCCGCTTCACACTTGTCATCTAATTCTAATACAACGTCACCTGGTATATTTAAAGTTGGTGCTGTAGTATCTACTATTCTAAATTCTGCAGCTGTTGTAGAACTTAATCCACAGTTATCTGTTACTGTAAAGTTTACAGTAATTCTTCCTGTGTTTCCACACTCATCTGTTAATTCTTTACCGTTCCAGTCGTTTGTCCATGTAAGGTCTTTGTCACACATGTCCATAGCTTCTGCTCCACCATTATTGTGTAACCAGTGTATGAATGGTGAATAACATCCTCCTCTTTGCTCATCACATGAATGATCTTGACCACACTCAACAACTAAATCTTGAGCTTCGTTTCCAATAGCAGGACTGTTAGTGTCTACTACGTGGAATGATGCTGTTGTTGATGACACGTTACCACATTGATCCTTAGCGTAGAATGTAGTTCTGTACTCAGTATCACAAGAATCTCCGTAAACACGAACTTTATATTTCCACTTAACTCCTGAACATCCGTCAGTTGCTGTTGCTCCACCATGGTTTCTTAACCACATGTAGTATGCATAACGATTAGTTCCTGGATATGCTCCATTCCCCATAGCGTCTAATGCGTCTTCTTCAAACTCATCTCCATCTTTCCAGTAATCTCCCATTGAGCTATCACACTCAACTGTCATATCAGATGCTGGCGTCATTTCTGGTGCAATACTATCTTCGATTGTGAAAGTTGCTGGTAAGTTAACATAGTTTCCACAAGCATCAGTTACTGTGAAAATAACGTTAATGTATCCAGTAAATGATCCTGGTCCACATGATTCTTTTAAGTAATCACGCATATCAAAATCTTTATGCTTAGGATCTCCTTGGAAATCGTTAGACCAAGTTACTCCTGAACAATCGTCCATAGCTGTAGCATCTCCGTTGTTATCTAACCAAGTTCTGAATTGATCTACATTTCCTTCACCATCACATACTACAGTCTTGTTGTAAGCTGGAGTAGTTTCTGGGTCTACTGTATCTTCTATCTTAAATGTAGCATACGTTTTAGATTGGTTTCCACAAGAATCAGTTACTGTAAAAATTACAGTTTTTTGACCTGTTGCTCCACAATCATCGCTCATTGGCTGGCTAGCAGCATTGTTAGTCCATACTAAGTCTTCAGTAGCAGTACAGTTATCCTGTGCTCCTGCGTTAGCATTTGTAGCTATCCAGTTCATGTAATCTTCTACATTTCCTTCACCATCACACTCTACTGTTAAATCTTCAGCAGCATTGATAATTGATGGGTTCTCATCGTCAAAAATTGTAACTGTCATATTCTCTATAATCTCACGACCACAGTTATCTATAAAGCTATACTTTACATTGAATGATACACAGTTAGAATCTGGCGCAGTGTACTCTGGCTTAGCTAAACCGCTAATGTTACAAGCACCTTCCATTCCATTTGTATAATATAATTCTGGAATTAAAGATTCTAAGTTATTTCTGTCTTCACAAGAAATACTAATGTTTTGAGGCTCATTAAATTGTGCTTGTCTTGCTGGTCTAACAGTAATAACTCTTGAATGCCAAGTTCTGTTACCACACTCATCCTCGGCTAACCAAGATCTTGTAATAGTACCACCTGCACATTCTTCACCAGGAACGATTGTAGAAATTTCATCATACATTTTCGCTTTCCCTTTTGGTGCACAGTTATCAGTATAAGGAATTGCTGCAGGAGCTGGAATTTTATCACAGTCTACAGTAATATCTTTTAAGTTTTCAATAGCATATTCATTGAATACTGGTGCCGATTGATCGCTTCCTGAATAAGTAATAGAAAATTCAAACGCATTATCTTCACAGTAATCTTTTACTGTATAGATATTAATTTCTACCCATCCACAATCATCATTTTTAGTTTTTGTACGCTTTGTTACCATCTCTCCGTACACTTTTACGTGCTCAGAATTATCAGTGTAAAAAGCCTTAATTTCGTCCGCAGTTGGAGCTGTTGGGCGTTTATCATAACATAAGTCAAGGTCTAACTTGTCTGCAATAGCTGCATTGTAAGCTCCCTTTAAATGTTTTGGTACCCATGGTGAAGTTGCGTCGCCTCCATTATACTTTACAGTAAATGGTGTTACTTCGCCTGCACACTTAACTGTATAAACGTAATAATACGTCCAGCTACAGTGATCACTTCCTTTTGCAAATCCGGTAGCAACGCCCCATTCGCCGTCAACTCCATTTATTGCATCTACTAAGTGAATTTCAAAAGCTTCACTTGAATCGTGGCATGCATCGAAAAAACCATTAAAATAACCAGGAGCCATTAATTCTGACACTGATTTTCTTGCTGGTACTTCGTACATACTTCCATTAACAGGTCCTATCTCTTCTCCACCACCAGTATTATTTGCTCCGGTGCCTTGGGCGTAAGATAAGCTCGTCAATGCTAAAAACATAAACAACACTAATGCTGCTTTGCCTTTTTTTTGTAAACTCCCTAAAGAGCTACAACATTTGGTAAAATTGTTCATAAACATAACATTTAGATTTAATTAAAATTATTTTAACATTTTACAATAACATTTCTGTTATCTACATAACTTAAATAGGCACTGTTAATACACAGTAGACAAAGGGCTAAACAAAATAACGGTAATTGTATAAATACAAATACGTAAATTGCTGTAAATCAACATCAAACAAAAGTTTGACACTAATAATAAAATGTGCTAATAATCAATAAATTGTTGTGCTATTAAACAATTATTTTTTGGGTAGTAAAACAACTTTTTGTGGTGTAGGTTTTCACATAAAATTGCTATAACTTTTTAATAAATATACGAGATACTTATCAAAATCAAAATTAGAGCATCTTCTACATTATTCCAAATGAGTTCAACTAATATATCGGTATTTAAACGAAAAATAAGAGATATTTCTACTTCAGAAGCTCCTCAGTATCAATAGCTACGGTGCTTAGGAAGGATATTGAGGCTTGAATATCGTCATGCAAAAATTCGTCTTCTTTAATAAAAGGAACATCTTTTCTATAAGTACTTAGAAGCATTTCAAGAAATGATGATGTCTTTAAAGGCAGTCTAAAATGCAAGGCTTGAGAAGCGTTTAATAATTCAATCGCCAAAACTCGCTCTACATTATATACCAACTGAAAAGCTTGTGTTGCAGCATTGGCTCCCATGCTTACATGGTCCTCTTGTCCATTAGAGGATACAATAGAATCAACACTCGCAGGTGTCGCCAATTGTTTATTGGCACTTACGATGCTTGCTGCTGTGTATTGCGGAATCATAAACCCAGAGTTCAATCCTGGATTATCCACTAAAAAAGGTGGCAATCCTCTTTTACCAGAAACCAATTGAAAGGTGCGACGCTCAGAAATGTTTGCAATTTCTGCCATAGCTATCTTTAAATAATCTAATGCTAATGCTAAAGGTTGCCCATGAAAATTACCTCCAGAAATAATTCTGTCTTCTTCAATAAATATATTAGGATTATCTGTTACCGAATTAATCTCGGTTACAAATGTTTTTTTAACAAACGCCAAGGTATCATTTGTGGCGCCATGTACTTGTGGAATACACCTAAATGAATAAGGGTCTTGTACGTGCTTCTTTTTTTGCGCTATTAATTCGCTTCCTTCAAGAAACTCTCTTATGCGTTCTGCCACTTTTAATTGTCCGTTATGCGGACGAACTAAATGTACTAATTCATTAAATGGTTCTATTCGCCCATCATAAGCATCAAGTGACAATGCTCCAATAACATCTGCTAAGTATGCTAGCTTATAAGATTTTAATAATAAATGTATTCCGTAGGCACTCATAAACTGCGTACCGTTTAATAAAGCAAGTCCTTCTTTAGATTTTAACTCAATAGGTTTCCAGTTGTATTTAATAAGAATGTCTTTCGATTTTCTAAGCTCATCTTTATACCATACTTCACCATCACCAATTAAAGGTAAAGACAAATGTGCCAAAGGTGCCAAATCGCCAGATGCTCCTAAAGATCCTTGTGTATAAACCACTGGGAGAATATCATTATTATAAAAATCGACTAAGCGGTTTACTGTTTCTAGTTGGCTCCCACTATGCCCATAACTTAATGACTGTATTTTAAGTAACAACATAAGCTTTACAACCTCCTTAGGGACTTTGTCTCCTGTACCACATGCGTGGGACTTCATTAAGTTTTCTTGTAGCTTAGTTAGGTTCTTGGAATTTATCTTTACATTATATAAGGAGCCAAAACCAGTATTTATACCATATATAGGTTCTTTATGAGATGCCATTTTATTATCTAAATACGTGCGGCACTTAACGATGCTTTCTTGAGCTTCAGTTGAAAGTTGCAGTTTTTTCTCTTGTAATAGAATATCATTAATAATATTAAGATCTAATCTATCACGTGTAATATAATGTATGTTGTTCATGTGCTTTTATTCAATTCCAAAATTCAGCATTCAAAAAAATATATGCAAGTAAATACTATATATTATTATGAATAGATTGTTTGTGTTGACAATACAAACAATCTATTTTTTAGAATCTTTTTGTTCGTTGTTATTTGTTTGTTCTTGTGGTGGTTGTTCTGGCTGCTTGAACAAATCAATATAAGCTTCTCCTAAATAATCTATCACATGACTTGCCATTAAACTTTGATAACCAAAATCCTCCAACGCTATATCTGCCGAACGACCATGTAAATACACACCAAAAATAGCAGCAACTATCGGCTCATAACCTTGCGATACCAATCCAGTAATTATACCTGTAAGTACATCACCGCTACCTGCGGTTGCCAATCCTGGGTTTCCAGTTGTGTTAACAAACAGTTTGTCTTGATACATAGCTATGGTATTGGCACCTTTAACCACTAAGACTACTTTGTATTTTTTTATAAAAGCTTTTGCTTTTTTAAGTTTGTCAAAATCATCTTTCCAAGCACCAATAAGTCGCTCCAACTCTTTTGGATGTGGTGTTAGTATGGTATTTTCAGGTAGTAGTTTTAATAATGCCTTTTTTGATGCCAACAAATTAATACCATCCGCATCAATAACTAAAGGTGTTTTATTCTCTTTTAAAAATGCCTCAAAAGCAGTTGCGGTTTTTTTATCTGTTCCAATTCCTATTCCGAATCCTATAACAGTTGGCTCAAAATCAAAATTGATATTTGAGATAAGTTGTTCGTCTTCATCAGTAATCACCATAGCTTCAGGTAATGCTGTTTGCAATACATTATAACCACATTTTGGAATGTAACTCGTTACCAATCCCGCACCTGATGCCAAAGCTGCACGACTTGACAACACTACCGAGCCTATTTTACCATAACTCCCTCCTATTATTAAACTGTGTCCATAAGTGCCTTTATGAGCAAATTTTTCACGTGGTAGATACATTGGCAACACTTCGTGCTTACTTATAAGTTCTGCTTCGGTTTCTGTGGTCATTAAAAATTCAGGGTCGAGACCTATATCTATCACTTCCCATTGCTGCGTAAATTTTGCTGTATCTGGTAAAAAGAACACCAATTTTGGTGATGCAAAACTTATGGTATGATTTGCCCAAACGACACCGTTGTCGCCTTCAGGTACTTTATCGGCATACAAACCTGAAGGCATATCAACCGACAATGTGAATGCATTGGAATTTCTAAAATGTTGAAACAAGGCTTTTACCCAATCATCGGCAGCTCTATTTAATCCAATACCAAAAACAGCATCAATAATAATGTCATCATGATGTATTTGTGGAAACTCTTCCTTACAACTCAATAATGTTGGCCAATCTTTGGTGACGTTTTTAATTCTATCGTAGTTTTTTAAAAAATCCTTAGAACGTTTATCACTACAATTAACTACATAAGTGTTGACATTATAACCATGTGTAATAAGGTGTCTCGCAATGACCAAGCCATCTCCTCCATTGTTTCCAATACCACAAAACACATGAATTGGCACTTGTGCACCTTGCATGCGCGTATGCAACCAATTAAATATTTGTGTGCCTGCACGTTCCATTAAATCGGTTGAAGAAATACTTTGTCGTTGCGTGGTTAACGTATCGCCATGGTATATTTGTTCTTTAGCGAATATTTTCATTTGCTTAATTATGTTTGCTAATAAAATTGCATTTTAGATAGATAAAATTACGTCTAATTCGCAATTCTGTAAAAATTATACTTTAGTTTTTTTATAACTATAAAAGTAATACATTTGAAATCTATCATATAACAAATGAACAACTTAAACCAAAATACAACGCTTTTAGCTTCTACAAACAGAAGCACTACGTCGTTTGGTGCAATTACTACGTTTATTACGACCCTTTGGGGTTGTAAATAATATCTTTCCGCTCGTACTTATGTGATTTTTTATCACGAAATTTAATGTCTCAATAAAAAAGCCCAAAATGAAAGTTTTAAAGTTTGGTGGTACCTCTGTAGGGTCAGCCAAAAACATACAAAAAGTTATAGAAATTGTAAAAAATAGTTCTCAGGATTCTGATGTCGCTGTTGTGGTTTCTGCCGTTGGCGGAATTACCGACAAACTACTAAATGCTGCGAACAAAGCAGTTGCAAAAAATAATACTTATAAAGAAGAATTTAATAACATAAAACTGATTCATCTCAATGTTATTGATGAATTGATAGATTCTGAATCTAACACTAAGGTAAAAGATGTCATTAACGATAGGTTAAACACGCTTGAAAAACTGCTAGAAGGCATTTATTTAATTAATGAATTGTCGCCAAAAACAACCGATAAACTCTTGAGCAACGGCGAACAAATGTCGTCGTTTATTATTTCTGAAACGATGAACCAAGAAGGTATTGATGTGGAATTAAAAAACTCGCAAGACCTTATAATCACAGACACCAACCATACAAATGCTTCGATAAATTTTAGTACTACAAACAAGAATATCAAACAGTATTTTGAAAAAAACAGTACATCAGTCACACTATTGCCTGGGTTTATTTCAAAGTCTAAAAACGGCGCTATCACAACCCTTGGAAGAGGTGGCTCAGATTATACAGCAGCTATTATCGCTTCAGCTCTAGACGTAGAAGAATTACAAATCTGGACAGATGTAAGCGGTATGTTCACTACCAATCCAAAACTGGTAAAACAAGCAAAACCCATTAGTCATATTTCGTATCAGGAAGCGATTGAGCTTTCTCACTTTGGAGCAAAAGTCTTGTATCCACCAACTGTGCAACCTGTGTTGGATAAGAAGATTCCTATTGTGATTAAAAACACATTAAAACCTGAAGATTCTGGCACGTATATAACCGATTCCTATTCCAACGGAAGTACCAATGCCGTAAAAGGTATAAGCAATATAAATGACATTGCGCTATTGACGCTTCAAGGTAACGGAATGGTTGGTATTCCTGGGTTTTCAAAACGACTGTTTGAAACCTTATCGCAAGAAAAAATCAACGTGATATTAATTACCCAAGCCTCTAGTGAACATTCCATTTGCATAGGTATTCAAGAACAAGATGCTGAAGCTGCAAGACTCGCTGTTGATAAAACATTTGAAAATGAAATTTCGTTGCATAAAATTGACCCAATTCAAGTTGAAAAAGAATTGGCCATCGTTGCAGTGGTTGGAGATAGCATGAAAAATCATCAAGGTATTAGCGGACGCATGTTTAGTACACTTGGGAAAAACAATGTAAACATTAGAGCCATAGCGCAAGGTGCGTCTGAGAGAAACATTTCGGCAGTCATTTCTAAAAAAGATGTGAAAAAGGCACTCAACACATTACATGAACGCTTTTTTGAAGCTAAAACTAAACAACTCAATCTTTTTATTACTGGTGTTGGAAATGTTGGTGAACGTTTAGTTGAACAAATTAAGCAGCAAAAAAAATATATTAAGGAACACTTAAATCTCAACTTAAGGGTTGTTGGACTTTCCAATTCAAGAAAAATGGTTTTTGATGCTGACAGCATTGATTTAAAACAATGGAAATCACTTTTAGATCATGGAGAAAAAGCTTCAATCGATGGTTTTTTTGAAGCTGCAAAAACTATGAATTTGCGAAATAGTGTATTCGTTGATGTCACAGCAAACCATGATGTCGCTAACAGTTATGCTAATTATTTACGTGAAAGTATTGGTGTTGTCGCTTGCAACAAAATTGCTTGTTCTAGTGACTTTGATAACTATAACCTTTTAAAGCGCTTGTCAATAAAATACAATGCGCCATTTTTGTTTGAAACCAATGTTGGCGCAGGTTTACCTGTTATTGACACCCTTAATCATTTAATTACTTCTGGTGATGAAGTTCACTCGATTCAAGCGGTTTTATCTGGAAGTTTAAATTTTGTTTTTAATAATTTTGATGCCACTGAAAAGTTTCACGATGTGGTAAAACTAGCACAAAAAGAAGGCTATACCGAACCTGACCCAAGAATTGATTTAAGCGGTGTGGATGTGGCTAGAAAAATTCTTATTCTTGCTCGTGAAAGTGGGGCAGAAATGAATTTAGAAAACATTGAAAACGAACCTTTTTTATCGCCTTCGGGATTAGCTTCCAATTCGGTTGATGATTTTTACAAAACGTTGTTGAACGATGAAGCACACTATCAAAACCTCTACAGTTCAGCAGCAGAAAATAATTGCCAATTAAAGTATGTTGCCGAATTTAATGATGGCAAAGCCAAAGTAGGATTAAAAGAAATCCCTGAAGGTCACCCCTTCTATAACTTAGAAGGAAAAGATAATATCGTCATGTTTTACACCAAACGTTATCCTGAGCAACCGTTGATAGTTAAAGGCGCTGGCGCAGGAGCCGAAGTGACCGCATCAGGTTTGTTTGCAGATATTATTAGAATTGCTAATAGCTAAATTATGAACAACGAAATTAAAATATTCTCTCCAGCAACCGTTGCCAATGTCGCCTGTGGTTTTGACGTTCTTGGATTTTGCTTAGATAGTCAAGGTGACGACATGGTTATTAGAAAAACTAAAGAAAAAGGTATTAAAATCACATATATTGAAGGCTATGATTTACCTTATGAAACTGATAAGAATGTCGCTGGTGTATCTGCTCTCGCCATGTATGAAAATGCAAAACCAGACTGCGGATTTGAAATAGAAATATATAAAAAGATTAAACCAGGAAGTGGTATTGGTAGTAGTGCAGCTAGTGCGGTTGGGAGCGTTTTTGGTATGAATGAATTATTGGGAAGACCTTATAACAAAACCCAACTCACCTACTTTGCCATGAAAGGTGAAGCTTTAGCAAGCAAAAGTGAGCATGCCGATAATTTGGCGCCTGCCATTTTTGGTGGTTTTACATTGGTAAAAAGCACCTTGCCTCTTGACATTTTGCAAATTCCAACACCTTCGGAATTATATGCCACAATTATACATCCGCAAATAGAAATAAAAACATCTGACGCTCGTGACATATTACCAGAAAACGTACCTCTTAAAGATGCTATTTCGCAATGGGCCAACGTTGGCAGTTTAGTACATGCTTTGCATACAAATGACTATAAATTAATCCATAGGTCATTACAGGATATTATTGTAGAACCATATAGAAAACAACTCATTCCCCATTTTGATGACGTAAAATTTGCCGCCATGGAAGCTGGTGCTTTGGGTTGTGCTATTTCTGGTTCTGGACCTTCCATTTTCACTTTAAATAAAGGTCTTGAAGTAGCTAAAAATGTTAAGGAAGCAATAAATTCAATTTATTCAAAAACAGATATAAATTTCGATATTCATATCTCTAAAATAAATACTCAAGGTATCAAAATAATTAACTAGACGTCATTACGAGGAGGAACGACGAAGTAATCTCATGAAATTCAACAATAACCAACTAACAGATTGCTTCAGTCTAAAAACTTCACAATGACATAATCTTTAAATTTTTCCTAGAGTATTTTATTTTTTATATCCTCCCAGTTTTTCGCATCACATAAAGTAACACAATTGGTATGGCTAATAAGACCACCATTAAAAGATGTTCGGTAAATAACCAAGGAGCCAATATCAATGTGATTACGTAACCACCTATGGCACCACCAAAATGCGCATCGTGACCAATGTTACCAACACGACGTTTCATTCCGTAAATTGAGTAAAGTAAGTAACCTATTCCGAACAAATACGCTGGAATTGCAATGGGAATAAAAAACATGTAAAGTTTCATACTAGGATTTAGTAAAATGGCAGCATATAATATTCCTGTAACCGCACCACTAGCACCTACTGCACTATAATGATATTCGTCTTTATGAAAGTAAAACGATAGTAAATTTCCAAAAATTAAGCTCCCAAAATACACCAGTACAAAATTGAAAGTTCCTAAGTGACTAATTACAGGGTTTGCAAAAAAATACAAGGTAAACATATTAAAAAATAGGTGCATCTGGTCTACATGCAGAAATCCAGAACTAAACATTCTCACTTGTTCGCCACGTCTAATGCCTCCAATATTGAATTTGTATTTTTCGAAAAACGAAAAATCATTAAAGCCTTTTAACGATACCAAAACATTCGCCCCAATAATAATTATTGTAATTAAATCTATTTTGCCCATACTGTGTAAACGTAAAAAGCCAAATATAGCATATATTTGCCAAAACATTTCAGCTTTTGCAACTACTTGCTTACATAATTGTATATCCAATTTTATGGATTATTTCCATACTCCCTTTTAGACTTTTATATGCGCTGTCTGATGGTGTTTACGTTATCTTATACTATATTATTGGTTACAGAAAAAAAGTAGTGAAAGATAACCTTAAATTGGTGTTTCCAGAAAAAAGCGAGCAGGATATAAAACAAATCTCGAAAAAGTTTTATCGTCATTTTTGCGATATGATATTTGAATCCATTAAGTCGTTAACCATTTCGGAAAAAGAGATTTTAAAACGCTTTAAATTTACCAATCTGGAAGAGCTTAAACAATATGAAACTTCTAAGCAAAGTGTAATTTTAATGTGCGGTCATTATGCTAGTTGGGAATGGTCCATAAGCATACAAAAGCACATTAACTTTATAGGTTATGGTGTCTATAAACGATTACGGAACCCATATTTTGACCGATTGGTTAAACGTGTAAGAGGAAAATATAACAGTTATTTAGTCTCAACTAAAGATATTATACCCACGCTTATTGAGTCTAAGGAAAATAACAAACTTTTTTTATGTGGTATGGCTGCCGACCAATCACCCAAACTAAAAAAAGCCTACCATTGGACAGAATTCATGGGTGTAAAAGCACCTTGTTATACAGGCTCTGAGATGATTGCTAAACGTTTGGATTTACCAATTGCATTTATGGCTATTAAAAAAGTAAAACGAGGGTTTTATGAGGCGAACATTAGTACAATCACTAAAACACCTAAAGAGTATAAAGACTACGAAATAACTGATATATTCCACAAATTAGTAGAAGAACAAATTAAGGCTGCTCCTGAATACTATTTATGGACACATAAACGGTGGAAGCATAAGGATAATGTGCCTAAGGAGTTTCAATAGTCAATAGTTTAAATTTAAACTATTTTTAAACTCTGCCATTTATTGTATATAGTCCTTTATTCATCAACAACTCCAATAAATTTTAAATACTCAATCTCAGCATCATAAATTTCGAGTAAATCTTCTTTTATCAAGCCAACATTTTCTTCATTCAAAGCATATTCTACAAGTTTTCTTATATCCAATTCGAGATTTGCTTCAGTTTTGTTTTCCAAATTTGAATTCTTGGAAATTAGCCCAAGTTTGTTCATATAGTTTTCTTCTGCAATCAAAGCATCACGAATCAAATTTAAGTCATTCTTTTTCTTTTTCAATTTTAGTGCTACAAAACAAGTTGCCTCATCTAAATCATATTTTTTATTACCAGCATTATTTTGATTTACAGAGCAAATTGGTTCATTTTTACAACTAAAAATTGAAAGTAAAATCAATATGAATATTTTTTTCACGAGTTATAGGTTAAAAAGTTAAGAAAACTGTTCTATACCAGCAATCGCTTTTATCTCGCTCATAATCCTAGAAGCCAAATCATCTGCTTCTCGTTGCGACTGTGCTTCGGTATAAATTCTAATAATTGGTTCGGTATTACTTTTACGCAAATGCACCCAATTGTTTGGAAAGTCAATTTTTACACCATCAATAGTGGTAAGTTTTTCATTGGCGTAGCGTTGCTCCATTTCTTTCAAAATAGCATCAACATCCAATTCTGGAGTTAGCTGTATTTTATTCTTACTCATAAAATACGATGGATAAGTGTTTCGCAATTCACTTACTTTCATTTTCTTTTCAGCCAACAAACTTAAAAACAAAGCTACGCCAACTAAGGCGTCTCTACCATAATGCAATTCTGGGTAAATAATGCCTCCATTACCTTCGCCACCAATAATAGCATTGTTTTTTTTCATTAACTCCACCACATTTACCTCACCTACAGCACTCGCTTCATAAGTGCCTCCATGTTTTTCGGTCACATCACGAAGGGCTCGTGTAGAACTCATATTACTCACCGTGTTTCCAGGTGTATTGCTCAGCACATAATCGGTACAAGCAACCAAGGTGTATTCTTCCCCAAACATCTCGCCATCTTCACTTACAAAAGCTAGTCTATCTACATCTGGGTCAACGACGATACCAAAATCGGCATGCTCTTTTACCACTTTTTCCGATAAATCTGTTAAGTGTTCTTTTAAAGGTTCAGGGTTATGTGGAAAATGTCCAGTTGGGTCACAATACAATTTTACAGGATGTACACCTAAGCGTTCCAAAAGTAAGGGAATAGCAATCCCACCTGTTGAATTCACACCATCTACCACCACTTTAAACTTCGCTTTTTCAATCGCTTTTTTATTGACTAAAGGCAGGTTTAATACTTCATCAATATGCATATCGATATAGGCTTCGTTAATGGTGATTTTCCCTAAACTATCCACATCACTAAATTCGATATTATCAGATTCTGCTAATCTTAAAATCTCTTCCCCATCGGCTCCATTTAAAAATTCGCCTTTATGGTTCAATAGTTTAAGTGCATTCCATTGTTTTGGATTATGACTTGCGGTTAAAATAATACCTCCATCGGCATGTTCCATAGGTACAGCTACCTCAACGGTTGGTGTGGTGGATAAGCCTAAATCTATCACGTGAATTCCTAAGCCAACCAAAGTGTTCATGACTAGACTTTGAATCATTTCGCCAGAAATTCTTGCATCACGACCAACCACCACTCTGTAGTCGTCTTTATTGCGTTGTTGCTTAATCCACATACCGTAAGCCGAAGCAAATTTAACCGCATCAATAGGTGTTAAATTTTCGCCTACATATCCTCCAATAGTGCCACGAATTCCTGAAATAGATTTTATAAGTGTCATATATCTTTTATATTTTGAACAAATATAATATTTCAAAACCGTATTCTTCGTTACGAATTTGTAAATTCGACCAATGAATTTTTTAGCACATATTTATCTTTCTGGCGACAGCGATTTGGTAACCATTGGCAATTTTATGGCTGATGGTATAAAAGCAAAAGATTATCGGAAATACGACAGAGAACTACGAATTGGTATTTTACTCCATAGAGAAATTGACACCTATACCGATGCACATCCAACAGTACGAAAAAGCACCAAACGATTGCATAAAAAATATAGCCATTATTCTGGTGTAATTGTAGATATTCTCTACGACCACTTTTTAGCCAAAAATTGGGATAACTATTGTGATGTTCCGTTAGACAAATATGTCGACCATTTTTATGATTCGTTAGAAGCACATTTTGATATTTTGCCATCACGTATTCAAAAAATGATGCCTTACATGATTACTAATAATTGGTTGTTGAGTTATGCTTCAGTAGAAGGTATCGCTAAGGTTTTAGAGGGTATGAACCGAAGAACACACAACAGGTCGCAAATGAATTTGGCTGTGAATGAGCTTGAAGAGTTTTACAAAGAATTTGAAGTGGAATTTACCTCCTTTTTTGAAGAACTAATTGCTTTTTCCAAAGAAAAATTAGAGTATTTATCTGCTCAAAAAACATTATAAGTACTATGTTTATAGACGAACTTACAACGTTATTTACTGAAAATGCCAACACTAAAAAAGCCTCGTACATGCACGATTATGTAAGAGGTAAATTCGTGTATTTTGGTATTAAAACCAAAGAACGTAGAGCTTTGTTAAAACAAGCCATAGAAAACAACAAAGAAGAGGTTACTACAGAGGTTCGTGAGCTCGCTTTTCAATTATATAAACTGCCACAGAGAGAATTTCACTTAACATCCAATGAGATTTTTGATAAATATCTCAGAAAAAAATATATTGAAAGCGATATTATTTTAATTGAACAATTAATTACTGAAAATTCATGGTGGGATACGGTCGATTTTATTGCAAAATGGATTTTAGGCAATTATTTGACTATGTATCCAAATATGATCGAAAAAACCATAACTAAGTTTTCAAACGTAGATAATATGTGGCTAAATAGGAGTACTATTATTTTTCAGTTGGGTTATAAGCACAATACCAATGAAGAATTATTGTTTAAACAATGTATGGCACATAAGGAATCTAACGAATTTTTTATACAAAAAGCTATTGGTTGGGCACTTAGGGAATATGGAAAAACAGACCCTCAATCCGTATTAAATTTTGTAAATTCAACCAATTTAAAGCCTTTAAGTCACAAAGAAGCTATAAGAAACATTATATAAATGAAGTTAAAAAAGATCCTAAAAATTATTGCTGGCTTGGTAGTGTTCTTCACCTTACCAACCTTACTTTTTATGGGTTACATTTATTTTAAGTACAGCGAAGATGTGCCTGTTGGCATTGAAGGTAAAGCTGCAGATGCCTTAGCCGATAAGATGTTAGATGTTTTGGATTATGAAGCCTACCAAAAAACAGATTATATAGAGTGGACTTACCAAAACAAACGTCGTTACGAATGGGATAAGGCCAACAATTTATGCACAGTCCGTTGGAAAGAATACAAGGTAGATTTACACTTAAATTATCCTGAGCGTAGTAAAGCTTCAGTACACAGTTTTAATATTATTGGCGAACAGAAAGACCAATTAGTAGAAACAGCCTTAAATTACTTTAATAACGACTCCTTTTGGATTGCAGCACCATATAAAGTCTATGATGATGGTGTAAAACGCAGTCTCGTAAAAAGAGATGGAAAAGATGTTTTGTTAGTTACCTACACACAAGGTGGCACTACACCAGGAGATTCTTATTTATGGTTTTTGGATGCTACTGGAAAACCTACAAAATTTAAAATGTGGACAGATATTTTACCCATGGATGGTCTTGAAGCCTCATGGAGTGATTGGACAACCACTTCAACTGGTGCACAACTCCCAACCTTTCATAAAATATTGTTTTTTGGGTTTGAGATAAACCATATTAAAACGACTAGATAAGTCTTTACAGCTATACCCTATATTCCACTTACTACTCTACCCTAAAAATTACTGCATATTTACTTTCAACATTTTTGTATCTTTAGGTTCAAATTAACTTCTGTTAAATAACCAACCACGATATGAAACGATTTATCCTTGCTTTTTTGGGAGTGTTTTCCATTATGGCTTCAGCACAAACCAAATTATTACGTCAACCTACAATTCATGAAAATGATGTCGTCTTTGTCTATGCAAACGACCTCTGGAAAGCCTCAATAAATGGTGGCATAGCTATTAGATTAACAAGTGATGATGGCTACGAATCGAATCCGCATTTCTCAAATGATGGCAAATGGATAGCTTTTACCGCTCAATACGATGGTAATAGCGACGTGTTTGTAATTCCTAGTAGCGGTGGCGAACCAAAACGTCTTACGTATCATTCTGCTGGAGATTTTGTGCAAGGTTGGACACCAAACGGTGATGTTTTGTTTCGTTCCAATCGAGAAGGCAGACCCACTCAAACTAGTAAGTTTTTTACTGTTTCAACAAACGGCGAATTGCCAATAGCTTTGGATATTCCTCGTGCAGCTTATGGCGAAATGTCTTCCGATGGAAAACATGTGGCTTATACACCTATTACTGGTTGGGATGAAGAATGGCGAAACTATCGTGGTGGACAAGCAATGCCAATTTGGGTTGTCGATTTAAAAACTAAAGAACTCATAACAACTCCTCAACCCGATAGGGAACGTCACCTCCATCCTGTGTGGTTAAATGGTATTGTTTATTATATTTCGGAACGTGATTATACGAGCAATATATGGTCATTCAATCCTAAAACTAAAGCTGAAAAACAACTCACCTTTCATAAAAAGTTTGACACCAAGAGTTTAGATGCTAGTGACGATATGATTGTGTATGAACAAGGTGGTTTATTACATACGCTCAACCCTTCAAACGGAACAATAAAAACGCTAAACATTGAAGTGAAAGCCGATTTAAACTTCTCGCGTACTCGCTGGGAAAATGTAACTGGCAGACAATTGTCAAACCCAAATATTTCACCTAACGGAAAACGCGCCATTTTTGAGCATCGTGGTGATATTTTTACAGTTCCAAAAGAAAATGGTACCTGGAGAAACCTAACCAACTCGTCCGGAATTGCTGATAGAGCACCAATTTGGTCACCTAAAGGAGATAAAATCACTTGGTTTTCAGATAAAAGTGGAGAATATCAATTGGTTATTGCAGACCAAGATGGGCAAAATCAAAATTATATAAAATTGCCTAATAATACTTTTTACTTCATGCCAGATTGGTCTCCAGATGGAAAATATTTGGCATATACAGACACCGATTTCAATATTTGGGTTATAGATTTAGATTCTAAAAAAGCCATTAAAGCAGACACGGAAGGTTATGCGCATCCAAATCGCTCAATGAATCCTGTATGGTCTCCAGATAGTAAGTGGATTGCTTACGCTAAACAAAATAACAGTAGCTTTAAATCTATTTACGCCTACAATGTTGATACAAAAAAAATTGTAGCAATTACAGACCCCATTGCAGATGCCATAAGCCCCGTTTGGGATGCTTCAGGAAAATACTTATACACCTTAGCCAGCACAAATTACGGATTAGCCACAGGTTGGCTAGATATGAGTTCTTACGACCCACAAACAACACGTAACTTATACGCTGTTGTTTTAAACGCAAACGATAAGGCTCCTAATCATATTAAAACAGATGAAGAGGTTTTAGAAAAGAAAGAAGCTAAAGATAAAAAAGAGGATAAAGCATCAGGTATTACAGTTAGCATTGATACAAATGGCTTATTTGATAGAGCCGTTGCTCTTAGCCTTTCAAGTGGAAACTATGTAGGTTTAAGTAAAGCTCCAACAGGACATCTGTTTGTTTCCGAAGCTATTGATGGAGCAAATGGTGTGAAAATCCATGATTATGATACCAAAAAGGATAAAGCAAGCGATTTTGCAAATGGCGTTTCACAAATAGTTATTTCTGAAGACAGAAACTCAGCATTGATTAATAAAAGAGGACAATGGACCATAGTTCAAACCAAAGGAAAAGCCAATTTTGACAAAGGAAAACTCAATACCAATCTAAAAATAAAGGTGAACCCAAAAGAAGAATACCACCAAATTTTTAAAGAAGGTTGGCGTTTTATGCGCGATTTTTTATATGTCGATAATGTTCATGGCGCACCTTGGGACGATGTGTATGCTTGGTATTCACCTTGGATAAACCATGTACGCCATAGAACCGATTTAAACTATGTTGTAGATATTATGAGTGGCGAAGTAGCCATTGGTCATTCGTACGTGCGTGGAGGCGATATGCCTGATGTTGATTTTGTCCCAGTTGGTTTATTAGGTGCCGATTTAAAAGCAGCTAATGGATACTATCAAATTACAAAAATATATAATGGCGAACGTTGGAATCCAGGAACTGAAGCACCATTAGCACAACCAGGTACCAATATTAACAAAGGTGATTATATATTAGCTATTAATGGACAACCGTTAACTACTAAAACAAATCCGTACCAATTACTAGAGCAAACTGCTGGTCGTGAAATTAATATCACCATCAATAGCAAACCAACGATGAGCGGTGCACAAACCATTTTAATTAAACCTGTGCGTAGTGAACGTAACTTACGCCATTTGGATTGGGTTGAAGGTAATAGACGTAAAGTTGACGAGCTCTCCAACGGAAAATTAGCCTATGTCTATGTGCCAAATACTAGTAATGGCGGCTTTACTTCGTTTAATAGGTATTACTTTTCACAACAGGATAAAAAAGGCGCAATTATTGACGAACGCAACAATGGTGGTGGTTCGGCTGCCGATTATATGATAGACATTATGAATCGTAAACTATTTGGTTACTTTAATAGTAAAACAGAAAGTAACAGACCATGGACCACTCCTATGGCTGGAATTTGGGGACCAAAAGTGATGATTATAAATGAACGCGCTGGTTCTGGAGGCGACTTGTTACCGTATATGTTTAAAGAAGCAAAATTAGGAACGCTGGTAGGCACAAGAACTTGGGGAGGATTAGTTGGAACTTGGGACACACCTCCTTTTATTGATGGTGGAAGCATGGTTGCACCTCGTGGTGGTTTTTATGATGTTGATGGCAATTGGGCAGTTGAAGGCGAAGGAATTGCTCCAGATATTGAAGTTATCCAACATCCAAAACTAGTCGTTCAAGGAAGAGACCCACAACTAGAACGTGCCGTTGAAGAAGCTATGAAGCAATTAAAAAATAATGAGTTTAAATTAAAGCCAGAACCAGCAGCACCAATAAGGTCTAAACGCCCTAAAGGTTATAAAAATGATAATTAAAGCAATGTTAACTTGAAAGCAATTCTTTCAATACGTCGATTAAATAATCTATTTCCTCTTTAGTATTATAAATACTGAAAGAAAAACGAACGGATGGTTTTTTCAACTCTTCAGGGCTAAGAATTTCTGAAAGTACATGTGAACTTTCAGACGCACCACTTTGGCAAGCACTTCCCTTAGAGCAAGCAATACCTTTTAAATCTAATTGAAACAAGAGCATTGCCGATTTCTCTTCTGATACGGGTAAGCACATATTAACCAAAGTGTATGTGCTGTTTTCCATATCGCCAGAGCAACCGTTAAATGCCACATCTGGTAACTCTTTTGAAACTTTAGAAATAAAATACGTTTTTAAGTCTTTTACATAAGCGCTTTCTTCTTCAAGATTAGCATATGCTAGTTTTAATGATTCACCAAGACCAACAATATTGTGTACACTTTCGGTACCAGCTCGAAACCCTCGCTCCTGCTCGCCTCCAAAAATCAACGGTTTTAAACCTGAGCCTTTTCTAACAAAGCAAAAACCTACACCTTTTGGACCATGGAACTTGTGTGAACTTGCTGCTAAAAAATCAATGGGAATATCCTGTAAATCTAATGTGTAATGCCCAACAGATTGAACCATATCACTATGAAATAACGCTGAATTGGACTTACACAAATTTGCCACATGAGATATATCGAGTTTATTCCCAATTTCATTGTTTATATGCATTAAGGTCACCAACTGTTTATTATTAGATTGTAATAAGGATTCTAGATGATTATAATCTATCATTCCATTTGTATCTAAATCAACATACATAACAGTAATACCATATTCTTTTATAAGTTCATCAATGGTATGTAAAATAGCATGATGCTCAATTCTTGATGTAATAATTTCCGTAACATCCAAATCCCTTACAGCACTTCTAAGCACTAAATTATCGGCTTCCGTACCACCAGATGTAAACACAATTTCACCAGCAGATACATTAAAGTACGATGCTATCTCTTTTCTAATATTTTCAATTAAAGATTTAGATGAACGACCAAAACTATGTGTAGATGAAGCATTTCCGTAATTATTTTTTAAAGATGTGGTTATTGCATCAATTACCTCATCACGAATTTGGGTTGTGGCAGCATTATCAAAATATACTTGCTTCATGTTTGTTTCTTTTGAACAACAAAAGTACATTAAGTAAAATTATTTTCGTTATGATTCGTTTTAAAATACAATTCGCTTATTTTTGTCTTTAAACCCATTACAATGCGCAAATCGTTTTTTATTTTATTAGCTCTAAGTTTTTTAATCTCATCTTGCGATGATGGGGATATTATTACTGTTGACCTAGAATTTGACAAAACCCTAACATTGTGTGGTGATGAGAATAGCACAAATTATGTTTTATACACTATTAAGGATGACCCTTATGAGTCTTTAACCTTGTTATTTCCTGTGAGTGAAGCAGGAACAATTTTTAATCCTACAACTAATGGTGAAGAAAAAACAATAACCATAAATGGCAGCACCAAAAAGTTTAATTACAGAACGTATGATGCTAACCCAGAAAACGAGTTGATTTGTCAAGAAATCCCAGGCTCTTCTGTGAGTATTATTAAGGATTACCCAGCAACATCTGGCGCTGAGGCTAAATTTACATCCACATTTGTAGATGACGATAATGATGGTGTCCCAACCGAAGATGAAAATCCAGACCCAAATAACGATGGCGATTTTTCGGATGCACAAGATACTGATAGCGACGGTATTCCAGATTATTTAGACCAAGATGATGACAACGATAACGTATTGACTATAGATGAAAAACCAGATGTGAATAACGATGGTAATATTGACGATGCACAAGATACAGATGGTGACACTATACCAGATTATCTAGACATTGACGATGATGATGATGGCGTAATGACGCGCTATGAAGACGAAAATCTAGACACAAACCCAAGAAATGATATCTCAGTAAACAGCATAGCGCGATATTTAGATGCCGCAGTGGCTGATACTTTCACACAAGACACCCTAATTACCAATAGTTTTTCTAGAACTATTACAGTTGCTATTGAAATATTAAATGCCGATTTACAGGTTTTAAGTATTGATGTTATTGATTTTGGAATTTATACAGATGAAATAATTATTAGTCAATAATTCTGATAAATATACACCTCGGTAGCACCCAAACCATACTTTTGGTAATTGGCATCGTAGTGTTTTATATTATCGTAACGTTTAAACAAATACTCTAATTCTAGCTTTAGCACACCTTCGCCAACACCATGAATAAATACTATTTTTTGTATGCGTTTACGCATGGCGAATTCTAATTGACGTTTTGCAGTATCTAATTGCAAGGTCAAAATCTCGTGTTTGGTCATTCTTTTATACGATTTGACCAATTGGTGAATATGCAAATCGATTTCTAGGGCAGGTTGCGTTCTTTCTTTACGTTTAACAGTAGTCGATTTCTTTTTCTTTGGATTCTTGTCTAAATGAATTTTCTCAAACGTATCTTCGTTAAACCCGGAAGATTTTAATAATTTAGGGTTTTCGACTTTCACTAACTGAGTTGTTTCAAATTCAAACTCAAAATCATCCTCTGTTTGGATTGTGACTAGATTCTTTTTAACAAAAATCACTTCACCAGACAAGTCTTCGTCTAACACATCAACATAATCACCTACTTTTAATGACATGTTATTCTTTTTCGTTTTTTATAAAACTATCGTCAGCATCCTTACCAGAAATACCACGAGATAATCTGTACAAACCAGTCATTAGCATTACAATACCACCTATTAAAATATAGACGTTTTGATTTTCTTCGGCTTGCGAATACATTGCTATGATGCCTCCTGTTAAGATTAAAATTATATTGATTATTCTGGACATAGTACTTAATAGTAAAAATTAGTTCTTCAAAAGTATAATATTTCTTGAAGAAAGATTAAAAAACCCGAACATGTTTATGCTCAGGTTTTTTTATAAATAATCACCCCAATAACATTAATTATTAACAAGAATACGCTTATTCTCTAAAATATTTCCGCTTAAATCTTTCATTACTAATAGGTATAATCCATCAGATAAATTATT
>CAKZMU010000104.1 GCA_937129145.1 uncultured Lacinutrix sp. | reverse complement strand
AAGTCCTAATCCCATACTTATTAAAACAATAAAAGGAAATATGAAAAGAGAAGCAAGAATTTTTGGCAACACCAAATGATTAATAGAATTCACTCCCATTACCTCCAACGCATCAATTTGTTCAGTGAGTCGCATAGTTCCAATTTCAGAAGCGATATTAGACCCAACTTTACCCGCTAGAATCAAACAAATCATTGTAGAAGAAAATTCCAGTATCATGGATTGACGTGTGGCAAAACCTACTGTGTAAGCTGGAATAAGAATAGAATCGATATTGGCAGCAGTTTGTATAACCATTACCGCACCCATAAAAAGAGAGAGTAACGCAACAATACTCAAAGAGCTAATTCCGATGGTGTTTATCTCAATAATGAAGTTTTTTCTGAGCACAGACCATTTTTCAGGACGCTTAAAAGCCAACCCAACCATGATAACAAATCTCCCAATGTGCTCAAATAAATTCAAAACTCTTATCTTTAAGCTACTAAAATACCTTTTATGTGGAAATAGAAGAGCGTTTTTTACGTTAACTTATAACCACCAAAATATTGATAAGTTAACCTTTCGAAAAATGAAAAAGAATCAACTCATAAAATTAGCCCTTCTCGTGTTTCTACTAATTGGTCTTTCTGCCTGCACTACAAAGAAAAAGAAGAAATGCGATACTTGTCCTAAATGGGGAAGTGTTGTCTCTTCCGAATCAGGTCATTTGACTTAAACCGTATCACCTCTATAAGGTTCAAATTACGAATTTTCAATTATGAATTACGAAAGGTGAAAAATAAAATTACAAAGAAGCAAGAGAAACTAAATACTGGATTCGCCTTTTATTTGATACCGATTATATTAATGAGGCCACAAAGAATGAATTATTAAAAGATTGTGAGGAAATTCTTAGAATTATTGGAAGTATTCAAAAGACAGTTAGAAATTCGTAATTCATAATTGAAAACTCGTAATTCCACTGAATGATTAAATTTATTACAATACTCACTTTTTTTATCTCTTCACTATCCTTTGGTCAGATGAGTGATAGTCGGGCAAAGCAATTAGATAGTTTAGTAACCAATATCCCTCGTTCAGTTCTTAAAAATTTAGATTCGGTTCATCTTAAGATTCACAAATTTGGAAAAACGGATGAAGAACGTGTATTTATGTTTTATGGATTGATAGCAATCCATTATAAATATGATATGAAAAGATTTTGGATGAGAGACAAAATAGCCAAAAGATATACTCCTCATTTTACTGCTTATTCTCGAAGTGGTGTTTGTCGAGATTTTGCTGCTCTTTTTAAAGATTTATGCGATCGAAGTGAAATTCCTTGTTTTGAGGTTTTTGGAAAAACGAAGCATACGGTGTTTTTGATGGGTGTTATTAAGTTCGTTACATTTAAATTTCGTGACCCTAATCATGTTTGGAATATTGTGAAATACAACGATTCTTGGCACCATATGGATCCAACTTGGAGTAGGATTTTGGAGATTGATAAATACTATGAGATTGAGGAAAATGGAGAGTTTTATTATGTTTCGAAAGCAAAACGACCAGATAGAACTTACTACAATATATCTTACGAGGATTTGTATTCGGAAAGAAAAGCTGTTCTTCCTGCTTTTTTAGCAAATGATACTATTTTCACTTATAAAACCATAAAAATGAAGAAACAAAGAAGAAGAATTTATAAAATTAATTATCCTTTCGAAAACACCCTGGATAGTATGGTTCATGATACTTCTTATGTATTTAAAATGAGTAAATCCTTTGAGGCAATTGATTATTCCGGGTATGCTGAATCTATTTTTGATTTTAAGGCTCAATTTGATTTTTTGGAAATCAAAAGAACAAAATTCAACCCCTTAACAGTTGAAATGTGTGAAAATCATTTAATTGAATTTAAAAGACAGTTGTCCCATGAATATGACAGTTCAGACAAAGAAATTTGGCAAAAATTTTATGACCACCAACTTGCAATATTCAAGTACATGGAAAAAATTCAACGTAAAGATTGGAAAGAAGCCTCTTCTGATTAAGGCATAAATAATTCATAATTCGTAATTAATAACTCGTAATTCTATTAGTTTTGTAAAAACTAATAGAGCCTTGTCAAAATCAAACTTCATAGATTACGTAAAAATTTGTTGCCGTTCGGGAAAGGGAGGAGCAGGAAGTGCACATTTTTATAGAGATAAGATTACGGCAAAAGGTGGTCCCGATGGAGGAGATGGCGGACGAGGTGGCCATGTGATTTTAAGAGGAAGTAGTCAGTTATGGACATTGTTACATTTGAAGTTTCAACGACACGTAATTGCAGGGCATGGAGATGTTGGAAGAGGTCAGCACATGACAGGTTCTGAAGGAGAGGATAAAATAGTGGAAGTGCCGTTAGGAACTTTGGTAAAAGATGCTGAAACAGAAAAAGTATTATTTGAGATAACAGAAGATGGTCAAGAGGTTATTTTGACCAAAGGCGGAAAAGGCGGAAGAGGGAATGATCATTTTAAATCTTCAACGAATCAAGCGCCAAGATACGCTCAACCTGGAGAGCCTGGAAAAGAAGAGTGGAAAATTCTTGAATTAAAAGTATTGGCGGATGTTGGATTAGTTGGATTCCCTAATGCTGGAAAATCTACTCTTTTGTCGGTGGTATCTGCGGCAAAACCTGAGATTGCTGATTATCCTTTTACAACTTTAGTTCCCAATCTTGGGATGGTAAAATACAGAGGGCATAAGTCTTTTGTAATGGCAGATATTCCTGGAATTATTGAAGGAGCTGCAGAAGGAAAAGGTTTGGGACATAGATTCTTACGTCATATAGAGCGTAATTCTACGTTGTTATTTTTAGTTCCTGCTGATAGTGATGATATTCAAAAGGAATAAACACTGTGAAGCCAAAGCTAAATGTAACACCAGCGCAAGCATTACGGTTTGTTGTGTTAATTTGCTTGTGGTTTTATCACGATATTGTAACCAATCCATCACCGCGCAGTATCAATACCTACTACGAGGCAAACTATCCGATTATAGGCGAATTTATCACGATATTGTTTCCACCGTTATTCATTATCGGGATTGCATTAATCGTTGCGTTCGGAAAAACCTACCCTTTTCGAGTGATTCTAATTGGAGCTATGCCCCAATTCATGTATACAATACTATCCGCAGGGTGGTATTGGGGTTTGTATCCCGACATAAACCGAGCAGCGCTATATATTCATGTGATTGTAAGCGCGTTTATATTGCTCATAGCTTGGTTAGGGGTTCAAAATGCTAACCCTAGCCCAAACTAGCATCACGTCCTCAGAGGGGGTTATTCAGCTATACCAAACATTAGGGGGCTTAACCTTCTTCGGTTTAATCTTTGCTTATTTTGCTCATAAAATTATAGCAATGGAAGGCAAAATAAAAGAGGGACGTGTTGATAGAGAGAAAATCGAATCTGAAATTGAGGCAAAAGCGCAAGCCACGCAAGATAAGCTCATTGAACAACAAATCGCCAATAATCAAAAATTAGAGGCAAGGTTAGACAGCCGAGAAAAAGCACTTGAAGCCGAGCGGAGCGCATGGAAAGCCGAGCGGAAAACCTTAGCTGATGACAGAGAACACTTGAAAACTGAATTAGAGCGTAGCCTGAAAAAAGAAGGTGATTTGAGTTCTAAGATTAAGGAACTGACGGGCGATGTCGAAACGCTCAGAAGCCGAATTAACGACCTTGAAGTCGAGCGCACCCGAGACAAGATAGAAAAAGAGAAAATCTTAAAAGAATCATCTGTCTTGAGCAAACAATTGGAAGCCGAGCGTAAAGACAAGAAAAAGGTAGAAAACGAGCGAGACTTAACACAACGCATGTTGTCCGATTATCGCAAGATTATTGAAGGTCTTGAAAAGAGGATTACAGCACTTGAGGATAAAACCAAACAAAAAGACCACGAGCTATCAAAAGCCTATGGCACGATTTCCACCCTAACAAACCAGCTATCAAAGCTAACTGATAAAACCCAACCTATCCCGGACTTGAGTGATGAACCAGAACCTGATAAGCCGATTAAAGTTGAAATTGTAGACCCCCCAAACGCAGTTACCCCTGCTGACGTACCAGCAGATAACAAACCCGATAACGAAGATACCAATGAGGATAAAATCGCATGACAGAAGTTGAAACTGTATTAATGGTAATCGTAGTAATTCAAATGTTGATTATCGCTGTTCTAGTGTGGAGAAACGCAGGGATGATTCCACCTGAAGTAGTCGGCATGCTGTTTGGCTTTGCAGAGCGAAAAGCATCCGAAACACCTGCTACATGGGATGATGAAGCTGTTCGTGACCTTAAAGCAGTCTTTGATAACCTGAATAAAGAAATCGCTGAAAAAGCTACTAAAACAACTGAATAACTAGCACACCACACGAAATCAAATAACGCACGTTGGCTCACGCTGGCGTGCGTTATTTTTGTTTAGTTTGACTTTCCCCATGAGCAACGCCCGAAACGACAAATTTAGACACCGTGTTATCAATGAGCCATTAGGGAGTAATATTGTGAGTGAACCAACAAATTACACCATGCAAGATAAGATTATCACCTCGTTAGACGTGACCAATATCCGCAACGATTACAATGGTCACTCAGACGAATTAATCGTACTCAACAAAGGAACTGAATTAACCGTTCGTATCTCAGATAAACCATTGTGGTTTGGTATCGGATGGTCATGGTATCGCGTGGAATACGATACCAAGGTCTGGTATGTTGCGGATACCAATACCAACGGTGCAAAGTCCAATCTAATCATCAAAGACATCGTACCAGACGAAACACCTGATGAGCCAGATACGCCCGATACACCTATTGATAACAGTACACTAGCCGACTTAGTAGGAAACGCTGTAAGCGCCCGTTTTGAGGCATACGAAGCGCGTATTGCAGAATTAGAGGCTACCATTGAACGCTTAGTTGAACCTGCGATTGTGGGCGTTCCCGATGTCAGCTACGCAGTACCACGCTTTGCACTCAGTATGCTTGGCTCTATGTATGCAGGGTTGGAGCGCGTAAACAAAGTTCAAAAGGACTTCATACAAGGTAGCTTAACCGAGCCAACGCTTACAGCAAGCCAGATAGCAGACATCGGATTCAAGGCTTCTGCGAGCAGTAGTGAATTGTTTGATGACAGAGGGAATATTAGCATCACGGACACGGATGAGGATACAATACTGGACATCATGCTAAATGGCGACGATACCTGTTATGTATGATTTCCCATCGCGAGTATGTACTGTTGCACCTGTCCATTCACGAACTTTATTATCAATTCCTATGACTTCACGGTCTAGTAATTCAATCCGAATAATTTCACTAAAGCGAATGTAAATCGGTAATCATTATCTGCTGTTGTGTTCATTTTATGTACTTTTAACATTGTATTTTCTCCTAATTAAACTTTCACCCAACGTAAACTTGCTTATCAATTCTCGAAAACTTGCTTGCGCTTAAGCCACCGATTGCAGGTGGCTTCGTTCGCTAGTTAGCTGGTATATCAGATTGCAATAAATAATGCCCCCTATGGTTGCGATGCCATAGTTCATCCTTGACCTGCTCCATTTCGTCAACAGTCACATCTCCGCGAACAATTTCACAGACAGCATCCCATAAGCCCTCAAATTCAGGTTCTAATTCGTCCATGCCTACGTGTTCTGCAACTTTGCACGCTACAGCCAGCATAGAGAGTGACCAATTAGGGTCATCAGTCCCCGTGTTCATGAGGATGGTTTGCTTAATACCAATATTATTCTTCTTAGGATACGATATAATAATCATATATAATACAATTCAAGATATGTATAAATATGAAAAGGACTATTCTACTTCAATAACTGATTTTAATATTCATAAAGAAATTA
>CAKZMU010000103.1 GCA_937129145.1 uncultured Lacinutrix sp. | reverse complement strand
TTCGTTAAGCTCCTAGACACTTCTCATCCCCAAAAAACCTACACAAACAGCCTTCAAACTAGTCGATTTACCTGCTCCATTCTTCCCGACAAGGGCGATTCTGCTGCCTTGGTGGATATTAAAGGACAAATCTTCGAAAACAGGTGTTTCCGTATAACGAATTGTCGCATCTTTTACAGAGAGGAGAAGGGGTGAAGCCATTGTTTTTACTGTATAATTTCTTAAATGTGAGCCGATGATAGTAAAATTTATTATTTTCAGTAATATTAGTTATATTATTTTTTGAGAATTTATAGTATTTTGTGTTTTTATTATTTTCTAAAATTTTTGTGTTTTTAAAAACTTTTTAGCCATTTTAGGTCCAATAGTTTCATCACCATTATAAAATTTTGGATCAGCAATATCATGCAATAAAGCTGCTAAAGAAACCACAAAAACATCCACTTTTTCTTCTTTAGATATTAAGATTGTATTTCTAAAAACACGTTCTATGTGAAACCAATCATGTCCACCTTCAGCATTTTTTAATTCCTCTTTTACAAAACTGATTGTATTTTGAATTATTTTTTCTTGATTCATCTTATTTTCTTAAAAGCAGTTCTTTTTTTATTTTTTTAGCTTCATAAAGCATCACAAAAAACATTGGTGCAAAAAATAAAGGCAAAAATGTCTGAAAAGAAATTCCTTTTTCAATAGTAGAAAACACCGCAAAAACGATCATTAAAAGCACCAAAAAACCTTGAATAAATGCAAAGGTTTTTTGTTTTTTCAATTTTTTAATCAGTTCTTCTTTAGTATAAGTAGAAAATTGTGAAGTCATATTTTTAAAGTTTTTAAATACAAAATCCACGTAAATAAACGTGGATTTTAAAAGGTTTCTTTTTTTGAGTAAACCCTATATTTTTGAATTCATTTTACTATAACTCAAAACCCAAAAAGCTTCTCAAAGTCCTTCCCTTTGGGAAAGATTTAGGATGGCTTAACAATGCTCATCATAAGCAGCAGCCAAATTCTGTGCAATCATTTGCGCAGATCTACCTTCAATGTGATGACGCTCTAACATATGTACTAAATTACCGTCTTTAAACAAAGCCATTGCTGGTGATGAAGGTGGAAAAGGAATCATAAATTCACGTGCTTTTTGGGTAGATTCTTTTTCTACACCTGCAAAAACTGTAGTTAAATTGTCTGGAGTTTTATCTGCTCCTAAAGAAGCAATAGCTCCTGGTCTTGCTGTACCTGCTGCACAACCACAAACCGAATTTACAACCACTAAAGTTGTACCTTTCTTTGACATTGCTGCTTCTACATCTTCAGCTGTATATAATGCTTCGAAACCAGCGTCAATTAATTGATTACGCATTGGTTTTACTAATTCTTCTGGATACATAATTTTTAAATTATTTACATTTTTAATAATGCAAATTTAATTAAATTAAGTGTAATTATAAATACCAAACCAATTACAATATAGATAGTACTATAAGAATTTATTATTTTAGTTCTAGTTCAAATGTTTTTGAGACAGTTATTACATGACATTCATCACTAGTAACAACTATAGGTTCACTTATGTAGGTTTTGTAATTATCAGAAGTTACAGTTAAAGTATAAGTTCCTTTGCGTTCTCCTGCTCCATAAAATGAAGTGCTTGGGTCATAATTTTCTAGTGTTTCTTCATAATCCCCATCTTTGGCAATTATTTTTACATTACCAGTTATTGGATTTTCTGTTGATTTTTCAACCAAGTTTATATCCAATCCATAAACATAATTTAGAGTACAAATTATGTTTTCATCATCATTTTCTTTACAACCATTAAATAATAGAATAAAACTAACAATTGCAATCATTTGTATTGATTTCATATAAAAGTGTTTTTATCTATAGGATGTGTTTTTGTGAATTTGGTTGCGTTCGAAAACGAAAATATTTTAAACTAAAGAATCAACAAATATTAATGATTCCTTATATTTGGAGCTAAATTTATATTTTTTATGGGAAGTTTTACCAAATGGTTAGGAGCAGGTTTAGGATTTACTTTTGGTGGTCCAATAGGAGCTGCTATAGGTTTTGCTATTGGTAGTTTTGTTGATGGCTTTGAAGCTGATCAATTTAAACAAGAACAAATAGATTATAATAGAGATAGACCAACAAGAAATACAAGAGCTAATTCAAATACACAATCTGGAGATTTTGAAATGAGTTTATTGGTTTTAGCATCAATAGTCATTAAATCTGATGGAAAAATAGACCAACGTGAGTTGGCTTTTGTACGTTCTCAATTTTTGGGCATGTATGGAAAAGAAAGAGCAAATAATGCATTTAAATTATTTAAAGGCATTGTAAAAAAAGATATTTCTGCACGTCAAGTTTGTATTCAGATTAGAGAACACATGTCTCACGCTTCTCGTTTACAATTGTTACATTTCTTATTTGGTATTGCAAAAGCAGATGAATTTGTTTCCAAAAAAGAAGTAGAAGAAATCAGAAAAATAGCTGGTTATTTATATATTAGTCAAAACGATTATGAATCTATAAAAGCTATGTTTTATGACGAATCTGGTAATGCTTATAAAATTTTAGAGATTGATAAATCTGCCTCAAATGACCAAGTAAAATCTGCCTACAGAAAAATGGTTAAAAAATACCTTGACATCCAACCTCAATCACTACCTGATAATCAGCCTGACACTGTTGCTCTATTTGGGGACACGATTATTTCAATTAGATGCCTTACCCTTATTCCTTGATGAAAGCATCATTGTCGAATGGGCAATCCAAGTCCGCGAAGGCAGTCCAATCGGTTTTGGTTATCACGGAAAATACTTGCTTCCTTGGGTCTATTCACTATTGTTTACTGAAACAGGCGCGTATTGGTCAGTGCGTTTTGTGACGCTCTTATTCTTGATGATTGGTGCGTCGGCTATCATTCGTTTGGGTAAAAAACTGACATCTTGGCTCGTCGGCATTGTCGCTGTAATTGTCATCACCTTCACCCCAATGCTATTTTTTCATGACCGATTAGCCCTCACTGATACAATTTTACACGCAATGTTATCCCTGCATGTCTTGACTATTTTTTATGCACTGGATAGAAAAACCCCTAATTTACGTTTAACAGGGCTGATTAGCCTAACCTTCATCATTGCGCTACTATCAAAATCAACAGCAGTTGTACTAATTCCACTGCCCTTGATTGCGGTCATTTTCTTAACGCATAACTGGCAATGGCGCAGTCGTATCCTGCATACAAGTGTTATCTATGGCGCGATTGGGCTGGCGTGGTTGCCTTTGCATGTATTATTAGCATGGCGTGGGATGAATTACTTTGGGTTAGCAGGTCAATTTAGCTCAGAAATCAATAATGACTCGCTCTTAGACAAGCTAATTGCCAATTCGCAGGTTATCCTAGAGGGTTTCCTCAGCTATTTTACATGGTTTGGTTTGCTTGCCATCCTGATAGCCTCATTAATCCTACTGTATAAAAAACCGCGTCATGGCTTTGTACTATTAGCAGGCATTGGAGGCTTTGTTTTTGCTCTAATTTTAAGTTAAAATTAT
>CAKZMU010000102.1 GCA_937129145.1 uncultured Lacinutrix sp. | reverse complement strand
GTTCTATTGTGCAATAAAACCAATGATTTTATTGATATCAGGCTATTGTCAAAAATAGTCTAACAAATCTTAAATTTTCTTCTGCGATTAGTCCCAATATTTATCTATATTTGTTTTAAAGGTGAAAAGTTATCATTTATTTTATTGAACCTTTAAACTACCATATATGATATAGATAAAATATACGAATATAAAGCGTAAAAGCGTGTAAGTTTTCTTACTATAAAAAGTCTGAAATCAATATCGGAGAGAACTACAAGCAAATGACGCCCCACTTGGGGTGTGTCCATTGTTTGTTTGTAAATTCCGAATAGGATTCAGACCCCTTTAGTAAGTTTATGAGCATTGCAAGTGGCTCACACCCTTTATATTTTATCATTTCGGGAAGTAATTTCCCATCTAGTGAGTCGAAAGAATTATTAACTTAAAACGCAATCCAATGAAATCAATTTTATTCAATAAAATAGTATTAATACCTATACTTATAATTCTGAGCTTTCAAATAACGAAGGCTCAATCAAAAGGACTTATAAAGTCTTCATCATATATTCCCGCTCCTGCTAAAGTAGTAGATAATATAGAGTTTAGAGACCGATTTGGAAACATCTATTCATTAGACGAGTTAACCCTAAACAGAGATAATTTCAATTCGACAAGTACAGGCTCATCGGGTACTAATACCTTGGGGATAAATCCATTTATCTACAACTATAAAGACAGTTGTGTGGCGGGGATTTTTAAAATACATTTCGCAGAAGAACCCAATGCGAATTATGGATTTGATTCCGTTGAATACAGAGATGTCATCTGTCAAGTATTCCAAGATATTAGTCGATTGATTGCCCCTGCAAATTCTTCTACGGTAGTCAATATTCTAGTGGGTTCAGATACTTCCATTCCCAATTCTGTCACGGGATTAAACTTAGCTTCGGGAACGCATATTGCAGGGACTTCTTTTGAACCTATCAAATTTAATTTGAAGAATGCTTGGATGGATAATGTTCTGTACACCACCATTAAAGGTTCGCAAAATGCTTTTGAAAACCTTCTAGGCATCCAAAATTCAAACCCCATACATGGAAATAAAATGCACGGCTTGTTAGCTGTTAACTTTAAAAATAAGTCTTGGTATCATAATTTTAGAGATACTGCGGGAATCCCTGCAAGTCAAGACGACCTTTATACTCATGCTTTAAGACAAGCCCTTCAGATGCTAGGCTTGTATTCCAATATAGACGTTAACGGAGATGCTAAATCGGGCAACAACCTCTATTCGAGATTTGATAATTTTCTCTATAAAAACACGACCGCTACCAAAGCATTGACCTATGATGCAAGTTCAAAGCAAATCAATAAAACAAATGCTTTGACATTGGGGTGTAGTTCTCCGAATAGTACCATTTTTAGTGGTTCTAATCTATCATTGTTGACTGTATATAACGCCTCTCCTTTTACTGATAATATCAACCTCAATCATTTTAGGTGTAGCGGAGCAGGGATATGTAATTCAACCGAGGCCAAGCCGGATAATAATTACGTATTAGTTCCTTGTTTAGGGTCGGGAAACACCTATATCAAAAGACATCCTCATGCCGATGAGGTTAAGGCATTATGTGATTTAGGATATTCACTTAAAAATATTACGGGAGTTTATGCCTATGGTTCTGATATAACGAATACCAATACGAGTGGAAACGTATATCAAACCTATTCTTCATGTACGCCGACCTGTATTGCTATTGGAGGTCATGACACCTTTCAGTTAGATACTTGGAGAACGATTACAGTTCCTTTTACAAGCTTAACTCTAAACGATTTTGCTACGACTTCTGTTATTAATAGAATAGAGCTATTAGATACGAATGCGGGTACATTAACTCACACAGCTACGAGTTTTACATTTACTCCGCACCCCAGTTTCAAATATGGAGAAGTAACTATCGTATACTACCCACAATGTTCAAGCACAGGAGAATTGGGGAATGCAACTTATGTCACTCTCTTTTATCCCTATCCACCGCTTCCGCCATGCGTACCCGATGACAATTGCAACTATATTTGTCATGGTAGCTTTGAAGAGTCAGGCGTTCCTTTTGATTGGGGATTCTTTAATGTGAGAACACCTGGTCCATTTGTCCAAGCTCCTAACAGCCCAGATTTATACAGACATATTAATGGGGTGACCTGCGCTAGGACTTTTGCTTCCAATTGGGGAGATTGCAATATTTCAAAAAGCCCTGCTTGCTATTCGTTTACGAAAGGTCTTTATCCGCCTGTTGGAGGAGAAAATCAATTTTTGGGATTGTATTCGGGTTATGATGGTAGCTTCCCTGCATACACCTATTCTGAAGGGGTCTATTTCAAATTAAAAAAACCAATTTACCATGATACCACAAAGCGATATAGACTTAAATTTCAAGCTCGAAAAAGATATCCATCATGTAATGGAACAGTGATAACAGTAGCAGGAGATGATAAACGACCCGACAGTATGTCTAGTGCCTTATATGAATACAATGGTACGAGTCTCATTTGTCAAGAATTTTGCGATATTATAGGTACTGCTCTTGTTGATTCCCATAACTGGAAAACTATTGATATTCCAATAGGGCAACCAAGTCAAGGAGACTCGTTTACTGGAATTGTTATCCATACCGAACTCGCAAAACCTACAGAACCCAGTACGGTAGAGACCTATGCCTATTTTGACAATTTTGTCCTCTATGATTCTGTAGCTGCGAGCATTCAAGTGAGTTCCAATCCCTATAATGTGATGCCATGTCAAGATACGACACAGACGATTGCATATTATATCTGTCTGAAAAACGCTGCGGGAATGAATACGGACTCTATCCTGCTCGACCTCGATATGCCCTATGGGTTTACAGTGAACTCAGCAAGTGATTTTAATACGAATGGGCAGTACACCATCCCCGTCAATACTATTTCCAATACGATATGTGATACCATTTATTTAAAGTACGACATAGACTATTCCAAGGTCAATTATAATCAAGCAAAGGATATTGTATTAAAGTATAATTCCAATGGATACTGTATTAGTGCTATAGGAGATGCCGTAAGAATATTTCCCCAAAACAATGCGGTGACGGTTTATCAATCTGTAACGGATACCACGCCAAACATTGGAGATACCATTACCTTTACCTATACGGTCTATAATCAATCTAGTACGAGGATTATTGATTTAGAATTCAAAGATACTTTCCCAAGGGAACTAGCTCTATATACGCATAGTGCAAACATAAATTCCAATGGTAATATCTTATCCAATGTCTTTACGATAGACTCTGCCAATTCATCGGGTGCATCTTCCATTCAGTTTTCTGCTACTTTTATTGTAAAAAGTAATTGTCGATTAGAAAATAGGGTCTTTGTTCATTCTCCATCCAACCCGTGCTTTGAATACTCCGATACCATAGTATTGAATAGCTCTAAAACGGGCTTAGCTGTTAAGGGTACGATACTACCCGAAAATGCTATTTGGTGTGGGTCTGATATTCCACTATCGATTCGGATTGATACGCCGACAACGGGTACGTTCTCCTATCAATGGTATCGCAATGATACTCTGATAACAGGAGCGACCAATGCCAATTATCTAGCTGTCAACTGCTCTCTATTTTCAATTGAGATTACAGACAATGGCTGTACTTCAAAAATAGAGCAAGATTCTTTTGATACCGCTTTTGAGGTTGACTATGATAGGACGCATTCTAAATGTACTGCGGATAATGGCAGTATTAGTATATATCCCCAAAATGGAGTTCTACCCTATACCTATGCATGGGCGGGGAGTAGTTCAACTGATTCTAGTAGAATTGGCTTAGCTCAAGGTGCATATACGGTAACTGTGACGGACTCGATAGGTTGTAATAAGACTATAACTATTAATATCAATGCTGAAGTGGATACTATTACGCTATCCAGTCCCTCAATAAGTCAGCCAACATGCTCATCATCCAATGGCAGTATTAGTATTAGTCCAACAGGAGGAACATCTCCATATACTTATTTATGGAATACAGGTAATACAACCAATGCTTTAACAGGGATTGATACGGGGACGTATACCGTGATTATAACAGATACATTTGGATGTCAGCGACATGATACGTTCTATTTAGGAGGCAATCATAATACCATCATAGCAAATGATTCGATTATCCATACACTCTGCACTCAAAGCAATGGAGAGATACACTTGAAACCTTCGGGAGGGGAGAAACCTTATACCTATCTATGGGAGAATAGCAGCACCGATAGCAAAAGACTCGGCTTAACAAATGGTACGTATAAAGTAACGATAACAGATACCTTCGGTTGTAGTTCTGAGGATTCTTTCAATATCATAAAAACTAGCAATTCCATTCAAGTCATCAGTTCTGATACCAATGCGACCTGCCAGTTGGCGAATGGGTCTATCATTATTGACTCTGTTATTGGAAA
>CAKZMU010000101.1 GCA_937129145.1 uncultured Lacinutrix sp. | reverse complement strand
CAGTATGTAGAACAAGGACGGTTGTTGCTTTACCCTAAAGTGGGGATGAAGTACAATTTTACGTATGCTTTCCCTTTTGTAGGAGTTGGCTTTGGTTATCAACTAAATGCCAATGTTCTAACATCAGAAAAGATACACCTCATTTTTGAATGGGAAAATAATTACAACCGAGAATGGAACAATAAGACTAATTTTTATAACGCTTTAAAGGTTGGGTTTAGGTTTCAGATATGATAATAGCAAATTACATAGTCTGGCTTGGCGTGTTTGTTATAGCAATGCTTTTAGGCTATGTGTTTATACAAAGTAATATTGATAAATTAAATTAAATAGTTATGGAAATCTTTTTAGAGTTTGCAGAAAACATAGGATTAGGAGCAATAGGGCTTTTAATCTACTCGCTTTTTGAAGCAAGGAAATACTTATCAACTTGGAGTTGGAGAAAGTTCTTTTCTGGTAATCAGCTTTTCTGGAGTTGGGCAGTTAGTTTGCAAGTGTTATTTGCTGGATTATTAGCAATTAAACCAGAAGCTGCAAGTGCACTAAAAACTATAACAGCCCTAGATTTTACAGATGCAATGGCTTTTGTAGTATCTGGCATGGGATTGTCCCACGCTGCTAATTTAAGCGTTAAAGAAAAGAAAAAAGAATAATGACCAAAGAAACCACCCCTCAAAAAATAAGAAAAGGATTTAAAGTTATTGGTTATTTCATTTCTTGGGCGCAGACATTTTCTATCGCAATGATAATAGGTAATATTTATCAGGCTGATGTAAATAGAAATTTGCAGAAAGACTTAAACGCTATAAGAAGCATAAATTCTGTTCTTATTTCTAAATCAATAAGTAGTACAGAGTTGGCGGACGAATTAAGGATAATAGGCTGGAAAAAAGAGATCAACCCATTTACAGAAGAGATTTTAATGAAAAGGTACACGCGCCCTTTCTATAACTATCTATTGGAACCTATGGGCTACTCGGAAACCTATTATGTTAACAAATCTGATTTTGATGTGTTTGATTTAAAAAGCGCACAAGTTTTTTACGATCAAGATTTAGCATTGTATAAGGAGTGGTTAAAACAGCCTAAAGACAGTAACGGAGAAAGACCACTATTAAGAAAAGAATATAAGACCCATTGGCAAGATTTAAACGGAGATATAAATGATAAAGGGTTTGTAAGGATGGTTGACGGCAAAGATGGTAGGGTGTTTATATATGGTGTTCTACATGGTGTTCCAGACGAAAGAAAAGAAACATCACAGATTTATAAAAAAGCTTACCTAAAGCCAAAGACTACAAAAATAAAAAGAGAAAAAATTAAAATTTAGAAATTATGTTAGAGAAAATTTGGAAAAAGATTAAAGCTGGAGAAACAGCAAGTAAAGTAGATAAGTTTGTTTTATGGGCAAACGGATTTGGGTATTACGGTTTAATGTGGGCGTTTTTGGCGGTTGTGTTTTTTTTAGCTGATAGAGCAGGAATGCATCATTTCTTTTTGATACCTACGATGTTTGCTTTTGGATTATGCACAGGAGTATTCATTGTAAAATCTTGGATTCCTATTCGCGTTATTTTAAAAGGGAAACTAGAAAAGTTTCTTCCTGAATATATGACAAAGGATATATGAAAATAACATTTGAACATAGCAATGACGAGCATTGCGAAGAATTAGAAACATTCAAAGAGTTTGCTAAAAATTGCGAAGAGAATGGGCATTTTCCTAAAGTGAAATTTGACACTAAAATAGTTCCTGAAACAAAAAACTATTATTGGATTAACATTGATGTTGACAATGATGGTATTTCTGATAAAGAAATGCACGGACTAAGGATGGACGGATTGAGTAATTTTTTATCTAAATATTATAAAGTTCTTTAAATGTCTCACACATTGCCGTTAGTAAAGATAGAGGTTCATTGTGCTGTTTACCACACAGAGACAAAAGAGCGGTTTCAGCAGTTTTTTGGCTATTTAGGCAAAGAAGAAATTCATCCTAAATTAGCTTTAATCAATATTGATTATAAGCGGGTTTTTGAGCGAAAAAATGAAACTATTGAAATCATCAGTTTAGTAACAGGAAAATCAATAAGGAACTATTCTTGTTCAAATATAAAAGCTATGCAGAATTACTTAAACGAAATTGTGAATTGATGTACAAAACAAAATATTACGAACTGAAAGAATTAGCGCATCCACAGATAATTAGAACCATTGGTGTTAGAAACACTTGGCGAAGATTAGATGAGGATTGTTTGCGTGATTTAGATACTATTCGTGAGGAGTGGTTTAAAGTTCATAAATCAGGCATATATGTTAATAGATTGGATTTAGGTATTGATAGTCGTGGATTAAGACCGCCTAATGATCCTGATGGCTCTTTTTATTCCACACATAAAAACGGGAATACTTTTGATTTAGAGCCTGTAAACGGGAAGCTAAGAGAACTGTATAATTTTATAATTGAATTGTGTAAATCTGGCAAGCTCAAAAAAATAAATACACTAGAAAATTTTGAAGATACATTAAGATGGGTACATGCTGGGTATATGAATACCTATAAAAATCCATTGGTAATTTATTTGTAAACAAAGTAGGATAGAGCAGTTGGTCAGCTCGCTAGGCTCATAACCTAGAGGTCGGGGGTTCGAATCCCCCTCCTGCAACTAAGTTAATTAAATGATCAAAAAAGAATACATATTCCTGACACTTATCGCAATCGCTTTTTTTAGTGGTGGGTTTTTTACAAAAAAGTATATAGACCCTACGGAAGATTACAAGGAAACTTTGGATAAGATATTGGAAAATCAAACCGTATCTAATGCCAAGCAAGACACTATAATAAGCTTATCTGATAAGCGGGAGAAAAAAGCCAAACTAAATGTAAAAAAAAATGCAAAGCACGTTAAAGACAATTACGATCGTACTTTTTCTAATGAGCAGCTGGACAGCATTGAACGCTCAGAGTACAGAAACAAAAGAAAAGCGGACAGCATCGCAAAAAGCGTTGGATTGTGAAAATTGCCAAAAAGATAGAGTAGAGTACTTATCTATTATTGCGGAAAAAGTTGTAAAAATTGAGGCGCAGCAAGCAAAAATAGATAATTACGATGGTGCAATTGAAGCCATTAAAATAAAATATCTTCAGTTATTAGATGAGTATGAAGCTTACCAGAAATCTACCAAAAAAGGGAAGTTTTGGATTTGGCTTAAAGGCGTAGGCACAGGAATTGTAATTGGCGCTGTGGCTGTATTGGTTCTTTTGAAGTAAAAGCCGTATCTTTGCATCGGCAGAATGAACTGCAAAACTTAAATAATTAGTATGATTACTTATTTTTAAAAGCCACTTATTAAATTAGGTGGCTTTTTCGATTTAAGAAAATAATATCATTATCAAATTAACCACCACCACAACCCAAAACATTTTTTCTTCGTCTTTCATTTTATATTTGATTTAGCATGTAATTGAGATTATATGTTGTTTCAGCATCCTTGATTTTCTATTTAGAACGATTATAAACAACGTTAAAGTTTTGCATAACTAAAAAATAGCCTTATATTTGTAATCAGTTACAAACAAATAAAGCAAATAAAATGGAATCAACCAAAAATAACGGACAAAAAGTAAACAACATCGGACAAGATGTTTTTAAGTCTATTCTTTCAAATATAGGGTGGATTGAGATTGAACTTGAGTGGGGTTGGGATAATAATGGAAAATACAACAATGACGATTACACCATTGAACTTGATAATGACATTTACATTGATTGCAAAATAAGTATTGATGAAGATAGAAAAAGCGATAATACAGGATATTCAACAATGGAATATCAATCAATAGAATTGGATATTAAAAAAGTTTGGATTGATGAAGATTTAGTAATCCTATCTGAAAAGCAAACTGAAACATTGCAAAACAAATTAATCAAAAACACAATAACATCTTAATTATGAGCCAAGAAATATTTATAGACGAAAACAACAACGCCCTTTTCATTAGAAAGGATTGTTTAAAAAGCAAATCATTTAACAGGACGGTTATTCTAAATGAAAAATCAAAAGAGATTATATCAAAATTGATTTTAGAAAAAGCAAACAGTATTGAAAAATATGAATACTGGCGTTTTGATGAAATAGACGAATTAACCAAGACGGCTCTAAATCTTGGGCTTACAGAAGTAGCAGACGAAATAATACAATTTACATAAAATTATGAACAAGCGAAGAAGAAAAGAAATATTAGATGCAAAAACATTGATTGAAGAAAACCTAGGCGTCATAAGAGAAGCGATTGAAGAGGAAGAGGAATATTTTGACAATATGCCTGAAAACTTACAGTATTCTGAAAAAGGAGATTTAACGCAAGAGGTTATTGGTGTGATGGAAGATACAGTAGACGAAATAGAATCATTGTTAGAAGAATTAATGGAAGCAGTAAACAATTAGATTATGAACATCAACGAAGAAGCATTAAAGATATACGAAGAGCTTCCGCACGGGGCAAAAAGTTTAACGGCTGAAAAATACGGTTGTGCAAATTTCTACATAAGAGAGTTACTTTCTAAGGTTACAACGCCAAAAGAAACGATGATTGAATTGATGGAGAAAATGATCGAAAGTTCCGAAGAGATTGAAAAACAAACATCGGAAAGAATTAAGAATATGCGTGTGATTTTTGAAGAAATAATGACGACCGTATAATGAACCCTACCCAGCAAATAGCAAAAATAAGGTCTAATTTTGAGGACTACAAGTTAAAAATGTCGGCTAAGTTATCGGCACTAGAGAAAGAACTAGCTGGTGGTTCGGCTAGTTCTACTTTACCAAAAGAAATAAACGAAGTAGTTAAACGAAGAAGAGAAGTAGCAATCAAATGAGGTGTCAGAAGTGTAAAATACAAATGGTTGACGGAAAAGCAATAAAGAACACAATCTATTGCGCTGACGAGGGTACTTGTAGTAGAAGTGGCAAACCTATCATAGTTGAAGTAAAAAAGTGTCCGCAATGCGGGTATAGTGTAGAAAAATAACAAGGCAAGGGCGGTAGGTTTTTTATAGTTAGTTGGTTACTACCGTCCGAACCTTTAAAATCAAATAGTATGGAAACAGCACATTTAATTTTAGCAATTATAGCTTATGGATTAGCATTCTTAGCGGGTGCGGTGGTATTCTTTGGCTATGTAAATCAAAAGTATGGAGAATAAACTAGCGCCTGATTGGTGGGATACAGGACGGCATCAGATAACAGGATATGAACACAATCGAAAAAAAGCGTTTGAACAGAAGAAAAAGAGAAAAGCGAAAGAAGTTACTGACTGGAATCCAGAAGTACAC
>CAKZMU010000100.1 GCA_937129145.1 uncultured Lacinutrix sp. | reverse complement strand
TTCTTCTAAAGTTTTGTTTTTAACCGCTTCAATTAAGTTGTCAATACTTCTGCCTTTGAAACCAAACTCTTCACGGTATTGTTTTACCGCAATTTCAAGACCTTCTTTACGGGCGTCCGTTTTATGGTTTTCTACAAAAGTTCTATCTTCTTCTTCTGTCCTTAAAGTTCCTGCAAACTCTAATGTTATTTCCTTTGGATTGCTCTCCAACTCTTCCTTTGAAACCTCAAAGGTTTTATTACCGATTTTTATTTTCATTGTTATTTAGTTTCTTTAGTTGCTTTTTTAGCGGGTTTTCCTTTTGATGAATTCCTTTCTTTAGTTGCTTCTTGGTCGACAATCCAAAGAATACCAGTATCTTTGTAAGTGGCTTCACTTTGTTTAACTACTGATTCTTCGATAACCGCACGCTCTCTTTTTACTTCTGATGCACCGTCTTTTTTGTAAAGACCTTTATTGTCCTTAGATAACAGTCTCACGCATTTTGCTACTTTCATTTTCTTTGATTTTTAAAGTTAATATATCTGTTTTTAAATATTCTTGAAATTCATCCTTTAAATCCTTTTCGTCTTTTGATGTTTCTGCATCTTTCCAAAATTCCTGAAAGGATATTTTTTTACTAGCCTCTTCTGAACCAAAATAATTTTTAACCTCGCCTATAGACAAGTGAACATAAGGCTCTATTCTTGATTTTTTAATCATTTCCGACTGCATGAACGGGTCTGATTTGTATTTTGAGAGGATAAATTCCTCTAACAATTTGTCAAGTATCGTATTATTGTCTCCTTTTGCCTTTGCTTTTTGATATTTCTCATTTAATACGTCTGGATTTTCTAAAATATACCTACGTCCATAAGATTTAAAGTAAAGCTTTTCACTTTTGTTTTTAGTTAGGTCAACGAAATTCAGCACCCAATTTGCCAACGTGTTATCTACGTACTCTACGCAATCGGTAAACTGATTTAATTTTGATGTAGTTGGTTGGTGGTCTATAACTATCCCTGTTGCCGTTTCGTTGGACTTGTCCGAGTTTTGTGCTTTGTCCGTTCCCCAAATAGTGTCGTCAATTATTCTTTCCCTTTGTCTCAGGTTCTCATCCATGTATTCTAAGAAATCCAAATCAGGGCTTTCAAACCCCATTAATTTATTTGGCAATGACGGTTGATTTGCTTTAGGAAAAGGTAAGATATACATATCGGTAACATCACCTCTTTTTGGATAGCCAAGACCATTACAAGATGTGCAAGTATCATTTTCAACAGTTCCTGTTCCGGCACAAGGTTTGCAGTGTGTCCCGAACCTGTAATGAACTGGAAATCCTTTTTGTTTTCTATATATGCTAAGAACAGATTTATCTATTGCATACTCTTTGCATAATTCCAATATAGGCTCTATTGAAGATAGCCTAGTATTAGTTCCTGTCTTTTCTTTCTCCGAAAGTATTAAAAAAGGGACATTTCCAAAGGGATGCTCAAAAGTTTTTGTTTCATTTACAAAAAATCTATCTGCTATTTCGTTTATTGTCCAATCTGTTTTTTCGTCAACAATTCGCCATGTTTTTAAATCCGCTTCCTCATGGACCTTTGGCTCAAAAACTATGTAACCCACTTTTTGACCTTCCGCCTCGTAATACCTTATATCGTCTATTGATTTATAAGTAGGGTACAATTCAAAATTTTTATTCTCTTTTTTGTATTCCAACATCAATCCTCCATTTGGGTCAATGTCTTTTAACGAAAAGAAAGATTCCGATAAATACCTGTGAAGTGATTTGTTTGATTTAAAATTTGAAATCCTGTCAACAAACTCCGATTTTATATTTTCGTTTTTAATCTGTATATTTTCAGAAGTGCCGTTTGCATCAAATACATTTTGTCTCTTACTCATTACCCTGGCAAAGACATCCCTAATGTCATGTGCATATTTTTCCCGAGCAATTGCTCTTTCTTTTGATTCTAAATAAGAAATTCTCTCAATCAGTTCTTTTGAGAATCCCTCACCAGTAACAAGTGCCTTTAGTGTTTTGCTTTTTTTTCTAGCATCTTTTATCCAATCTTCTGTTTTTTCAGAATGTTCTTTTGCAATATTTAAAACACTAATTTTATCAAAAATCATTTTTAGCAGAATACAGTATAAGCAAAAATAACAATGGCGATTTATTGGGTTGTTTTAAATATTTGTTTTTTTTACCTATTTACCATTTGTATTCGTAGTTTCCCTCGTTCCATGCCATGTGTCCGTATCTCATAGCTGTAAGAGCGTCATCGTAACCGTCAATAGGCTGGTTGATTGCCTTTCCGTTAATCTCTTTGAAGCGATAGTTTTCACGTTCTTTTTTTACGTGCTTCCATAACCCTCGACTATCTTTAACGCAATGAATCTTCTTAGTCTTTACAGAACCAATCCAGTACATTAAATCCTGTGTTTTGCTTACCTTGAACGCCTCGTAATATCCGTTATCTATCAGTCCTTGAACCATTTCAACCGTTCCTTTATGGTTTGAGTACTTATCTGAACTATCACAAACTATTTGTTTTTCAGGCTCAACCTCTAAAGCTTTTAATGTTTCTGCCAATTCTGGGGCGTTGTCTATTGGCTGATACGCTAATAGTTCGAAATAGATATTATTTGCATCTTCCGTATATTTTACCAGTGCGTTAGGGTCGTTTGTAAATCCGAAGTCATTCGCATAAATATAGTCCATTTTAGGAAATGAATCAATCCATTCTAACTGTGGATAAATCACACCTTTCATCGAACCTCTTAATCCTAAACCGTAAACTTTCCACCTAAATTCATCGGCAGTATTGTTTTTTATATTAACTGGGTGCGGTGGCGGCTGGTCTTTGTCTGATATTAACTTACCGTTGTAAATTAGTTCATTGTTAATCACCTCATAGCTTCCAGGTAGCCAAGGCTCATACCCTAATATCTCGCTAATTATCGATTGCTCTAAATGCTTATTGTTTTTATAGGTCGTGTGAGTAAAGAATGTGTCCTGCCTCTGTTCCATATCAAAAACCCAGTGGTCTGTAAATTTTGGATTCCAATCCATGATTACCAACATCCTACAACGCATTATAAGCCCATTGACTTTGTTTTTTCCAGTTTCCAAAACTTCATTAATAAATAAAATATCGCTCGGGTAACCTTCTGAATTTTCTTCGCTGTCCAGTCCTCTAAAATAAATATTGTTTCCATTTATTTTAGCGTTTGGCTTCTGCCCCTCGGAAGTATAGTCAACATCTGCTCCGATTATTTTCATACATTTTTTGAAGTCCTTAAACGTAAAGTCTCTACAATGTGTTAAGGTGTCCCTAAGTATGTAAATGTCCAGTCCTCTGTTCGGATTGTGGTCGCAAAATGTGTAGATAAAATGAAAGGCATCAAACGTCTTTGAGCTATTATGAACCAATATTTCATCTTCTATAAAATAGTTGTGATTATCAACGATTGATAAGTCGTAAACATAATCTTCTTTGACTTCTTCATAACTTTTTATATGACTAATGTCAAAGCCTACATCCATAATTTATCGTTATTGGCAATATCCTGCAAATGTTTAGCAGATACATTGAACTTCTTTGCTAATTCATTTCTGCCCCAATACCTGCCTTTTGTTTTTTTCGCTTCTCTTATATATTCAACTTGTTTTCTATTTAATTTTGACATTCCATTCAACTCACCTCTTTTAGGTTTTTGTAATCCTATATCAAACGAGTGTTGTACGTTTTCTGAATGGGTAACGTATTCTAAATTAACAGCTCTATTATCGGTTTTTATTCCGTTAATATGATTTACCTCCTCTCCCTTTTTTCTTTCGCCTTTAAATGTTAGCATTACAAATTTATGAACACTCCATGATTTGTAAATATTATCATCATTCTTGATCATTGTTTTTAGGTAACCGTCTTTGGATTTTGACGTTTTTAATACTACTACTTTCCCAGTTCTTTTGTAATTTAACGACCTTAATCTTCCTAGATTAGATGCTTCATATTTTGAAAAATTAGGTATCGGTTTCCATATTTCTTTTTCCATCTAACAAAGATAATAAATTTTTTAGACAAACCCAGCCACCTTCGTAATAGAATTCGTGGTCTTCTGTGGATGTAATTGTTTTGTCGTTTTTTAGAGTGATTTTAAACGTTCTTTTAGTGTTTTTAAATCTAACTTTTCCTTTACAACTTTATATTCTTTAACACCTAAAAATTCATTATAAGTCAATACTTCTTCACCTGAATTAATGTCTTTAATCTGTTTATATCCATTTTTTGTAAGTACTTTCGTTTTTCCAGAAAAACATCTAGTTCCCCCCTCATTCCCAATAATTACTTTATTTTCTTTTGTTTTGTTTTGGCTGTAAATCTCAACCATCTTAAAGTATAGAGGATTAGGGTCGAAATTCATTTTTGTAAAGTGTTGTTTTTTAGATAATTAGTCTCAAATTCTCCTAGCGTGGAGACTACTCTAATTTTATAGATTTTCCGTCCATGTTTAAAACGACTTTAGATTCTTTTATAGGCTTGTTTCCGCTGGTCAGATCTAATTTATCCCCATACTTCTTAGGCTGCATCTTGCCTAAACGCCATTTTCGGGCGTCAACTCTAAGTCTTGATCTATTGATTACATTATGATTAACGCATTCTTTTCCGTCTTTGTCTAAATAAATATCATCCTCTTGGTCGTCTGCAATATCTAGTATTTCCTCGAACTCCTTTTCTGAACGAATTTCACTAGCACACGCGTAGTTATGTAAAAAATCTTCGTCATGGTAATCACTATTAGGGTTTAACCAATTAAATACTGTTTTATAACTAGGCATTCCCTTTTCCTTTTCAACGATATTAAAGAGACTTCTCCCTTTTGTCATTTCATTGATAATGGTTTCCTTAATGGATTCGGTATTTTTTTTTATTGTAAGCCATTTAAACTTCTATACAATTATTTACAAACATTTTTGTTAGGTACTTTATAATATGAGGCTCTTGCTGTACTGTTATCATATCGCCTTCAAAGAATATGTTTATACATTCTTTATTCTCTCCCTCTTTTTTTTCAGGAATGAACCATCCTGTTATTTTACTGACGTCAAAATACAAATCTTTAAACTCAATGTTTTCAAAATCGTCCTCTGTACATATTTTTAATTTGTATATCATGCTATTCTCAACAGTTCTTTTTCTATTTCGTTTTTTCTTACTTCTAGTAAAGCCTTATAGGTCGAGCATCCATTGTAAGATTCGATAAGGTCTTTTATTTTCTGAATATCCCTTTTTGTTTCTTTATCGTTTTTAGCCAAAAAATCCATTTCCTTTAAGTACTTGCTAGTTACAGACTGATCTAATTTAAAGTCCTTAGCTATTAATACCGTTTTTTTTAATAAAATGCTCCTGACAAGGTATATTGCTAATTTTCTGCATTTTGAAATATTTCTATTTCTCGTCCTTGTCCTTAATTCATCTAAGGTGATATTGAAATATTGACACGTTTGATATTTTATAATTTCAGAAGTAATTTGTTTCAACTTGTTTAGCTTTAA
>CAKZMU010000099.1 GCA_937129145.1 uncultured Lacinutrix sp. | reverse complement strand
GATAACAGAGTGGCCACATGTCTTAACTGCGAAAGATTAAGAATGTTCAGACTATTCGAAGAGGCACAGATAGCCCCTACCGAAATAGTTGTAGGGGGCAGTTTACCCATGGGAAGCTACGAATTTATAGGGGCGTACTGTGACAATCAAGGTAACGAACTTTCCGAATACTCCTCCCTTACCCAACCTGTGAACATATTCGATTTCAACGATACGGTACTAGAGCAGCAGGAGCTCAACAAAAAAACCAATTTCGCGATAAAATTACAGTTACAGAATTTAGACAGAACTTTCGATTACTATAAAATAGCGGTAATTCAAACTACTTCATTGGACGGGGCCACTAGATATTATGAAGAGGGAGTACACCCAATAACAGATACAACGGTTCTGTATACTACCGACCAGGGTAAAAAAGTAACCGACCTGAATACACTTTTTTTAGTAAAACCAGATATTATTAAAATAAAAGGACTTTCTCAGGCCAACGATTATTTGATTCCTTATGGAATGGAATATGAAAAAGAAGTTAACCTACAACCAGTAGTAAACTTAATGGGTGGATTCTTAAAGTGGCAGACCCATATAACCACCGAAGAGTACTATAAGCAAGCCATAGCCGAAAAAGGATATATGCGCGATGAGACTTACGGGTTCGCGATAAGGTTCAAAACAAGAAAAGGAAATCCAACGGCAATATTCCCCTTCATATCCAGACCAGCTACTTTAACAGATAGTGAAGCGATCGACAACAAAGATACGGATTCTTTGAACAACCCTTTAAACCCGTGTTCAAAAATTCAAAGGAACAAAAGATATCAAGTATATAACACGGCTACGGTCGAGGGAAGTTGTTTGCCAGAAGGTAGTTTAAATACGAATTTAATAACAGAGGACTTATCAAGTTCCTGCATAATAGAAAATGTATCACAATCACAAAACCAGACCTTCATAGTAGAGGATGTTGAGAATTTTATCTCGTTGGAGGATACCATTAATCTTATATTGGAAGAAGGTATTTGTAAGAACTATCCTTTCTGCGATGCAATAGACCTTACAGAAGATGATTCTTGTACACCTAATTTCGAATCGGGATGTGAGGATATAATAAAGGTAAGGGATTTTTTTGAGGTAAACGAGATAGAGGGAGAAATACTTACCAATATATACGCGGATTTCCCAGAAGACTACCCTTCATTATATTACACTGGTAGGGCCGACATATATAGACTTGACGACGAAGGCAACGCTATATACGAAGATGGTGTACCTATTTATAACTATTCATACCCCAACAAAAAACCTTTTTACGCCCAAGCCCTTTTACCTCTACAGGATAACACAAGAGAGGTGTCCAACGGATATTTTCATGAAGAGTTCAACGGACCCACTACGTTGGAGGAAGCAACAGAAGAGAATTTCACTACAGGATGTACAGAGGTTTTCCAAGAAAATTACTTTGCTGGGAACGTACATAAAAACAGCCTTTGGTTCGAAGTGGATACATCTGAATATCCTGCTTTTATCTTCGATGTATCAAAATCAAAAAGATCGGATGCTATAGCAATTACACCGAAACTTGAAAAAATGCGTATAAGCGTATTTACCAATAGATCGGGAGGTGCGGCGATATTCTGCGATACTTTCGATATATCGGATTTCTATACAGTACTTATAGAAAAAGAAGGTGACACGGTGAATTTTTATAAAGATGATCAGGTGTTGTTCTCATCTATAGAAGTAGATTCAAGAAAACTTTATTTTGCCGTCGAAACACCTGTGGTGAACTTATTCGAATTCAGTCAAGGCTTTGTGGTTTCCCCGCACTCAACAGTTTTTGGAGTGGCTATAAGGAATAAACAAGTCGAGTCAATTCAGGCAAGCTACGAAAATATATCTTTCAATCGAGTACAAAAATACGAAGCCTCCTGTACAACTGAAATCCCTATAGTTGATGAATGTACCCTACTACCTTACGAGGTAGGAAGTTTTGCGTATACGGAGAGCTCCGTGGAATATCCAGACAATGAAGAACTGTACAACTCAAGTGCAATAATTGTATCACCGTCCGATTTCCCAAAACAAACAAACTTAGAGCAGTTCGAAGTAATGTATGCCGAAGAGACCACTGAACTGGAGAAAGCCGAACCAAATTTTAACTATATTTTAAAACAAGATACCAACTTTACGTGCACCCCTATAAAACATTTTAAATTTCCAGATAACTCGATATCCCCTTTTATGGGCACTAACAGGCAAGTAGGTTTTTCCCCTACTACCGTGTTTCCAATGGGAGTGACAATAGATAACGATGTTATTAATTCCTTTTTGGACATAGCTGTAAATAACGGACTTATAAGTCAGGAAAAAAGGGATGACATAGTAGGATATGAAATATTCAGAAGCGATAGGACTTTGGATAAATCGATAATAGCCAAAGGTCTTCTGTACGATATGTACCAGTACAAGGAAGATAACCGTAGCATTGATTATCCTAATTATCCGTATAACGACTTAGGTGACGATATACTGAACTTACAAGAAGATGGAAGATCAAACATACCCCACCCCTTCCAAGGAGATTCAAACCATAAATTTACTTTTTCATCGCCCAACACAAGTTTCTTGAACCCGACCTTACCTACAGAATTGAAGATAGACGGTATTATGAAAGGCAATACCAGAGGATCTTTTGACGAAGTGGAAAACCACTCAAAATGGGTCATATTGGGAGACGAGGCAATAAGACTTGCTAAAAGACTCGCTACGTTGGAAGTGATAGCCGAAGCCGCAATAGTGGCCGCTCAAAGTGCAGAAGTGTATAGATTTGATGTAGGTGTGGTAGTAAGTACCAACATAGTAGGTATTATATTCAATGTAGCAGCAACGGCACTTAATGCAGCAGCAGCAGCAGTATTTAAGTATGGAAGATACAAAAAAGAGTGGATAGACAATTTCTACAATTTAGGACAACCTCATAATTTTGCGTACTACTATTCTTCGGAAGGATATTATAACTACTTAAAACATTTACAACCAGAAGGTGAAAAAATAAGAAGTATTACCAAATCGGAATATTTGAAACAAGGTAGAAAAATCGTTGTAGACAGTGTAAGCGGAGAAAAAATAGAGATAAACAATTACGATAGGGAAAATTCGGTATTCTTAAATGTAGGTAAGGATTTTGAGATAGAGTACGACCAAGAGTACAAGGATTTCGATAATAATAAAATAAACAGGACATCCAGTAGTAGAACAATAATATCACAGAATCTGGATTGTACCGAAGGAAGAAGCGCAGAAATAATCCGAAACGTAGCTTCCATGTACGCTACTTTAAAGAATTTTAATTTATCACAATACGGAACCATAGACAGTGTTAAGTGGCTGACCACATCTTACAACGGTGATTTATCGAAGTCAGAGGAGTGCTTACCTATATTCGGAGGTGATGTCTATATATCCAGATTTGCCGAGAAAAGAAAAATACCTCTGTTCCTACGCGATGCATATGACTTAGCGGCAAGAACCCCTTTTAACTATAAAGCCAACTCGAACATCGGTACAGAACCGAGATACTATTGTAATTATAGGGTCTCTAACAACGTAAACCTAGATAGAGGTTTTCCAGACATAAAAAGCGAGTATGAGTTCGATTGTATAGAGGGCAGTAGAAATTTTTATGTAAAACCACCTTCTAAATTTTACTTGTACTACTACGGAATTCCCAACTTTCTTGTTGAATCGGAAATGAACCTTAATTTCAGGTACGGAAAAAAACAACCAGAAGAGAATTTTTACCCCAACGTAGGGGATTATATGGAATGGACTCAGCAAAAAGTTGTCCCTATAAAAGAAAGAAACAGGTTCTTTTACAATTTTATTTATTCTAAAAGTGTATCACCCTCCCTTTCTAGGACTTTGCCCTCTACCTATAACAAGGAAGATTACGACTGTAGGTTCGATGAACCCAACGGAGGAATATATTCGTTACAGGACAATTCAGAAAACGACCTTTACGACCCGTGGTTGGTATTCAGACCGTTGGATAAATTCAATTTCTCGTCCTCTAACGGACTATTGACCGAAATAAGGGGAATAGAGAACGACCAGGTTCTAGCACGTTTTGAAGACACTATGGAGGTACACAATGCCGTAGATACCACTGTGGACGATGGTTCAAGACCAGAAACCAAAGTACTGGGTAACGGAGGACTTTTCTCTAGACGTACCCGAGATTTCTCTAAAACGGATTTAGGAAAATACGGCTCACAATCAACTGAAATGTCGTCCAACGAATTCGGTCATTTCTTTGTGGACGCAAAAAGAGGCTCTGTAATACAGGTCATGCCATCCTCGGCAGGACTTCGAGAAATATCCAAAGAAGGAAGTCAGAGAAGACCCAACGGAATGTCCGATTGGTTCAAAGAGCATTTACCTTTTAAAATATTAAAATCGAATATCGCGAACAGCGAATCGATAGATATAGACAATCCGTACAACGGAGTAGGCATAACCGTCGGATTTGATGATAGGTACAAGCGGGTATTTTTCACTAAAAAAGACTATGTGCCCAAAGTATCTGGAATCGTTCACGAAAATGGAGTTTATACTTTAAACGATGTTGAAATAGAATTGAACGACACCCAGTATTTTGATGATGCATCTTGGACTTTGGCATACTCCCCACTAAGACAAGAGTGGATATCATACTATGATTTTAAACCGAACTACTATATTGCACATACGGATTATTTTCAGACTGGACTATCCGATAAGGGTCTTTGGTCACATAATCTGACCAATAAATCATTTGGAGTGTTCTACGGGGAATATTTCCCTTCGATGGTAACTTACGCGACAAAGAACGATTTAAAAGAGAATAATCTGAACACCGTTATGTTCAAATCCGACGCGGAAAGGTACCACAACAAGTATGATTCCGCGTACAACCCAGATATAACCTTCAACAAGGCCGTTATATGGAGTACAAGGGAAAATTCTGGTAATTTAGAACTTATACCGCAAAAAACGTTATCACAGGTCTCTAAATACCCTATTACAAAGAACGGTACAACCCAAGAGATACTTATAACCAACAGTCAAGAACTTTGGTCTTTCGATTATTTCTGGAACAGGGTCAAGCGAGAAAATTCCAATCAACCTATATGGAACAAAGATATTAACGATATCGGTAAAACAATAAATTCCAATATAGTAAGTATGTACGGTAAACCAGTACTTGAACCGCTCTCTGCAACGGCATTTTATGTGACCTTAATCTATGATAAGGACAGTAGGTACGAAGTGGATCTACAGTGGGCGATTAATACCGAAAGCACTTAATTTTAGAAAATTGTCAATCTGACAGTAAACCCCTATTTTTACCTACTGTGGCGAAAAGATTTAAAGAAATAATAGACCCATCTTACTATAAGAGATTAGCTGAAATAGAATCAGGTAACAACCCCAATGCAAAGGCACCAACATCCTCTGCCACGGGACTGTATCAATTTACAGAAGGGACATGGAAGGGACTTACGGAACAAATGGGACTGGATTTTACTTTGGATGACAGAAAAGACCCAGACAAATCTAAGTTAGTCGTAGAACAATTTACTAAACAAAATAGAAACTATTTAAAATCTAAACTAGGCAGAGAACCAAATAGTGCAGAGCTGTACCTTGCCCACTTCGCAGGAATGGGAGGTAGTTCAAAATTATTGCAGGGATTACAAGAAAACCCAGAAGCAGGAGTAGATACAATAGCATCCCCCTCTGCCATAAAAGCCAACAGAAGTATTTTCTTGAATAAGGATGGCTCTTTTAAGAAAACAAAGGATATTTATAACTGGGCAGCAAAGAAATTTGGCGAAAAAGAATATGAGGCAGAACAAAAACCTAGCAATCAAACACCTGTCCAATACCAAGAGGAGAGAGAAGTAAAAAAAGATGCCGTCAACTTAAAACAAAAAAGTTACCTAAAACCAGAGACCAAAAAAGAGTTCGACGAAGTAAAGTTTCAGGACGATATTATAAAAGGAGTAAAAGAGTTGTTACAACCAAAACAAGAACAGCAAATAAACCCTTTTAAAGTACAGCCTAAAGAACAGGAGAAAGCAGTACAACAGGATAATTCTTTCGATTTCGGGTATGACCTCTACAGACCAGAGGAGAATGAATTTTTAAACGAGTTCTTACAATGACACCAGACGAATTTAAAGAAAAGAAAACGGTATCCATAGGTTTGGTAGCGTGGGCAGTAGTAATAGCCTTTAATTTAGGCGTACTATATGCCACAATGCTTGCGACCAGAGAGGATGTATCCAATAACAGACAGGCTGCAAAAGACTATACCGAACAGGAGGTTTCAGGTTTAAGGTTGGATTGGGAAAGACAGAACAATATTTCGAAAAAAGAAAGGGAAGAAATGCGCGAGGACATTAAAGATTTAGAAAAATATCACAAAGAGTAATTATGCGTAGAAAAAAGTATAAAAGAGGCGAAGTAAGTAAGGAAGGCTATAAAGATAATTCTCCGTACAAAGATAGTTCTTCAAACCATATCTCCAGTAACTCAATTACAATGTCGGGAGTAGGGAAGAACCTTATTGGTGCAGGACTTGACGAAAACGGTAAATTGAAACAGATACGTTTTATGAAACCCGAGGAAGAATACGATTTCAAAAAAGCTTATTCGGTCTTGGAAATGCCCCAATATCAAACAGGGGGACAAACGGAAATAAATCCTATGACAGGACAGCCCTTCGATATGGAAGAAGTGGTTGTTACAGGTCAAAAACCCTTCAATTATCTACAAGGTGATATGAACTTGGACGGTACAGTAGATCAAAACGATAATAGTACGCAAAGTTTAAACGCGCAGAACCAACAACTAAATCAGGAACAGCAACAAGATATCACGGCACCACCGAAAACACAATTCTTCAACCCTTACAACGGAGTGGACATCCCTACTGCCGCAACTACGCTCGGTAGTAGCATAGAATCAGGTAATACTTTAGGTATAGTGGGCTCTGGACTTAAAATTGCAACTGGTATCGGAAGAAATATAGTAGGAGGCATAGGTCAACAAAGAGCCAATCAATTCGCTTTAGACGAGTATAACGAAAAAAAACGCGATTCGCTCACACAAGCTACTTATCAAGAGGGGGGACTTAAAGAAGCGGATGTAAAAAGTATCAACAGTTCCATTGAAGGTATAGACCTTGAGGCCGATACGATAAATAGTCTTTTCGAAAGAGTATCCGCCGTTAGAAAACCAGACACTTACACACCCAATCTAGGAAGATACCAAGATGTGGGTTACTTTGATGTAGACAAAGTGGAGAACGACACGATTAAATTAAAAACCACAGCCGAAAATCCTTATAATCCACAAACTTATAAAGAACTCATTCCTTATCTACAAGAACAGAACCCAGGTAAAAAAGTGGACATCACTTACGTTCCCAAAAATCTTCAAGAAGGAGGAGAGCTCAAAGAAGAAGAAATACTCTCTGGACAGTACTCGGGAGAAGACGCACTACAACAAAATGCCGAAATAGAAAAAGGTGAACAAAGACAATCGACCGATGGCAGGGTAACCGAAGTAAAAGGGGATACCCACGAACAGGGAGGTGTAGGAGTACATCTGGAAGAAGGTGAAAGAATACTTTCCGACCATACAAAACTAGGGGGAGATACTGCCAAAATGTTCAAAAAGGATTTTGAACTCGACGTTAAGGCAAAAGACACTTATGCAAAGGTAATCGATAAGTTCGTTACTAAATCGGGACTTAAAAAACTTTACAAAGAACAGGAAGAACTTGCAAAAAAAGTAGAAAAAGAGACAGAAAAAGAAGATTCCTCTACAAAAGATATAAATATGCAATTCCTATCTAAAAAGATAAACGAACTGGAGGAAAAGAAAAAACCTCTTGAGCAGACCAAATCCATGCTTTTCGATAAAGTTTACGAAATACAGGAATCGAAAAAGCCCAAGTCGGAACAAAAGCAGGACAGTTTTCAAATAGGGGGTCAGATGTACAATTCCGACCAAATAAAGGAGTATGCCAAAAAATACGATATAGAACCTAAAAGAGCCATGGAACTTATAGAGCAGTACCAAGCGGGGGGAGAATTCGGAAATAAAGGAATGGCGGCAGGTCTTCCAGAAGGACAGTCGTTAGATTCGTCCACTAACCTGTACGGGGGCATAACACAACAACAACTGTCCGATACTATATTACGTAACCCGTGGTTCGACTGGACTAATTTCGACCCTGCAAATCCTAGCGATATACAAAGGTTCCAACAAGAATTCAATCAACGTTCCACCGAAGGTGCCAATATAGAAGAGGACGGTAAGTTCGGAATACAGACACAAAGTGTTCAACTTCCTTTTTCAAGTGAAGGTCAAGTAGTATTATCGGACCAACAAAAACTATCGGCAGACTTGCCCCAAGGTGTTGATGTACCAGAAGTGGATAAGTTCAAGTACAGGGATGAAAGAGAAAAAGCAGAGGCACTACAGGCAGTTCTGCTACCAGATCAGTCGCCCGTTCCACCAACAACCCTTCAGCCAGTGTTAAAAAATCAAAGAAGGTATGGAAGATTGGACGCAACACTTATAGACCCAACAGAGCAACTTTCAGAGCTTGACAGGCAACAACTATCGGCACAGGATACATTAAGTCAAAGACCAGATGCATCCGCTCAGGCAACACTTGCACAGATTACCGCCAACACACAAAACGCTTCCAATAAAGTCATATCACAGACCAACAGGGCGAACCAACAAGCACAACAAAGAGCCGATGCGTTCAACGTAAGGCAAGGTGACAGGGAAGAAGATGCAGCAGCGCAAGATGCACTTTCCTACGAACAAAGAATGCTCACTGGACTGTCAAAAACCAATAATGAGTTCCAAGATTACTTTGAAGCCCTACAGGACAATCAGATGACCAATTTCAAAACTATCGAGACATTGAATTACATGAATGCGGCGAACGATAAGTTCCAGTTCAACGGACAGGGCTTCGAGCAAATAGCGAAATCCATGACACCAGAAGAAATGGAAAGAGCCGTTAAATTCGCACAAGCCACCCAAAAACTTAAATGGGGCGGTAAAAAAAGATACTAAATTTCTTGCTTTTAAGAAAAATTTAACATAACTTAGCAACCTTGGCAAATTATACTTCACAATTATTAAGACGCAGACGAGCGACAGAACCTCTTAACACAGAGGCAATCGGTTTTGTACTCCAAAGTAAGGAGAACAAATGGAACGCCAACCAAGCGAAGATAGACGAAAAACTTTCTCAGATAGGTTCTCTTGACCTTATACGTGATCAGGATAAGGAGCACGTTTTAAAAAATGTTGAGAGATTACTTGGTAATATATCCAACGCAGGTTCATTAGACTATTCGTCAAACACAGTAGCTAGAGAACTTGACAGTGCTATAATGGGAGCAGTTGATGATCATACTATCAATCAAGTTGTAAACACTAGAAAAATAAAACAATTTGGTTCTCAAGTACAACAGGTAAAAGAAAAAAATCGTGAGTTATATAATGATGCCAATTACCAATATGCTGTAGAAAAAGGAGGACTTCAAAATTATATGAGCGGAAATTCTGATGAAGTAGGTAATTTAGAATACACGCCTTATACAGATGTAAATGCAGAACTATCTAAAAAAATAAAAGATGCTGTTACAATTAAAGGGGGTAAAAGAGTAGTTCAAACTAGAGATTTTGATGGAAGTATTACAGGAGTACCAGGAACCATTATAGAAAAAACTGTGGATGGAATGACTCAACAAGAGATAGCTTCTATATTACCCACATTTTTAGACTCAAAAGCACAAAAACAATTAGAAATAGACGGATATTTCCAATTTAATGGAGATACAAATTTAGCACAAGAAAGCATCGGAACTTATAAAACATCTGTACTAGAGAGTTTAGATACAGATATATCTAATATTAGAACTAAGATAAAATCAGGCACTTTAGACAGAGCTACCGAAGAATTGTATAAAAACAGTTTGTCTAAAATGGAAACATATAGGGATGATACTGAAAAACAATTAGACGATATTAGTACCCAAGGAGCAGATAAAATAGGAGGATTTTTAAAACAAAGACAAACAATAGAGACTCTTTCTAACACTTTAAAAGGGTACGAAAGTGAGAAGTACCTAAAAGATAATGCCTATTTTGCCAATTTGGAAATGCAAGAAAAAGCTAGACATAATAGAGCAAAAGAACAAAAATCTAGAGAAGAAAGTAGTTTTTCAACTTTACCAGATGCCGTATCAACACCTATCCCTACAGATATACTAGATACAATCAATACTTATGATGAAGTAAAAAAAGAAGCTACTAAAATAAATCAAGAATATCAAACTCTAACAAATATATCATATTCTAAACTCACTCCAGAGCAGAAAGTGGAAATTGATAATTTAACGAAAGATAAAAAATACGAAGGACTTTCAGATATAGATAAGAGAAGTAAAGCATTAAGAGATTCTGATTCTGTTGACCCAAATACAAAAACTGAGCTAAATAGATTACAAAGAGAGTATAATAATTACTTAGAAGATGATCAACAAATATATGAATCTAATTTAGATACAGAGTATAATAAACCAGAAACCTATGAAGCGTTAGTAAATAATACTAACATTAAAATAGTAGACGATAATGGTCAAAGTGTACCGTATTCAGAATATTTTAAAAACCAAGGAATTGAGACAGAATCAGAATATCTTCAATTTATAAATGACCCTATTAAATCTAAGGTATTCAAAGCAAGGGTAGCATCAGATTTTCTATTATCTTCCGATACATCATCTTCCCTGACAATAACACCCTTAGTTAATAATAATTTAGGTAAAGTTTTACAAGGAAGAGAAGCAGGAAATATAAATGAGTCTCTTTTAATGCAATTTGACAGACTGACAAAAGTTCTAGGAGAAAACAAACAATTTACAGATATATTTGAAGTAACAAAAAGAGAAATAGGATTTTCTGATAATGGAGAGACTAAAAATTATTTACCAGGGTCGGGCACTAACTTCGGAGGCAAAGATGCAGGTGAAGCTGATATGCAATATATATTAAATCATAGAGGAGATGCTAAAGAAAAGTATAATATAAAGTTAAAAGAATCTGCAAAAGGTACTGAAACTTATAGAATTATAAAAGAAGGATTGAAAAAAGGAACTTTTGACACAAGTAGTGTATTAGGTGAGTTTTTACCAGATAACTCAGTCCAAGATGACAGTACATTAAGGAACTCTTTTTCTTTTGATAATTTCCAGAAAAACTATAAAGAACAAGTTGCACAAAGAGGTATACGTGTTAAAGGATTTAATCAAATAACGATTACACCAAGTTCAGGAGAGAAGAACAAAAAACCTATTTTTGAATCTCTGAGAACAGCAATAGCATCAGGACAGCAAATAAGTGATATAGAACCTTTACAAAAATTACAAGATAAAGTAGGGGTAAGTTTAAGGCAACAAGGAGATAATTTCATTGTGACTCAGCAAGGTAAGTCTATAATGGTTGAAAAAAGAGTCTTGCAACAATTTCCAGATATTAATAATAGAATTGAATTAGAACAAAATAAAGCTAATTTGGTAATTGAGAATAGAAAACCTCTAGAATTAAAAGCAGGAGATATTTCGTATAAGAAATCAGATACTAAAGCCTTGACATACCTTGGTAATAAGTATGGTTTTAATTCAACAACATATTTGGCATCTACGGTAAAAGGAGCTAAAATCATGCTAGAAAAAACAAACCCAGATATATTTTCTAATAATGGAGGAGATAATCCGTGGAAAAATACTTTTGATACTGCTCTAGATAATTATTCTAAATTTAGTGTCAAAATGCAAAATACAGGAGGTCAAAACTATGTTGAAGTTTTCTACGATGACGAAAAAGTATCGGAAGTAGCTCAAAATATACCACAAGATAATATAGTAGATATTGTAGATTCTGATCCGCAGGTATTTATAACTTTAGCTTTAAATAATATTGCCATAGAGACGAGAAACAAAGATAATGAAAATTTTGCAAAATTATACAACAAGATAAATGCAAGATAACACTACACAACAACCTTTTGATCCACTGACCAGTGTACTACCTGTAACTAAACAGAGTCCTATTGGTGAAGTAGAGGGAGATATTAAATCTAAAAATCCAATTGATTTTGGAAATATAAAGAACGAACAACGTTCTTTGGAACAGTCTATATTTAAACCTGAAAAACTAAAGACCACCAACTATGAAACTACTCTTGACCAAGCCTACACTAAATTAAATAGTGGAGATCACATTGCTCGTTTTGATAACTTTTTACCTGGAGTAAACAATGAAGAAAGACTTGCCCAACAACAATCTTCAGTAGAGAAATGGGGTAATGGAATGTCGAAGTTAGTAGGTAAAACTGTAACGGCAGTTCTTGGGGGAACCATAGGAACGGTAAATGGAATTATCAACGGTATTGCAGAAGGTAGTTTAGAAGCAACTTATAATAATGGGTTCAATAGCTGGTTAGATGATTTGAATACCAAAATGGATAATAATCTACCTAATTATTATACAGAGCAAGAAAAGAATTTTGGACTAGGGAAATCCCTTACAACAGCTAATTTCTGGGCTAACGATGTAACATCTGGACTTTCATTTACATTGGGTACAATAGTATCTGAAGGAATTTGGGCAGTTGCAACAGGAGGAGTTGGTAACGCTGCTAAGTGGGGAGCTAAGGCACTAACTTTAAAAAATTCTCTCGCAGGATTAAGTAAGTTCAAGGGAATTGCAGGTAAAAGTATTTTACGTGGAGCAGAGAAAGAAGTTGTAGACCAAGTACAAAAAACTGCACTCAGACAATTCAAAGTAAAACAACTTGCTGAAAATGCTAGATTCCTAGTCACTTCTGCTGGATATGAGGCTGGTGTAGAAGCAAGACATTATATGAAGTCAACCGAAGAAAACTGGTTGAACTCATTTGAAGAATTAAATGGTAGACCACCAACACAGCAGGAGAGAACAACTTTCAACGATGAGCTTACAAATGTAGCCAACAGAGTATTTGGAGCCAACGTAGGTCTTGTAGGTGCATCTAACTTAGCTGTATTCGGTAAAATGTTGGGAAATACCATCATAACCCCTGGAAAACTACTATCAACGCCAGTAAATCCCACCATCAAAAACAGTCTATTTAAAAACAAAATACTAGGAGTAGGGTACAAAACTATTGATGGTAAGAAAGTAGCACTAGAAGCAACTAAAGTACAGAAAGTGGCTCGTGGAGCATATACATTTGGAAAATATGGTGCACTAGAAGGATTTGTAGAAGAAGGTGGACAGGGAGTAATTACCTCAACAGGTGAGAATTTCATGTTGGACACATACAGTTCTGAAAACATAGACAATTCTATTGGCCTAATGGATTCCATGATCAAAGGCTTCGAGGAATCTTACGGCACCAAAGAAGGTCAAAAATCAATTGGAATTGGATTTATAATCGGTCTTTTCGGAGGAGGTATTGCTACAAAAGGTAGGTTCAATGATTTATCTACAGAGCAAAAGGAAATTGAAGGTCTTGTTAATAAAAGTAATAAGGTAACTTCTGAACTTTTTGTAAATCGGATTAAAGAATTATCTCGTCTAGAAAATGCTGCAAAAGCGGAATCAAAAGCTCAAAAAGCTGGAGACCTAACTGGTGAAATTACAGCTCGTAGGTCTCAAATGCAAATGAGGGCAATTAGGGATATTAGACTTGGGGGAACCAAAGAAGGATTAAAGGATCTAGAAGCATATTTAAATAAGACTACTGATGCTGAAATTGCAGAGGCAATTGGTGTAGAAGTAACAGAGGAAGACGCTATAAATAACTATCGCTCTGAAATATATAATGAGTATAAGAATGTAGCTGAAAAGACGCAGAAAAATCTTAACTTTACAGAAGCTATACTAGGACAAACACCTATAGCAGGTGCATCTCAATATCAATTGAAGGATTTAGCGGAAGCAATGGGGTTTGACCTTACCATGGGAGAGGTATCGGATGAAATTGCCGATGAAATGGTAGAATCTATAAAAGAGATAGTAGTAGCCAATTTAGGAGTAGAAACAGGTGAGGCACTTACTGTAGAAAATACGCTTAGAAAGGTAGAATCAAAATATAGAAAAGAACTTAAAGATTTAGGTAATGTCCTAAAGTTAAAAAAAGAAAGAGAGCAACAACTTACTGAAAAAATAGTTGACCTTCAAAATGTAAAAACAGAGGATAACCAAGGACACGTTGCCAAACTTGCCGCAGCAAATAAACAACTTCTAAAGATACAACAAGAGATATTCGAAACCGAATCTAAAAGACAACTTGCTTTTGATACAGCTAATATACCTACACTTTCCAATGGAGAGGTGACTTTGGATATGCTGGACAATCAAAAGAACGTTTTTCAAATGTTCAAATTGAAGCTGAATTCCTTAGCTCCAAATGACAAGCAAAATGTTGAAACTCTAATTAAAAATTATGAAGCAGCAGTAAGACAAACCAAGCAATACAATAAGGCTGTTCAACTTATCACAGATCCTACAATACGTGTAAAACGTATGAAAGGTTGGTTATCAAAACTTATCAACAAAAATAAGGAACTTGATTCAAAGTTAGATAAATATTTTCAGGAATCTATTGAGACAGCAGCAGTGAACGAAGCATCTCAAGAAGGTGCATTAAGTCAATTACCGAAAGTAGAAGTAAAGGAAGAAACGGCAAATACAGAGACAAACGCCGTAGAAACTCCGACGAATATCCAAAAGTTAGAGCAGGAAATTGAAGAAATACTAGAAGAGAATTCATTTTTAAAACAGTATGTAGGGGATGAAATCGAAACAGAACTTCAAAAAGAAGATACCGATAGATTCTCAGAACTGTTAAATAAAGTCTCAATTGACCCTCAAACTGTAATTTCAACCCCTTATCAAAAAGGACGAGGTTTAAATAAAAAAGAGACTCAGGAGTTAAAAGACCTAAATCAAAAATTAAATGATTGGAGAGTCATAGATGGTTCTGGTATTGGAGATAAATTGAAACTCATCGAAGCCTTAAAAACAGAGGTTGAGAACGAGAATACACAAACAAAAACAGAGGTATCACAGATTGTGATAGCATCAAGTCCAACTTCCAACGAGGATTCAGGTAAAAACGAGAATGCCATAAAATCTCCATCTATAAAAATGGCAAAACTATTGGACAGAGGAGTATACGAAATATCCCACATGGAAGTTACTTCGTTACTAGATTTAATACCTGGTTCAACATTATCTCTGAAAAATAAAGATATATCGGAAGTACCTAAGAGCCAACTTAAAAAAGAGGGTAATAAATTTATCTTAAAAACACCTGACCAAGAAATAGAGGTAATTGTAAGAGATTATTCCCGAATAGAAATTGACAAAGAACAGTTAGATACAGCCCTTCCAGCAAACACCAAATTCCAAGATTTAGGTAGAAAAAACTATATTCCACTATATAAAGATGGAAAGTTCGTAGAAGGAGATTTCTTTTATCAGCGAAAAGATGGTTCTATTGTAAATTACAATGAAAACGCCACTAACGAAGTTGATGTAGGGGATAACCTTATATTGGAAGTAGATGTACAGAATGACTATAATCAAGAACTACTTTCTCAGTACAGAAGAAAGAAGAATCCAATCACAAAACAACAGCTTGCCAATCAAATACAAATTTACACCAAACCGAAAGATCAGCCGAATACTGTTGTGGGTTCATTACCACGTCTCTACGACGATAACAACAATGCAAACACTTCTTCTGCTCTAGCAAATATCAGAAGTCAAGCAGTGGAATTACTTTTAAACGGAGAAAACCAAGTAGAGGTAGGAATAGAAGTACCAGTTACCAAAGTTATAATTGGTAATCCAAATATCGAAATCGGACAGGATGGTACGCCCACCACAATACCTTTTACAAACGAATCGGTAGGGCAAGTTGTGGCAACAGGTTACATCCAAGATAAAGAAATAAAGACCAACAAAGGAGATGATAAATTTTCAAAGAAAATAGTTGAAGGTATAGCTAGAAAGAACTCAGGTAAAAAAATTCCTATCGTAGTATTTAAATACGGTAAGCAGGTAATAGCTTATCCTGTAAATCTAATAGAAACAACAGTAGACCTATCAAAGCCCGCCGAAGACATTTTAAATACACAACTTGACTCAGCACAAATGGCGGAACAATTTGTTAAGTACTTGCAACTAAATAAAATTGACCCACAATCATTCGGCATAGATTATTCAAATCCAAACTGGAGCCAAACACAAGGAGTAGATGTCGCATTGGACATTCTTAGAAATAAAAAAGAGACTGCCGATATTGAAACATGGACACAACCAGATTTTGCAACATCAAATCTAATACAACAGGCACAGATATCAATTGATATAACCAACAGACCAGTTCACGCCTCAAAGATAATTGTGGATTTAAATAAGAAATCGCCTACTAAAAAGCAATCTACAAAAAGTTATAAAGAGCAATTAGAAGATAAAAGAATCACTCTAATGGAATCTTTGAGCAAAGAAGCTATAGAGCTGGATGCAATGTTCCAAAATACAGATGAATTGGGACTAACTGTTGCAGAAGAAGATAGTGATTTTCTAATGGCACTTCAAGATGACCCAGTAACCAAAGAACCTGTTTCTTATGCGCAACATAACTATAATGCGAACAAGGTTCAAAATGCTTTTTCAAATCAAATTCCAGCAAAAGTAAAAAAAGTAATAGGTAAAGAAAAAATCGACCAAATCAATCAGAAAATAGAAGAGCTAAATAGAACAATAGCTGCTGAAAATAATACACTTACTTTAAAACCTTTAACAGACGAAGAAATTAACGGAATGATAGAATCGATGCTAGGAACAGGGATAGAGACAGCCGAGGAGCTTCTTCCAGAGCTTCAAAAAGGGTTTTACAATGGTAATTTGTTTGCACCTACAACTAAGAGTTTGGTCTCCACAAGGCTCTATAATCTACCAGAGGCAGAAAGGCTTCTAAATGATACCGATAGTATACAGAGAATACAGGAATTAATCTTAAAATTACAGAACAATGAGTTCGTGTGCTAAAACATTTGAAGTAGATACTAGATTCCTGTCAAAATCAATTGAGACGGATATACTTGGTAGACAAAAAACCCAGAATCCTTTTGAAAATAAACAAAGGGCGTTGGAGTTACTCGGTGGCATAAAAGATAGACAGGAATTCGAGGAAAGACTTCAAGATTCGGATTTAGAGTATTTAAAAGGACAGGATATTTTCGAGGAGTTTAGTAAGTATACCCGCGTACCGATTAAAACAATTGAAAATGGAGAGCTTCAAGACCCAATAGAATCCAACAGAGAATACTTGGAAGAGGTACTTACAGAACCATCTTCACCAGAGATGATGGGAGTAATGGATTTTCTACTGGGGTTATCCCCTATTACAGCAGAGAACAATCAAGATTCGTTGCAGGATATTATTGATGAGACACTTGACAATACTGTTGATATAGGGCTTGATTTATCAGACCACAAAGGAAAATCTTTGGAAGAATTGAGACCCGTGTTTCAAACTATAGCAGATTATGTTGAATTTCAAGATGAACAATCTTTCAATAATTTAGTTACTGAATACGATAAACTAAATCCTACCAAAACAAAAAACGTTAAAGTATTAAATACCCCATTGGATAGTGAACATCTTGTCTACCTTGAAACTAATAAAACAGAGCAGCAGCTCTATAAAGACCATAGCCTTGTACGTATTGATAATAACCTTTATATACGTACAGCAGAGCAATCTTTGGGGGAAATGTATGATAACCTTTACAAAAGGAAAGATATATTACCGAAGAAAAACACTGTTATTCAAGAAGAAAACCTGTTTAACAGAGCCGCCGTTGAAAATATACTTACAGAAGGTATTGAAATTGAAGAACTGACCACCGAAGAAATTCAGGAAAAACAAGAACAAATTGACAAAAATAGTTTACCAAATTTGGATATTCCAGATTTAAATGTTAAATTTGTCACAAATAAAACTAAACTTTCTGAAAAAGTAGAGGAAGAAGTAGTATCCCCATCAGGTGCCACGGCAACAAGAGAGGTTACTAATAAGGTAATCCAAGACAGATTGAAGCAGAGAAAGAAAGAATTGGACGAAATAGTTAAGTGTTATGGCGGTTAAAGTATCCCAAGAGGAAATAGATAGAATCGATAGGGATAAACAGCATAAGGAACTTGTAAAAGGTCTTGGAACAATAGCTGGAAATCTCAAAGAACAGAATTCCAACGAAGAGTTTACTGCTGTTTTAATAGAGAAGTTTGAAGGACTTAAAAAATCTATTGAAAGCCTTGACCTTTCGCCGCAAATAAATATCCCAGAGCAAAAGAAACAGGATATAATAAATAATATAGAGATAGATTTATCAGAGTTATCAAAAGAAATAAATTCCCTTAAAGATAATATGAACAGTATTGCTACTGCCATAGATAACAGACCAAGAGAATGGAAATTCAAGGTCAATAGGGATAATATAGGGTATATAAACGAAGTAAACGCCACCTCCGCCAAATGAAGATATTACAGAACATAGGTGCCCAAGGACCTAAAGGAGAACCAGGATTAGATGGAGATAAATATTATGAACAAATAGTATCTATTCCTTCTACGAGTGTAAATATTCCTCATAATCTTAATAAATATCCCTCTATAACAGTTATGGATAGTGCTAATGAAGTATGGGTAGTAGATATAGAACATGTAGATAAAAATAATGCAATAATAACTACGGGGACTCCTATTTCAGGAACAGTCTTCGCTAATTAATAATAAAATGAAAATAGGTAATAATTTAGATTTAACTAAACATGAGTTACAAAATGCAGTAATTCAAAATCTTGCAGCTGCCCCATCTAATCCAAAAGAGGGTCAGGTATATTATCATACAGGTGATAATACTACATATATATGGAATGGAAGTTCATGGGAAGATGCTCTTAATCAAGGAACGGGTGGTGTAAGTGACCACGGAGCTTTAAATGGTCTTGCAGATGATGATCATGGTCAATATGCACTTACTGATGGTAGTAGAGGTTCTTTTGCAAGTACAGCTCAAGGAGCTTTAGCAAATAGTGCAGTGCAACCAGGAGGTATAGCTAATTTTGAAACTACTACACAACTTAATGCTAGAGATACTGCTAATAGAAATAGAACTAATCACACGGGTACACAATCTATATCTACTATTACAGGTTTGCAAACAGCACTTAATGATAAATTAAATAGTTCAAGTGTAGTTAATGATGTAACCACAGGAGGAACAAATGTTCCTTTATCAGCACAACAAGGTGTAGTATTAAAAGGATTAATTGATAGCATTAATACTCTTCTTACAAGTGATGAAACTAATCTTGATACTTTACAAGAAATAGTTGATTATATTGAGCTTAATCGTAGTGATTTAGATGCTTTATCTATATCAAGTATTGCTGGATTACAAACAGCACTTAATGGAAAAGCGGATACATCACATACACATACATCTTCTGATATTACAGACTTTGATACAGAAGTAACTAATAATGTAAGTGTGCTTGCTAACACAGCTAAAGTTACATATCCAACAGCTGATTCTAATATTGTACAGAGTTTTAGTTCTGGTAAATATGCAGCTAATATTACAGGTGATAATACCACAACTAGTTTTTCAATTACACATAATCTTGGTACTCTTGATATCATATCAGATGTGTGGGAAGTATCAACAGGAGAAAAAATATTAGTAGATATTGTAAAAACAAGTACGAACGCTTTAAATGTAGTATTTGGTACTGCACCTGCATCAGCTAAAATCTATAGATTAGTATTAATAGGATAATATGAAACATTTAGGAACAACTACAGAATTAGAAGATATTGTTAGTAGAGAAGAATTAGCTGTTAAAGTTACAGTAGGTACAACAGCTCCTAGTTCTCCCTCTATAGGTGATATTTGGATAGATACAAATTAATATGGCAATAACGACAGGACAAAGATTCGTAAGATCACAAGTTGCTGCTAGAAGTACTACTTCAAATACTACAGCAGCAGATATTACTTATGATACTGCTGAGATAAGTGAAGGAGGGTATTCTTGGAGTTCTCCTGAAGTTACGGTAGATACAGCAGGATTATATTTATATATAGGGGATATAGGACAAGTTGACATTGCTTCTACAAGAGCAGTGGGTACGCATGTTCCAACTATAAACGGAGTTTTACAGACTCCTATAGGATTAGCTTCTCATAGATATTTAAGGAATTCAGGAGGTACAGAAGGAGCTAGCATAGGAATGGGTATTCTAGATGTACCTTTAAATGGTTCCATAAAAGTTCGCAATCCTGGTAATGCTTATAATTCAAGTCATTTTATAGACCATCTTGGTAATTATGCTACAAGAGTCAATTATGGTGGTGGAATTCAATTGATAAAATTACCAGAAGGAAATTTAACTCAATTAATAAGAAATAATTCTAATGCAGATGTTGTAGGAATATCAAATATAAATACAACTAGGCCTTGGATAGATTCTTCTGGGGTTTGGGAAAAACTTACTTGGGGAACTAAATCAAGAGATGATGATAATTTAGCTGCAAACCTTGATGGAGATATTGTTTTAAAGGCTAATAAAAAATATATAATTGTCTGGGGGGCTTCACATTATTCTACTGATAGCAGTAGACATACTTATGTTACTGCTTTAAATATTGCAGGGATTAGAGTACAAACAGCATCAGGTTATCAAAGGACTACGGCTAGTCAAGGGCCACCTCATTCAGGAATGTATTTACATGAAACAGAAGGGAGTACAGAAACAATATTTTTAGAAGCTACTCAAGAAACAGAAGGAGCTGATGCAGGAAACCCTCAATTTAGAAATGGCTTTATACAAGTCCTAGAATTGCCCAATACTGCTGAATGGATTCATGCTGATAATGGTGCAACAGATTCTATGACTTCTGTTTTAACAGGAACAGGAACATATACTAATACTCCATTAAGTTCTACTTTTAGAGCAGATGGAGATTCTAACTTATCTTTAGATGGGGCTAATAATGCTATTCAAAATGATTCTGGAGGAGATATGTCAGTACTTGCAGTAGGTTACCATAGATGGGATAGAAATTCTGGAGCTAGTGGTACTAGAAAAATGCCTTGGGCAATGTTTAATAATAACGGTTCAAGATTGTCCTACGGAATAGCTGGAGCATTCAATAGGGGTCAACAGGGGGCTGATGATAATTTTCAGTCACATTATGTTTCTGTTGCCACCTTAACTTTAGCGGATTCTGCTGATCTGACGTTTCAAGTAAACGACCCAGCAAGCAGTAATAATGCCAATATGGGTATATATGCCTCTACTAATAGGCATTTTTTAGGAGTACAAGTATTAGACTTAAGTTCATTAGAAGTAGCGGTAGGTATTACAGGTCAGGCAAAAATATGGAATGGAAGTCAACAAGAAGCTAAAGTAGTAAAAGAATGGAATGGTACATCATGGGAAATTAAACCTACAAAATATTGGAATGGAACTTCTTGGATAGAAACACCCTATTAATATGGCAAAAGAATTACAATTTTACGGCAACCCCGACACGCAGTCGGGATTTTCTTTACAAATAGATATCTTCGATTCTAGCGGACAGGAAGTATTTAGTAATATAAGTGTACCTGAAATTAGTAATACTGCTATCTATATAACTGATATGCCAACGTTACCTGCGGACAATTATGTTGTTAGATTTTTTACCTCGCAGAATTTCATAGCACAAGGAAACATAGATTGGGACGGGGAGAAAGAAATTTGCAGATTGAAGGATATTTGGCAGAATGAAGGTCTTGACCCCAATAACCCCCTTGTAGTTACACCTAATAGCAGGGTAGCGGGAGACGTAGAACTGGAAATCAACTCCGACTGTGAGACCTTCACCGAAGTAACAAGACAATAATGGATATACTGGGCTCAGTAACAGATGGTTATTTTTCATGTAAACCGAAAAAATGCCCAGATTTACTTTCAACAGCGACGAGAGGATTACTTTCTTGTTATCAAATAGAGATACCGATTATAGATGAGATCGTCAAAGGAGGAGGAAATAATAATCCTGTATTTAGATATTCACCACAACATGAGGTTCTTATTTCCACAAGGCGACAACTTATAAAAGAGGACGCTGAAATACTATTAATAATTAAATCATTTACACATTGTCAAGATTAGCGGATTGCATAAATAAATCAAACTTTGCTGAAGAATTCAAAAACTTCGACGGTGACGCGGTGTCTTTTATTCAAAGTAAAAGGACTGAATTTACCGAAGAATTCAACCAGTTCCTAGAATCCATAGAGGAATCACCGCAAGAATTCGTTACAGAAACTTCCAAAACAGAGTCCCCACAAAGTCAAGAAATAATTGTAGAAGGAGAAAACGTAGGGTTTTATTACCAAGATAAGGCTTATATAAACAAAGACCTTTATCAAACACCTACTCCTCTAAAACAAGAGTATATTGACCTACAAGAACTCAAAAACCAAATAGCTAGAGAATCCAACTCAATTGAAAGAGACGGAATAGTGGAACCAGAGACATTGGAAAAGATAACTATCACCAAAAAATTCTTCGGAGCTCCCTCATCTACACCTTCAATAGCTCCTTCAATTCAATCTCGCGCACAACTGTATGAAAACCCAATTCAAAACGTAGAATATTTACAGACTACTTTTATAGCGGACTTTAATAAAGAGAGTATTAAGGCAAAAAGAGACAACCCTAAAAAATACAAAGATTATTATAGTAAATTTGAAATTAGCGAAAAAGGTATTACATTTACATCATCAGACCCGTTGACCATAAAATTAACAGAACCTTTTCATTCCGAGAATATGGAAAACTATTTGAAGATGACAGACCAAATACCCACCGAAGAGTATGAAGGTATTGTTACAAGGGACATAAAAAGAACATATTATTTGGAGAACCCAAAATCTTTACCTATATTTGCAAAGGATTATACCAAAATTGACGATCAAACTATTATGAGTAAGGAATCCACAGATTTTATTAGAACGCCCGATAATAGGACATATGAACAAACAGCAAGTGTGGGAGCATATACTTTTTACAGTCAAATTACTCCTGCCGATAATATATTGGCACTCAATACCACACAGCCAGAGCTTAATATAGATTTGGAAGATTATAAGTACTTGGAGCAAGGCTCACCAGACACCAGCATAACCAACCTGTTTACAAAATCGGTAGAAGAGGAAATAGATAAAGAACTTGAATGCAAGTAGTATGGAGGAAATGTATGAACATGTAGCTAAATTATGTAGAAAATATGATGAAGTACACACAATTTCCTGTACGCCCAGTATTATTTTAAACGTAAGCACTGGAAATATAGACATAAAGTACAAAAATGTATTAGGAACAGAGGATACATTGGACTATATAACTTCAATGATTCAATACTACAGGGAAAAAATATACGAAAAGGAACAATATTATAGAGAACTGTCAATTAAACAGAAAAATGCCCAACTTCACAGAAATCCTACACATAATAGACTCGTTAAAAAATGAATCAAAAGTAATCTCCCTCGCAGACCTGGAGAAAGAACGTAAAATACAGAAATACATAAGGGGACTAAGACAGTTCGGACCATATCCGACACTGGTACTTTTAAAGGAATATGAGGACGATGAAAATTATATGGAGTGCAGTTATATATTTCAGGCCGTTAACAGACAGTTCGAAAGATTAAAAATACAAATACCTTCGATTAAGGACAAACCCTTTCCGACCCATATAGACCAGTTCACGGACAAAATGTATAAAAATATGTTCGATGCCTTCGGACTGACGGGAGAAACAGCAAAGAAAAATACACAGGCTTATGTAGAGGCCATAAAAAAGATGAAATAAATGTCTTGCAGAGTAATTAGAAACGAAAATAATCAAATAACCAAAGTCAACGATTCTCAAAACAGAGAATCTTCGCTTTTTAATTCCATCGTATCGCACCCTCTTGTAAAGGACAGCGAACTTGCGCTCAATATCTACAAAAATACTTTTCTGCCCAAAATAGGAGAAAATGCTCAGTGGCTACATAAAACAGGTGATATTTTTACACCAGACTATAAGACCGCCCTACAGGAATCCGAAATAGGTCAGGAAATAGAGATAGGGTTTATAAATGAAAAAGGAGAGTTCTTCCCTATAGTCAAGACCGTCAAGAACACCAATAAGGACACTTACGAGGGATTCTTGAACTCGTATATAGAATCGGGAATATTATCCCCAAAAAGAGCCAATATGGGAGCCACACATCCCTTTGAGGCATATGGCAAGAACGAACTTCAAAAAGCTATAAATACCGAAATACTTGGACAGGATGCAAAATTGTATCTTGGTAAGGAAGGTGTGACCAGAGATTCGGATACCTTTACTTTTGAAAAAACAAAAGGAACCGTATCGTTGGAAAGAAAAGACGGGACTAGGGAAAGGATAAAATACGAGGATATCGACCAAATGCCCGATGAACAGATATTCACTACCTTCGCCGACCCAGAAATAGTACTTCTTGACAGAGAACTATATAAACAACAGGCCGCTTACCGTGACGTTAAGTTCGAGAACAACATACCCACAAGAACAGAGAAAGAATTACAAATAGCGTTACTTGACCTACTTTCTAGACTGGGGGTCAAAACGTTATCGATATCCGACTACATTTCCAAATACGAAACAAAAACGGGAGTCGCGCCATCTGCTACGGCACTTGCCGATATAGCTAACCAAGTAGTGGCCTATAGTCAAGGTGAAATATCCCTGCAAGACCTTACCGAAGAGACCTCCCACTACATAGTCGAGGCAATGCCGAAAGGCCAGACCGAGAACATCCTTAGAAACATACACCGTACCGAGGAGTGGACACAATTCTCCGATCAGTACAGGGAGCTTTATAGAAAGGATTATGGCGCGGAAGAACTAGAGGAAGTGGTAAGACGAGAAGTGCTGGGAAAAGTAGTCAAAAACAGCGTGCAAAATAATTTCCAGTTAAATGGTAAAACGGATACTCAAAGCAACATAATTTCCACTATAAAGCAACTTTTGTCAAATTTTTTCGACAATATCCAAAATTTCTTCAAGCCGCAGTACAGAACACAACTGGAAAATTACCTACAAGATATAGACTCCATTGTACAAAGTCAGGATATATCGAATCTCGATACCGAGAATTTCAAATATAATAAGTTCAGGCTATATTCTGTCCCTAAAAAAAATCTAGCGGCAAAAAAAGCCATACAAGGACTTCGAAACAATATTCGTGCACTTTCTAGACAAGCACCATCAAAGCTAAATACCGAAAAGTTAAGAAAGGCCGAGGACGAACTTGACAAACAAGAGTCGATAAGCTCACTTTCCGATATCGTTCAAATGGCCAAAGGCCATATAAAGTACATTGATAACAGTATCGAGGATTCCAAAAAGAGAAACCTAAGTTATATCCTCTCTTCAGAGGAGAACAGTGTAGCGATGTCCCTTAAACAAATGGTAGGTCCCGCGCTAAAGGAAATGTCTGTGGCAACGACCGATAAGGCACTTAAGGAAAGAGGTATAAAACCCAATTCACAATGGAAGAACCTTAACTCGGAGATAAAGGACACACTCGACGAACTTACTCAATTAGAGGGTAAGATACTTGAGAACAAGGCCAACAACATAGAACGTATCGTAGATGAAATAGTGGCAAAGTACGACTTCCCTGCCGATACCAAGGAGAACCTTATGTCATGGGCAAAACACGCCGAATCCTCTACGAACGCAGCCCACGCCGTGTTCGGTACCTTGGGTGCCAGTAATGACGGATCATTAAGAATGCTAGGGTATCTTCTGAGAAAGATGCACACGAAAGCTCATACCGATTATATAGAAAAAACCCATAAACTACAAGCTGATCTAAGAGAACTAGGTGTCGATGAGAATTTCTTCAAAGAAGTACTTTTTGATAAGCAGAACAGACAAATAGTCAATGAATTCAACATGCCCCAATTCTTTGAGGTACTGGATTCAATGTACGCCCAAGAGTACAGAAAGATAACGGGCTCCACTCTTAACGACGAACAAATATCAAAATTAAAGGAAAAAGGCGAACTACCTTTTAAAGAGGGGGAGGAAGCACTTTTAGAAGATGCTTTCAAATCCGCTAAGCAAAAGGTTCAGGCACGTCCTATGACCGACGAGTACTATAAAGAGTACGAAGAAAAAATAAAAGGCCTTTCCAAAGTTACGCGAGTTAAATTATCGAATTATCTTTCCGATATTTCTAAACTGAAGAAAAACGCCATAAGAGAAGATGGTGTACTCGATTGGAGCACTTTATCCAAAGCCGACAGGGAAATATGGTCAGACCTTACCTCGGAACGTCAAGAACTTAAAACAATATATGGATCTGACGGAGAACTTAAATACGGTCTTGAATTCGATACCGACCAAGATGGCAACATAGTTACCGATAAAGGAGCTCCAGTAGTAAGTCTTAGAGAAGATATAACACCATCCGAAGAGGCTATCGTTGCATACGAAGTGAACAAATTGGACAGCTCTTTTGATAAAAGGGAAGAAAAGGATATATCCAAACTTTTTTTAAGCGATATAAGTAAATTGGAACAAAAAGGGCACACAAGGGAAGAAGTGCTTGATTTTGTATACAGTAATTCTTATATAGGAATGTCTTCCGATTACTGGGAAAATCTACAGGACAATACATCTATTGTGGACAGGCTTAAAGAAAACGGAGAAACCGAACTATACAACGAAATAATAGAATATAGGACCAAAATAAAGAACATTCTAAAGAAAAGAACGGTAAAAAACCAGCCTTCCGAAGTTGACGGCAATAAAATAAAGAACGTTGAAAAAGAGAACGTAAAACAGTATCAGGAGATATTGGACGAACTTTATAGAAAAGCCAACAAAGTACTGCCTAAATCGGAAAATACGGAAATAAACACCACTTCCGCCGCCAACAGGTCATATATTGCACATATAGAGGCACTTGGCATAAACAGCTCCGAAGACGAGTACCACGAAGCCAAAAACCACATGACCACCGACAAACAAAAATATGTCAAGGACATGATAACCCAAATAGACAGTTTCAAAAACGGAATTACATCCTCCTTGCCCAAGCGCGTACAGCCTATTTACGATACGTGGCTTTCGGACAAAAAACAGAATGCGAAAAAACTTATCGAAAGAATAAAGAACGAAGGAAATTTCTCGGCAGAAGAGCGAGCAGAAATAGAAAGACAGGACATAAGCCAAGATCAGATAATCGAAATAATGGAAAAAACGATAATCAGACAGTCTCTCTTACCTTATTACAAAAGAAGTGTATCGCAGGAGTATGAGGATTTTATTAAAAAACTTTCCGACCCGAACCAAGAAGTGTCCAACATACTATCACAGGACAATGGAATAGTAGAAGTACAACCTAACTATTCCTTCTATGAGAACTCGGAGAACGATAAGGTAAATCCAGAATATAATCCAGACTTTAAAGGAGGCTACTTACAACCTAAAAAAGGGAACATAAACGTAAACGGTAAGACCTATAACT
>CAKZMU010000098.1 GCA_937129145.1 uncultured Lacinutrix sp. | reverse complement strand
GGTTATAATGTTTTTAGATATGGAATGGAAAATACTATTCCAGGTATTATGGAACTTCTAAAAGGAGTTCGCTCTGATGTTGCACAAGAAATAAGAAGAATGCCAGATTTTGTAATTCAAGACCCTAAAACAAAATCAGTTTTTTTCATTGAAGTGAAGTTTAGAGCTAGTGGTGAATTTAAATTAAAAGATTTACCAAAAAATTACCCTTATGAGAATGCTTTTATAGTTTTAGTTTCAAAAAAGCATATAAAGTGTATAACTGTTAATGAACTTAAAGAAGGGAAAGAAATAAATATAAAAACAAAAAATTACCTTGGAAGTAGAAAAGAATTTTCTTTAGATAAGGATGTGATTATAGATTTTTGCAATTTTGCAGTACAATTTTTCGAAAGCGTATAGTATTTGAAACTAAATTTCTCCATAATAATACCAGTTTATAATCGTCCGAATGAAATAGACGAGTTATTAGAAAGTCTTGTAAAACAAGATTTTTCTGACAATTTTGAAGTTTTAATTATTGAAGATGGTTCAGATAATTCTTCAGAAAATATCTTAGAGAAATATAAAAACCAACTAAGATTAAAATATTTCTTTAAAGAAAACAGTGGAGCAGGAGCAAGCCGTAATTTCGGGATGGAAAAAGCCTCAGGAAATTATTTTATCATTCTAGATTCTGATGTAATTGTTCCAAGTCAATATTTATCAGAAGTAAAAAAAACATTAGAGAATAATTATACAAATGCTTTTGGTGGTCCAGATGCAGCTCACTCAAGTTTTACACCTTTACAAAAAGCTATTAATTATTCTATGACTTCTGTTTTAACAACGGGTGGAATTCGTGGTAAAAAACAAGCGGTAGGTAAATTCCAACCAAGAAGTTTCAATATGGGGCTTTCAAAAAAAGCTTTTCAAGACTCTAAAGGTTTTATGTGGATTGGTACACATAATGGACTCACTCGTTGGGATGGATTAAACTTTAAGCACTTCCTACCTAATCTAGTTGACTCTACCACTATTTTGGGTACGAGTATTATGGACATTGAAGAAGATAAAGACGGTTATATATGGTGCTTAGTGCATAACAAAGGCTTGTCTCGTTTCGACCCTGTTACCGAAACTTTCACCAACTTTCGACATGAGCCTTACTTAAAAGGACTGATGCGAATGAAAAATTTTGAGGATGGCTATTTGTGGTTAGGTTCTTATGGTAGTGGGATGTTTCGCTATGAAATTGCTACCGATAGTTTGACTCGCTTACCACTTAGGGCGCATTTCATTGATGGTGAAGATTTATTTCGGCTCAATTCTATTATTGATATAGTCGAAGATGTTAGTGATAACAATATCCTTTGGTGTGCTGGTAATGATGGACTCTACCGTTTTGATAAAACTACCTTGAAATATAAACATTTTATATCGCCTGCAAAGGGAACTGCGCTCATGACCATCAATAGTGTTTTTATGGATGAATCCAATACCTTATGGATGGGTGCTTGGGGTGGAGGTTTGATTAACTTTGATATTCCTACTGCTACGTGGAAATATCATACTTACATTAAGCCCAACATACTTAATTATGATGGTGGTGGCTACAAGGATATTGTTAAAAATGTCTTACGTAAATCACCAACTGAATTATGGATACAGACCGCAGATAAAGGAGCTGGTATTTTCGATATTCAGAAAGATAGATTCATCTTCTTTAAGCATGATATTAACAATCCAATCTCCGTTAAACCAGGAACGGGTAATCGACTCTTTAGAGATAAGGAAGAGCGTATCTGGTTTACTTTTGCAGATGCTGGTGTTTCTTATCTCAATCCCGAATGTCAGGCATTCTTCAATATGCCGCTGAATCTAAAATCTTGTGAAGGAACCTACTCTGAAAATAATGTAACCGATTTTGGCTATGATGTAACTACAGGTAAAGTTTATGCAACGGCTAATGGTTGTAATGGTCTATTTGAAATTAATCCCGATGATTGGTCTTATAAAGCGATTCCTACGTTGGGTTTAGAAAATGAATATCAAATCTTCATGACCAACTTAGTTACCAAAGATGGCGGGGTTTGGGTCGGTGGCGAAAGTAACAAAGGGGGAGATAATAAAGAAGTAAAACGCCCTTCCCTACTCTATTTAGATAAACAAATTGGAAAATTAGTCCCTTTTACACACCCTATGGCTACCACGCTTAATTTGCAAAATCGTAACATCCAAGATATTAAGGAAGGGGAAAATGGTATTGTATGGGTAGCTACTAATGATGGGGTTTTAATTGAAATTAATACAGCTACGAATGAAGTACAAGCGGATTCTTTGAATTCAAAAGATAGTATTAAGCTACAGATTCGGCAAATCATGTACGAATCAAACAGGGTTTTAGTAGCTACTTCTAAAGGGCTTTACGCCTTCGATTTAGCGGATAGAGTTTTTAAATTATTGGAGACAACTGCCGATTTAGAAATTAACACTTTTGCGAAAGATAAAAATGACAATTTATGGTTAGGTACGATGCGACAGGGGTTGAAAAAGATGACTATTAAGGGAGGGGAGATTGTAACGCCTGATGCTGGTAATTTACCCTTTACTTTGATTGATAAAATTGTAGTAGGTAAAGACAATGAGCTTTGGTTATCTACCCAAGATGGTATTTATTTGTTAGATAAATCCGTCCCGACCCACTCGGAAGGAAGTTTCAAAGTTTATAATAAAGAAGATGGTTTAGTTTTTAATAGTTTCTACTTACATGGTTTTACTGCACTCCCAGATGGAACGCTACTACTCGGTCAAAAGGATAAGTATTATCATATTCGGCCTGGCTGTCTTAGAGAACCCAAAACCATTAAACCTGTATATCTTACTAGTTTTCAGATTCTAGGAAATGCAGCACCTACACCCATTCAAAAGTTGAAAAAGATAGAATTGGGCCCAGATGAAAACTTCTTCAATATCTATTTTTCTTCCCTCACTTATTGTCAAGCAGACAAAGTACGTTTTACCTATAAAATGGAAGGCTTAGATAAAGATTGGATTATTACTAACCCTGGGCAGAATCATCAGAATTATACTAAACTGGATGCAGGGACTTATAATTTTAAGATTCATCGGACGGGTTTCTCGGAAGATGAACAACAACTAGAAATAGTTATTCATCCTCCAATTTGGTTAAGTACAGGTGCATATATACTTTATGCGCTGCTTGGTTTAGGTGCATTATTTGGTATTTATCGTTTCCAATTAAAACGACAATTGGAACGACAAGAATCACAAAATCTAAAAGAAATTGATGCGGTAAAAAATAAGGCGTATGCTAATATCACGCATGAATTTAGAACGCCACTTACTATCATTCTTGGGCTAATTGACCAAGCACAGAAATTAGATATGAGTGCTTTATTAAGTACCAAGCTTGTGGGTATCAAACATAATAGTAATCGCATTTTAAACCTCGTTAATCAAATTCTTGATTTGCGAAAAGTAGAGGCTGGTCAGTTTCAAGTCAAGTTCGTTCAAAAAGAGATAGTCGGGCTTTTAAAATATACAGGGCAAAATATTAAACCATTAGCAACTAGTAAGGGTATCAAATTAGAACAAAACATTGAATTTATTAATTTACATGATTCCTAATAATTATATATATATTCTAATATTGATGAATTTATTGCGAAAGCAAAAGATAAAAATGACCCATTTAGGT
>CAKZMU010000097.1 GCA_937129145.1 uncultured Lacinutrix sp. | reverse complement strand
AATGAACGAATCATCAATGAGTTTGGACTTCAAATGAAACGAGGCGATTGGTCGAAGGGAGCTTTCGAGACTAAAGACGGATGTTATTTTATGGCATTGGGTATAGACCAACCATTTAGGGGACTCCGTCGCTTTGCCAATCGAGTGGATTTTGCCATTGTAGATGATGTCGAAGACCGAGAGGTGGCGAATAACCCAAGACGAGTTCGCAAACGTGCTGAAAAAATACTCTCTGATTTAAGGGGTGCATTTGGAAAGCGCAGAAAGCGAATGGTTATTGCCAATAATTATATTACAACTACAGGAATATTGCAATACCTCCATGAGAAACTAGACGGTAAAAAAACGACCCATTCTAGTCGAATTAATATTATGGATGTACATGGCAACCCAACTTGGAAAGAACGCTATACCAAAGAAGAGCTAAACGTTTTGAGAGATGAAGTCTTCGACGAATACTCATGGCTTCGAGAATACATGAATACACCCGTTGAGGAGGGCAGAATTTTTAAAGTAGATGACATTTTCTATAGCCATGTTCCTCATCTAAGTGAAATGGATAGTTTGATGGTCTTTGGGGATTTATCCTATAAAGACAAGGGAGATTATAAGGCAATGGTCTTAGTGGGTAAAATCAAACGATGCTTCTGCGTTATAGATTGCTTTGTAAGACAGACGAGCCGAAGCGAATGCGCTAAATGGCTCTATGACCGTTATGAGGACTACCATTTGGAAGACTATCCCGCAGAGTATTATATCGAAGGGCTTTTTGCTATGGATGAGTTTACCAATGACTTTGATTTGGAGGGCGATAACAGAGGCTATTACGTCCCTGTTCTAGCGGACAGAAAAAACACGACTGATAAGTATATGCGAATCGAATCTATGCTCGGATTCTTTGAAAGGGGAAACATCTATTTCAATGCAGAAAGGCAACACAGCTTGGATATGAAAAATATGATATCGCAGCTCCTCGCATTTGAAAAGGGAAGCACCGCTCCCAATGATGCACCCGATGCCTTGCAATCTGCTATCAGTCGATTGAATGCAGCTACAGCAAGGGAAAATTACGACCTCATTCGTGTAGAAACGATACAGGAATTTAAGGAGCGAACATCTAGACATAGATTTTAGATATGAGAACTTAGATATTAGAATCTAGTATCTAAAATCTAATTACTAACCTCTAAAAAAAACGCTATGAAATATATAACACAAAAAGACCTCGATGTCTTTATAAAGAGAACATTGCAAGATAAACTAACTGGAGGCTCAGACACTAAACTAGACAGAGTCGAATCCCAAGCAATGGGAACGTTTAGAAAATACATTGGAAAACGATATGATGTGGATGCTATATACTCTATTCAAGAAGATGAGAATGGCAATGATATCAGAGACCCATTTGTCATCAAATTGCTCTGTCATATTATGATATACACGCTCTATTCTCCTTATGCACCCCATGACATTCCAGAGCATAGAAAATTCGATTATCAAGAAACAATGGAATTTTTAAGAGAGGTGGGACGAGGAGATAACGACTGCGATTTTAAATTGAAAGAAGTGGATGTAACCGACGATCTGATTTCAGAAATTAAAATCAATTCCTATCCGAAAATAAACCATAGATATTAGATTCTTAGAGCTTAGACATTAGTTACTAAGTTCTAAAATCTAGTATCTAAAATCTATGATACTATGAAATACAAAAAACGAAAGCCCCGCTTTGAATCCAAGGGGACAAAAAAGCCTAGCGTAGAATCCGTCTTTGCTAAAATCTTAGAGCAGACCTCCGATTTCAGTAGAAAGGATATTGTCAAATGGAGAAATGCGCTCATAGCTTATCAGAGTTCGCCTGAAAGCGCAACACTATCCCCATTGCAACAAATCTATAGAGACTTGCTTATGGATGGACATTTGAGTTCACAAATATTATTGCGTAAATCCGCTATTTTAAATACCGCTTATATCGCATTGGTAGGTGATGAAATAGATGTTGAATGGACAGAAACGTTTAATAAAAGTGAATGGGTTTATGAATTGACCGATACCATTTTGGACACCATATTCACAGGAACTACCGTCATAGAGTTTACAGAAATTTTAGATAGCGAAGTTCATTTTGAAGAAATCCCAAAAACCCATGTCCTACCCAAATACAAAAAGATATTCATGGATGCCAATGACAGCTCTAAATTCATAGACTATGAAGAACCCGAATTTGAAAATCGACTCATTCAAATTGGTAAAGACAGTCATATAGGAATCTTAAATAATATCGTTCCCCAATTGATATGGTCTCGATATGCCGAACAATCATGGTCTGAATTTTGTGAGCGTTTTGGCTTACCCATGATAACCGCTACATCGACAAAAAATAGTGCTTCGGAATTATCTAAACTGGAAAAGAAAATTAGAGGCGTAGGAGAAGGGTTGACAGCAGTTTTACCCACAGGAACAAGTATAGATATTCAGCAGCCGAGTAACTCGGATGCCTATATGGTTTTTGAAAGACGAATCAATAAATGTGAGGATAAGATTTCCAAGCAGATACTAGCAGGAACAATGATAACCGATAGCGGAAGCTCTCGAAGTCAATCCGAAGTTCATGAGCGCAATTTAGACGATAAGATTACCCTTATGGATATGCGCTTCAATGAATTTATTTGGAACAATAAAATCATTCCTCTATTGAGAAATCGAGGCTTTAAGATTCCCGAAAATTTCTATCTCAAATTGGATATTTCAGAGAAGGTCGATTATACTGAATTGATAGACTTTATAGTTCGACTTCAAGACAGCTATGATATTCCTATCGAATGGTTGGAAAAGACCTTTGGGATTCCTTTAAAGGAAAAGAGTAGAAAGACTAAAGTAGAAAGTAAAGAGGAGAATGAGCAAGGATTACAGACTAAAGATAATAATGGGAAGTCGAAAATAGAAAGTGAAAAGGCAACGGCTTTGGTTTCTGATATATCCATAGAACCTCATTCAGATACTTGTTCTATTTGCGGTGGTCATAAGGAAATAGAGAATCACTATACAGCGAATGCCAATACACTATTGTCCAAGCTCAAAAAATTATTTGAGAACTACTCATCAAGACTATATAAAGGGCGTTTAAAGCCAAAAGAACAGGAGGCGTTGACCGAATTATACCAAGAGATATTCGGAGACGGATTGCATCAGCATTTTGACTATGGCCACCCCGATTTCAAAACCACGGACCGACAGGCTCTGAAGGCTATGGAAAAGAACATTTTTAAGTTTAGTTCTGCGAAGACGGATTATCTGACGGAGCTACTCAATAAGGCTTTGTACAATGGAGATAAAAAGCAAAGTTGGTCTGCATTCAAAGCTATTGTTGATGAACTCAATATTGAATACAATAGCCATTATTTAAAAGCTGAATACAATCATGCCGTTTCGGTAGGTCAAAGCAGCAGCGCATGGTTTAAACTATGGAAAGAACGAGAGGATATCCCTTTTATGGAATATCAAACCATCGGAGATTCCAAAGTCAGAGAGGAACACGCTTTACTGAATGGTAGGGTCTTTCGATTAGATGACAAATATGCGCAAAAGATATTCCCGCCGAATGGTTGGAACTGTCGCTGTGAAATGCTAGCCTTTATTGGAGAAAATCCCAAACTATTTAATGGCGAACAAGCCTTTAAAATACTGCGAACAACCCAAAGAGCAAAGCATGATTTTCTAAGAAATTTTGCCTTAGAAAAAATAGTGTTTACCGATAAACAAATGGGGAATTATAATGAATAACTAATAGTGAATAATGAACAACTAACAATGAAGAACGAATAATTCAAGAACTGAATACTGACAACTGATTACGAATACTATGAAAATATTTAACCGAGAATTTATACAGATACAAAAAGCATTCCGCAAATCATTGCGGGTGGTGGGTGCTGTGGCGGTTAATTTCAGCAAAGAACGTTTTGTCCGAAAGAACTGGGTAGACAGGAGTCGTCAATCATGGGATAAAACAGAGAAACGAACAGGCAGTACCCTCGTTGCAAGTGGGCAACTAAAAAGAAGCATTCGGGTGGTATCTATGAATGCGTATAAAATAATCATTGGTACGGATATCCCATACGCTGAAATCCACAACGAGGGGGGTCATATCAATAAAACGGTGCAAGTTCGGGGGCATTATAGACATTCCTTTAAGAAGACCAAAAAAGGAACTGGGATATGGTCTTTAAAATCAAAACGAGAGCGTAAGAAAACAGTCCGCCTCCAAACGGGGAAACGCTTTGTGCGAGGTCACAAACGAAAGATGAATACGAGAATTCCTCAACGAAAATTCATTGGTGTCTCCGCCATTTTAGAACGGAGAATTGAAAGGGCTTTGGATAAAGTATTCAAAGAGGAATTGAATAAAATATAGCAAGTATATAGTTGCTATGTATCATATACATAATATATACACTATGAATGCTATGAATAATATACATGATATATATATTATGATATGTACGCTATGAATAATATACATGATATATACACTATGAATAATATATATAAACTAAATACTATAAACATGAAAACAAATCAAAAAGGCATTAACATTATTAAGTCCTACGAAAAATTTAGCTCGAAACCCTATTTATGCCCTGCGGGCAAACCAACCATTGGATATGGTACGACCTACTATCCAAACGGTCGAAAAGTAACCCTATCCGATAAACCCATCAGCAGAACGAAAGCCATTCAGATTTTTAGAGTCATCCTTTCTGAAAAGGAAAAAGCTGTACAAGGTTATTTAATAAAGCCCCTT
>CAKZMU010000096.1 GCA_937129145.1 uncultured Lacinutrix sp. | reverse complement strand
ACTCATCGGATTTGTCAACATCAAAATATTCTGGATACCACGTATCGTAACCAGACGACATTTTTTTAATTACTGGTTTGTGTTTGTAAAATCCGCTATTTTCCATTTTTAGTGGATTAAAAATCTTTTCTCTAAGAACCTTCTGATAGGGTTTACCCGTAACTGTCTCAATGATAAAACCCAGTAAAGTATACCCTGAATTACTGTAATCGAAGTTTGTACCAGGATCAAAATTAAGTGATTCATTGGCAAATTGATTTACCATATCTTCTGGGCGATTTGTCTTTATATCGCTTTTTACATTGGGTATACCAGAAGTGTGTGTAAGAAGTTGATGAATAGTGATTTTGTTGGCATATTCTGTTGGATAATCTGGCAAATATGTTGAGATTGGCTTTTCTAAATCTAATTTATCTTCATTCACTAATTGCATAATTAGCATCGCTGTGAATGATTTTGTTATCGAAGCTATTTGGAATTTTGTATCTGTTTCGTTGGGTATATCCCATTCCATATTAGCAAAACCGAACCCTTTTTTGTATAGGACAGTACCTTGATGCGATACTGCAACAGTTCCATTGAAACTTTCGTAATCAGAGTATAAACTGATAATTTCATTAATTTTATCAGCCTTTGTAATAAAATCCTTGTCTGTATTTGAATTGGATTGTCCTGAACACGAACTTACCAATAACAGTAAACAGAATTTGTATATTAATTTCATATTTTTTGTTTTGCTAAACCTACTTGTTTTTTTCCATTTTGTAACTTTTGATTTGTAAAAAATATGTCAATAAATTGTGAAATTGTCGGTTTGGTTTTAATGAAGGCTAACTTTAGTGATATAACGTCGTTACATATGACTTATATCAAACGATAAGCGAAGTTATATTTTATATTTTTGCAATTCAATAGCTAAACACTAAAGTTATCCACTTTTTAAACACTATAGAGCTTAAAGATTTTCTCGACTCCAAGGTTATCCAATACAATAACCCAAAATTTATTGAAAGCGACCCTATTCAAATTCCGCATCAATTCAATAAAAAGGAAGACATTGAAATTGCTGGATTTTTAACGGCGACCATTGCTTGGGGAAATAGAAAAAGCATTATTAATAATGCAAAACGAATGATGCTCTTGCTAGATAGTGCGCCTCATGACTTTATTATGAATCATCAAGAAGATGATTTAGAAGCATTAAAACCGTTTGTACATCGCACATTTAATGGAAACGATTTTATCCAGTTTATAAAAAGCCTTAACCATATATACAAATCTCACAACGGACTAGAAGCAGTCTTTGCAAAACATACAACACCAGATTCGTTACAAACATCCATCCATCATTTTAAAAATTATTTTTTTGAGATTGAGCATTTACCAAGAACTAAAAAACATGTAAGCGACCCTTTAAAAAATTCTGCAGCCAAACGCATTAACATGTTCTTACGTTGGATGGTTCGTCAAGATAATGTTGGTGTTGACTTTGGTATTTGGGATAGCCTCTCTCCTAGCCAACTCTCTTGTCCGCTAGATGTACATTCAGGTAACGTTGCCAGAAAACTGGGATTACTTAACCGAAAACAAAACGATGCCAAATCCTTAAATGAGTTAGATAGTTCGTTAAGGGAATTAGACACCAAAGACCCAGTTAAATATGACTTCGCGCTTTTTGGTTTAGGTGTTTTTGAAGGGTTTTGACAGTTAATAACAATTCATAATTATTTTATATCATTTCTACTAAAATAGTACCTTAGTAGGCATCAAAAATAAACCAACTAAATTTTCAAGTTCATGAAAAAAATATGCACGCTACTTTGCATCTTAGCATTCACAGCAACCTTTGCACAAAGCAGAACAATTCCTGTTGACACCATAGTAAAAACCACACACAACACCACGATTAAAGGTGTTAGCATGTCTTACACTGCCGAAACAGGCACACAACCTGTTTGGGACGCTAAAGGCGACCCAATTGCCACGTTGTTTTACACGTATTACACAAGAAATAATATAAAAAATAGAGCGTCAAGACCTTTAGTGATTTCTTTTAATGGAGGCCCAGGGTCAGCATCTGTTTGGATGCATGTTGCTTATACAGGTCCTAGAATTTTAAACATTGACGATGAAGGCTATCCTGTGCAACCCTACGGATTTAAAAGCAACCCTAATTCGATTTTAGATGTTGCCGATATTGTATTTGTAAATCCTGTAAACACTGGCTATTCAAGAATGGTACCTGGAAAAGATGGTAAAATGCCAGATAGAAAACAATTCTTCGGAATAAATGAAGACATTAAATACTTAGCAGAATGGATTAACACATTTATTTCTCGTAAAAATCGTTGGGAATCTCCAAAATACATCATTGGCGAAAGTTATGGTGGCACAAGAGTAATGGGATTAGCAAATGCCCTACAAGGCAGTCAATGGATGTACTTAAACGGTGTGATTTTAGTGTCTCCAGCTGATTATAATGCCTATAATGTTGATGGTCAACCAGAGTATTCAGCGTTAGACTTACCTTATAAAGCTGCGGCGGCATGGTATCATAAAATGCTCCCTTCTGCTTTACAGAACAAAGATTTAACCGATATGCTACCAGAGGTTGAAAGTTACGCCATTAACACATTAATGCCAGCGATTGCTAAAGGTGGTTTTATAAGTGATAGCGAACGTAACAGTGTTGCCGAACAAATGTCGCAATACACTGGTTTAAGCAAAAAAGTAATTTTACAGCACAATTTGGTAGTGCCTAATAGCTTTTTCTGGAAAGAACTGTTACGTGATAAAACTGGTCAAACCATTGGTCGCTTGGATTCGCGCTATTTAGGAATTGACAGAATGGAAGCAGGCATGAGTCCTGATTATAGTGCCGAATTAACATCATGGTTACATTCGTTTACGCCAGCTATCAATCATTATATTAAAAACGAATTGAACTTTGATACCGATGTTAAGTACAACATGTTTGGCCCTGTTAATCCTTGGAATAGAAATAATAATACCACTAGAGATGATTTACGCAAAGCCATGGCTACAAACCCATATTTGCACGTTTTAAATCAATCTGGGTATTATGATGGAGCAACAACATATTTTACTGCAAAATATACCTTATCGCAAATTGACCCAAGCGGAAAATTAAAAGACCGTATGGAATTTAAAGGCTATAGAAGTGGTCACATGATGTACTTACGAAAAGAAGATTTAATTAAAGCAAATGAGGATATAAGGGTTTTTATCAAGAAATCTTCAGCTAATGGAAAGGCTGCTAAATACTAGCACATGAAGTTATACATTGTATTTGGTGTATTTTTATTAACTCTTCTTTCTTGTAATACAAAACCAGCAGAAGTCGTGACATACATGACTGCTCCTTCTGGTTTAAATGCTTCGGAATCAAGTTTGCATAAAGCTGAAGATGGTAGTATTTATTTAAGTTGGATTGAAACTAAAGAAAGTAATGACAGCAAACTACTATTGTCCAAATTGAAAGAAGACAATTCATGGTCTGAAGCCAAAACCATCGCCACTGGTAATAATTGGTTTTTAAATTGGGCTGATTTCCCTTCGGTTACATCATTTGGAAATAATTTAGCAGCACATTATTTAGAGAAAAGTGCCAATGACACGTACGCCTATGATGTAAAACTCACTATATCAAATGATGATGGGAATACTTGGAGTAAAGCTATTACGCCACACACTGACAACACTAATACCGAACATGGTTTTGTGAGTAAAGTAGCAATGAATGATGATTCTTTTTTATCTGTTTGGTTAGATGGAAGACAAATGGCGTATGCAGAACAAGATTCGACTATTGCTAAACAAATGACGCTTCGAGGTGCTGTTTTCAACAGTAAAGGAAAACTTGAAAAAGAATATTTACTGGATAGTCGCGTGTGTGACTGCTGTCAAACAGATACAGCAATGACTGAAGATGGTCCAATAGTGATTTATAGAGACCGCTCAGATACGGAAATTAGAGATATTTACTATGTAAAACTAGTAGATGGTACTTGGACTGAACCAAAAGCTATTTACCATGATAATTGGGAAATTAGCGGTTGCCCTGTAAATGGTCCTGCAATTTCCACAAAAGGCAATATGGTAGCTGTTGCTTGGTTTACTATTGCTGATAATTTACCAACAGTAAAAGTGTCATTTTCAGATAATAATGGCAACACATTTAGTGCACCAAAAACAGTTGATGATGTTGCTCCTTTAGGTCGTGTAGATATTGAATTGCTTGAGGATAATTCGGCTTTGCTAAGTTGGATGGATACTGTTGATGGCAATACTCAAATACAATTACAACGTGTATTTCCAAATGGAGATTTAAGTGAGATTTTAACTTTGGCGGAGTCTTTTGAAAGTCGCTCAAGTGGTTTTCCTAGAATGGTTGTAAAAGATGATTTAGCTTACTTGACCTGGACAAAAGTAAATGAAGGCAATACCCTATCTATTGAAACAGCTATTGTAAACTCAGACTTGATAGAATAAAAATTCAGATAAATAAGCAAAAAAAAGAGGTTGAATTTATGTCAACCTCTTTTTCTATATTAAATCTAAAAGCGTTTAACCTTTTAACCAAGCGTTTCTTAAATCAACTTGAGCCTTAGTAGCATCAGGCTTTGCTTGTAATTTATTTCCAGTAGTATAACCTTGCGTTAATGCTGTTTTTATAATAATTTCTTCTCCATTTCTATCTAGCGTCATTTCAATCTCTTTTCCTGGTTGCCATCCATAAACTTCTTGGAAAATTGCATTGGCATTTTGAAGTGTCACTTCTTGTCCGTTTACCATTTTAATGACATCATTAGCTTTCACGCCTTGTTCAGCCCAAAAGCTGTTTTGTTCTGCTAGCGCTGTAAAAAAGATAGTACCAGTTTGTCCGTTTCCAGACACAATTGGCGTACCGTTAATCAATAAATAATTGGCTTTAACTTTAGATTCTGCAATGTGTAGTCCCACTTTTTCAAAGAACTTATTGTAGTCAATTGGTGTATTACCAATTACATGTGCATCAAAAAACTCACGTAACGAAGGATACGTCATTGCAACAATTTCATCTATAATTTTATCATCTTCAAAAGGTTTGTTTTTACCGTATTTCATTGACAATTCTTTCATTAACGATAAAATACCTCTGTTACCATTACTTCCTTCACGAATTAAAATATCGATACACATTCCAATTAAAGCACCTTTTTGATATACATTGTAATACTGACTTGCATAAGGCTCTTCCAACACATTTTTACTCATTTTGGTAAAACTCATTGAGTCATTTAATGATTTTGATGTTTGGATTTTGCCCATTATTTTGCTATAAAACTCATCTTCTGTCACTAAATCTTGGTCTACTTGAAATAAGCTAGCAAAATATTCAGTCACACCTTCATACATCCACAAATGTTTAGAAAATGTAGGATTGTTATAATCGAAATAATGCACATCTTCAGAATGCACACTTAAAGGCGTTACAATATGGAAAAATTCATGCGACACGATGTCCACCATTTGAGTAGCTAAAGCATCTTCTGGCATAGACTCAGGCATAACTACAACAGTTGATGTATGATGTTCTAAAGCTCCAAAACCTTTAGGAGATTCTGGTTTTCCTTCTGATAGGTATACATAAATATCATAACGAGGCGTTGCGTTTACATCTCCTAAATAAGCTTTTTGACCTTGCATCATTTTATACATGGTTTCTTTCATAGAAGCCGCAGAATGTACTTTATTTGGAGAATATACACTTAACACGATTTTAATATCGCCCACCATAAATTCTTCAACATCAAGCTTACCGTACATCATTGGGTTATCGGTAATATCAAAATATCTTGGTGCTAAATAACTAGATGTTATAGCGCTTCCATCGGTACTTGTGGTGCTTCCAGATTGCTGTAGAGCAGACGTACGCACAAAATCGGCTGGTGCCGTTACATCCAATGTGTATTGGTTGTTTTTTAACGAATCGAAATAGCCTATAAATCCGTGTAAGTTCAACACATAATTATCAGGTTCTATGTTTGTTCCAGCTGGAGAAAAAGGCGTGTCACCTCCTATACCTCCTGAAGTTTCAACATCAAACGTGTCATTTACATAATACGTGATGTAGTCTAATTTAGTAGCATCATTAATTACCCAAGTGTTTGTATCGCTTTTGCTAGCAGTTAAAGTATTTCCGTCGTAATCAACAGCTTTGAAATCGTCGATATATTTACCAAAATCACTTACTGAATATGTCCCTTGCACAACTTTTGGCAATCTGTAAGTTACGGTTTCAGCAGTAAATCGTCCAGGGTTTATAGTTACTGGCGCTTTATCTGCAACAACTTTTGTTAAATCAATTTTAGTAACGATAGCATTACTAATTGCTAAATCATTTGTTTTTTTAGCAGAGCCACATCCAAGTAACAGCCCGCAAACACCTAAGATAAGTGTGATTTTTTTCATGTGTATATTTTTTTAAGTGCTACAAAAATAATATTCCATTTCCATATTTTGTGGTAATTCTGTGTTAATTTGTGTTAACAGAAGAGTTTAATATCTTCGCTGCATGCAACAACCTTTAATTAGTATTTTAATACCTTTTAAAAACACATCCAAGTATCTTGAAGAATGTCTAGACTCTATTATCAATCAGAGTTACTATAATTGGGAGTTGTTGATTGTTGATGATGCTTCAACTGATGATAGTTACGATATAGTTTCAGCATATTCCAAAAAAGACCCAAGAATCAAACTTTATAAAAATGATGGTTCTGGTATTATTGACGCATTAAGACTGGCTTTCAAGCATAGTTCAGGCGAATTAATTACCAGAATGGATAGCGATGATGTTATGACAGCAAACAAATTGCAAGTGATGTCCAATTCACTTCAAGAACATGGAAAAGGACATGTTGCTCTGGGTTTAGTTCATTATTTTTCAGAAGAAGGTATTAGCGAAGGTTTTGCTAAATATGAACAATGGTTAAATACATTGACACGATTAGGGAGTAACTATTTCGAAATATATAAAGAATGCGTCATTCCCTCGCCTTGTTGGATGACTTACAAAGACGATTTAATAGCTTGCGAAGCCTTTGTACCAAACAGATATCCTGAAGATTACGATTTAGCATTCCGCTTTTATAAATGCGGTTTAACATGTATTCCAACCAACGATATGCTACATCATTGGCGAGATTATCCTATAAGGACGTCACGAACACATGAGCATTATGCCGAAAATCATTTTATAGATTTAAAACTGCACTATTTTTTAGAGTTAAACCACGATGCTTCAAGGCCCCTAACCGTTTGGGGAGCAGGACATAAAGGAAAAACGGTAGCAAAAACACTAGTAGCCAAAAAGATTCCTTTTTATTGGATTTGTGATAATCCCAAAAAAATAAACAAGCATATTTATGACCAAAAACTTAGGGAATTCAAGTATTTGGAGCGATTACAAAATCCGCAAAGTATTATAACAGTTGCCAATGCACAAGCACAAACAGACATAAAAACTTATTTACACAAACAGGATATGAAAGCTATGGAAGATTACTTTTTCTTTTGTTAAAATTCTCCAATAGGCTACAGCAAATCTCAATTCATTTTCTATCTTTACCCATAAATAATACTTACGAATGCAGTTTAAGCACCCAGAAATTCTATACTTTTTATTTTTACTGCTCATTCCTATTATTGTTCACCTATTTCAATTGCGTCGTTTTGAAAAAGTACCATTTACCAATGTGCAATTTTTAAAAAACGTAATCATCCAAACACGTAAAAGTTCGCAGCTTAAAAAATGGCTAACGCTTATAACACGGCTGTTACTGTTTGCTGCTATTATTTTTGCCTTTGCACAGCCCTTTTTCTCTGAATCCAAAGGATTAAATGTAAAAACCGAAACTGTTGTGTATTTGGATAATTCCTTTAGTATGCAAGCCAAAGGTGATAAAGGGGAATTGCTTAAACGTAGTGTTCAGGACATTTTAAATATACTGGATGATACTGATGACATAACACTATTTACAAACGATAATGCATTTAGAAACGCGACTCGAAAAACGCTTTCTAACGAATTATTGCAGCTTAATTATTCCCCAAATCAGTTAGATTATGATGCTGTAATCCTTAAAGGTGAAAAATTGTTTAGTCAAGATGAGGCTTCTGCAAAAAATCTAGTATTGTTGTCTGATTTTCAGCTACATAATTCAACAATTAATGATACTGCAAATGAAGCATACAACTTAAATTTAGTACAATTAGAAGCTGTAACCAATAGAAACATTAGTATAGACAGTGTTTATATTTCAAAAGAAACACCTTCAAATTTTGAGCTTACAGCTACTATTTCTGGGAATGAAAAACTTGATGGGATTTCGGTGGCTTTGTATAATGATGATATGCTTTTGGCAAAATCTGCCATAAACGAGTCTAAAAAAGCACTATTTACATTGCCAACAAATACTGTTATTAATGGAAAAGTGACCATTGAAGATTCTGGTTTAAGCTTTGACAATACATTTCATTTCAACATCAATAATAGAGACAATATTAATGTGCTAACTATAAATCCGTCGGAAAATAAGTATCTAAAACGTATTTTTACCGAGAATGAATTCAACTATAAAGAGGTTGCACAAGACCAATTAAATTACAACGAAATTGACGACCAAAACTTAGTGGTTTTAAACGAGTTGGATAATATTCCTGTGTCATTAATTAATTCATTAAACACTTTTAAATCCAACGGAGGAAGCATATTAATTATCCCTTCAAATAATAGTTCGTTAAATTCTTATAATGAGTTATTTAATTATAATTCAGAAATCAACGCTATTGAAAAAAGAATTACAACCATTAACTATTCGCACCCATTATTAAATCAGGTATTTGATAAAGAAATAAGCAATTTTCAATATCCAAAAACTAATAGTTTTTTCGAGTTAGGTGAGGGTTCAAGCATATTAAAATTTGAGGATGGAAAACCATTTTTAAATCAGCAAGGAACAGTTTTTGCCTTTGCTTCGGCACTAAATACTTCAAATTCAAATTTTATTAATTCGCCGCTTGTCGTTCCTGTGATTTATAATATTGGAAAGCAAAGCCTACAATTACCTAACCTTTATTACACTATTGGCAATGAAAATAATTACGATGTTAATGTTACGCTTCAGCAAGATGATATTTTAAAATTAAAATCCGAGGACGAAGAAATTATTCCACAACAGCGTTCATTTAGCAATAAAATAAGCATCATTACCACAGATTTACCAACAAATGCAGGGGTTTACAGTATAAACAACAATGGAGAAACACTTAAAAAAGTGAGCTATAATTACAATAGAAACGAGAGTAATTCGCAATACATGAACCTGTCTAGTTTTAAAAATGCGACCGTTTCAAACTCCATAGACGATATATTCACTTCCATAAAAAATAAATCAAATATTAACGAGCTATGGAAATGGTTTACTATTTTTGCACTAGTCTTATTAATTATAGAGATGCTCATATTAAAATATTTTAAATGAACGTACTTATAAAGTCTGCTACAATACTCGATTCCAAAAGCGATTTTCATAATCAAACACAAGATATTTTAATTGAAAAAGGAGTCATTACCAACATTTCCAAACGCTTAAAAAATCCAAATAACTACAAAGAAATCCAATTGGACAACTTACATGTGTCCCAAGGATGGTTTGATAGTAGTGTCTGCTTTGGCGAACCTGGGTTTGAAGAACGTGAAACCATTTTAAATGGGCTCAAAGCAGCTGCAAAATCAGGGTTTACAAATGTGGCTTTAAATGCTAATACCTATCCTGTATTAGATACAAATTCAGATATTTCTTTTGTAAAAAGTAAAGCTGAAAGTCACGCTGTTACTTTGCATCCCATTGGTGCATTGACCAAAAATAGTGATGGGAAAGATTTGGCCGAATTATTTGATATGACCAACGCTGGTGCTGTGGCCTTTGGAGATTACAAAAAACCTATTACCAATGCCAATTTGATGAAAATCGCCTTGCAATACGCCAACAGTTTCAACGGTTTGGTATGTTCGTTTCCGCAAGATAATTCTATTGCAGGTCAAGGTGTTATGAATGAAGAAGTAACTAGCACAACTATAGGACTTAAAGGTATTCCTGCCTTAGCAGAAGAATTACAAGTGGCGAGAGACCTATTTATTTTGGAATATACCGAAGGCAAATTACACATACCAACCATTTCTACTGCCAAATCGGTAGAATTGATAAGAGCAGCCAAAAAGAAAAAACTAGATGTTACTTGCAGCGTTGCTATTCACAATTTAGTCTTTAGTGATGAGGCTTTAACTGGCTTTGATACAAATTACAAAGTATCACCTCCACTCCGCACCAAAGATGATATTGACGCATTAATTGGTGGCTTGAAAGATGGTACGATAGATATGGTTACGAGTGACCATAATCCGTTGAATATTGAATTAAAAAAAGTAGAATTTGATTATGCACACAATGGTACTATTGGTCTAGAAAGTGCTTTTGGCGCTTTAAACTCCGTATTACCAACCAAAACTGTAATAAAACTATTGACCAAAGGAAAAGAACGCTTTGGTATAGAAGACAGTAACATAAGCATAGGAAACAAAGCTTCTTTATCGCTTTTTAATCCAGATGTGTCTTATGAGTTTACAAAAGACGACATTATTTCAAAATCAAAAAACGCTATCTTTATGGGACATACACTTAAAGGAAAAGCGTATGGTATTATAGCCAATAAAAAATAATCTTATAATTTTAAATTATGGATAATCACACTGTAGAAGAAGGAAAAACAATCGCAATCATTAGTTATTTAACAATCTTTGGAGTTATTATTGCTTTTTTCATGAATAATGACAAGAAAAATAATTTTGCTGCTTTTCATTTAAGGCAAGCTTTGGGATTGTGGCTAACATTCTTTGCCTTAGGGTATTTTGTTGGGCTTTTTGATAATTGGCTCGTAACTATTGCATTCTGGATTTTCTTTGGTGTATTGTTCATTTTTGGGTTTATGTCTGCTGTCACAGGTCGTAGCCAACCTACACCAATTTTAGGAGAATTCTATCAACGTATTTTTGCAAGTTTCGGAAAGTAAAATGACCAACACCAATCTATCTTTAGAGCATATTACAAGACCATCGTCTTTACCAAAAAATGCGCCTTTACTAATCATGCTTCACGGTTATGGTAGTGATGAGAACGATTTGTTTTCGTTTGCTTCAGAATTACCAAAAGACCTTTTTATAATTTCTGCCAAAGCACCTTACGCCATGCAACCTTTTGGAAACGCTTGGTATGCCATAAATTTTGATGCAGACAAAGGTAAGTGGAGCGATAATGAGCAAGCCATAACATCGAGGGATTTAATTGCTAAATTCATTGATGAAGCTTGTGAAAGCTATCCAGTTAACAGCAATAATGTGACATTGTTAGGATTTAGTCAAGGCACTATATTGAGTTATGCCGTAGCACTCACCTATCCTGAAAAAGTTAAAAACGTAGTGGCTTTAAGCGGCTATATTAACCCAGATATTATTCCTGAAACCTTTGATAAAAACAGTTTATCGCATTTAGATTTTTATTGCTCGCATGGAAGTGTGGACCAAGTGATTCCTGTGGAATGGGCTAGACAGTCACCAAAAATTCTGGAATCCTTGAATCTAAAACACCAATATGCCGAGTTTCCTGTGGGACATGGTGTTGCACCACAAAATTTCTATGATTTTAAAACTTGGTTAGACGACCGTATCTAATAGTTTTGCGGAGGATATAAAAAGTGCTCAACCAATCTGTAAGTTAATTGTTTATCCTTTGTGATTTCATAGGTTAGAAATAATTCTCCCCAATATTTGCCATCAGAAAAATCGGCAATAATCCATTTATGATTTAAGAATTTAATATTGTTAATCATTATCTTTCCATCTGTCATTGATGCATAAGGCACCAAGGGATGTTCACCTTTTGCTTCGTTTAATTTATACAATTCATCCTTTAAAAACGGAATTAAAGTCGTGACATCAATCCCTTCGTTTTCAAAATATGAAATGGCATCTTCATTATGCTCTAAATTAAAGTACATAAGGTCAAGATTTTCATCTTGCAATGTAGCTATGGAGTCTTTATATGTTTCAACTTGCGCTTTAGCAGTAGTGATATCCTTTTCATATTTTTCTAAAATGCTTTTAGAATTCACATACATAAAAAGCACCAACAATAAGGTAAAGACAAATAGGTATAAATAAATTTTACTTTTCATAACATAATTTTAAATGGTTAATTCTAAAGTGTCGTAAGCTAAAAATACATTTTTAGGTAGGTTTTTTTCAACCTCTTGATGAAACCCTAATAGCGAGCTAATATGCGTTAAATAGGCTTTTTTTGGTTGCACTTTATCAATAAAATCCAATGCTTCCTTTAAATTAAAATGCGATTCGTGCTTTTCTTCCCTCAAGGCATTTACAACCAATACTTTAATGCCTTTTAATTTTTCAACTTCATCCTCCTCAACAGTTTTCATATCGGTGAGATAGGCAAAGTCACCAAATCTAAACCCAAAAACCTGCAAATTATTGTGGAAACCATTGATTGGAATGATTTCTAAATCACCCAACTTAAAGGGCTTATTCTCGATAACTATTTTTTCAACGCTTGGAGCTCCTGGATATTTGTTTTCGGTTTCAAAAATATAATCAAAACGTGTTTCTAAAGAATTCATTACACGCTCGTGAGCGTATATAGGGATGTCACCTTGCCTGAAAAAGAAAGGTCTAATATCGTCCAGTCCAGCAGTATGGTCGGCATGTTCATGGGTAAATAAAATACCGTCTATTTTTGATACTTTGGCTCGCAGCATTTGGTATCTAAAATCTGGCCCACAATCTATCACGTACGAATAATTATCCCATTCTATCAATACAGATACACGCAAACGCTTATCCTTTTTATTGGTACTTAGACATACTGGATGATTGCTTCCAATGACAGGAATACCTTGAGATGTTCCAGTTCCTAAAAATGTAATCTTCAAAACTGCAAATTTTATCACAAAAGTAAGGTTATTTTTTTTCTTTGCGTTTCTATTTTAATACCTTTGTTACACACAATAAAACGACATAATTGCTATGGAAATCACCTTAAAAGGAGACATGGAGATTGAGAATATTCCTTCTCTAAAGCAAAAAGCACTTCGAATAAACTTAAATGAACACATCTACGGGACTTTTGCTGAAATTGGTGCTGGACAAGAAACAGTTAGACAATTTTTTAGAGCTGGAGGAGCATCTAGAACCATTGCAAAATCTATGTCTGCTTATGATAAAGATTTTAGTGATTCCATCTATGGCATAGAAGACGACAAGCGTTATGTTACCGAATCTAGGTTGCGTAGAATGCTATCTCACGAAATCAAGTTGATTGAAGAGCGTATTACCAGAGACAAGCATCCAAACAAAATGTTTTTTGCGTATGCAAATACCGTAACTACTATTGATTTTGCTAAAAAATTCAAAGGTCATGGTTGGGTTGGTATCAAATATCAAATAGACCCAAAACAAGATTACAACGAAATAATCTTACATTTTAGATTTAAAGAAAATGATGCCCGCTTACAACAAGAAACACTTGGAAAATTAGGTACAAATCTTGTCTATGGTGCTTTTTACAAGTACAATGAGCCAAAAAAATTATTACGTTATTTATATGACCATTTGGATAAAGACCAATTGGAAATTGATACCATTAACTTTTCTGGTCCTATTTTTGAAAACGTTGACAACCGTTTAATTAGTTTACAATTAGTTAAAAATGGGATGACAGACGCTGTCATGTTCGACCCAGATGGTCATAATGTGTTACCAGCTAGGGTACTTTATAAAAAGAATATTTTAGCACTTCGTGGTAGTTTTAGACCAGTAACGAAGGTTAATATGGATATGTTTCAAAAATCCTATGAAATGTTTTTGAAAGAAAACAGGGTTGATGAAAACAAAACTCAAACACTATTTGAAATTACTTTATCTAACTTACGTGCTGAAGGAGAAATAGATGAACAAGACTTTATGGACAGAGCCGATTTGCTTTGCTCATTGGGTCAAACAGTATTAATTTCCAATTTTCAAGAGTATTATAAATTGGTTGAATACTTCTCCCAATACACAAAAGCTCGTCTTGGATTAGCGATGGGAGTAAATAATTTAATAGATATTTTTGATGAGAAATACTATCGCCATTTAAGTGGAGGTATATTAGAAGCCTTTGGTAAGTTATTCTTTAAAGATTTAAAAGTGTATTTATACCCAATGAATGACAAAAAATCTGGAGAATTAATTACCAGCAAAAACTTAAAGGTTCACCCTCGTATGAAAGAACTCTACAAGTTCTTTAAATACAATGGAAAAGTGACCGATATTGAAAATTATGACCCAGAAATATTAAATATCTTCTCACGTGAAGTATTAGATAAAATCGCATCTGGTAATCGTGGCTGGAGTGATAAACTACCAGAAGGTATTGGTGATTTAATTAAAGATTACCGCATGTTCGGCTTTACCAGAAAACCAATTATTAGAAGTAAAAAGAAAGTAAAAAAATAAAAAAAAGCGACTATAAATAGTCGCCTTTTTTATTTAAGTATTTGGTCTGTATGTGCCTTAGTCTTTACTTTGGTAATTACGTCTTCAATCTCGCCATTTTCATTAATTACGAAGGTAGTACGGTGAATACCATCATACTCCCTACCCATAAACTTTTTTGGACCCCAAACTCCAAAAGCGTTGATTACTGATTTATCTTCATCAGCTAGTAATGGATAAGGAAAATCATATTTATTTTTAAAATTAGACTGCCTTTTAGCACTATCGGCACTTACACCAAGTATGTCATATCCTAGAGATTGAAAACGCTCATAATTATCTCTCAAATTACACGCTTCAACTGTACAACCAGGTGTACTTGCTTTTGGGTAAAAAAACAATACCAATTTTTTTCCTTTATAATCATTTAACGAAATTGTGTTTCCGTCTTGGTCTTTTGCTTGAAAATTTGGAGCCTTATCTCCCACTTTTAAAGTCGTCATATTTAGTATCTTTGATTTTTAACAAAGATAAGATAATGACCAAGCAAGAAAAAGTAGATTTTGTTATAAAAACCTTAAATAAACTCTATCCTGAAATTCCCATTCCGTTAGACCATAAAGACCCTTATACATTGCTTATTGCTGTATTGATGTCGGCACAAAGTACTGATGTTCGTGTGAATAAAATTACACCATTACTGTTTGCAAAAGCCGATAATCCCTACGATATGGTGAAGCTAACCGTGGATGACATTAGAGACATTATTAAACCTGTTGGGTTATCTCCAATGAAAAGTAAAGGTATTCATGGTCTGTCACAAATATTAATAGATAAACACAATGGCGAAGTCCCACAAAGTTTTGAAGCTTTAGAGGAATTGCCTGCTGTTGGACATAAAACAGCTAGTGTAGTTATGTCGCAAGCATTTGGCATTCCTGCGTTTCCTGTTGATACGCATATACACAGACTCATGTATCGATGGAATTTAAGCAACGGAAAAAATGTAGTACAAACAGAAAAAGATGCTAAGCGTTTATTTCCAAAAGAATTATGGAACGATTTACACTTACAAATAATATGGTATGGTCGCGAGTATTCGCCTGCAAGAGGATGGAATCTCGATAAAGATATTATCACTAAAACGATTGGAAGAAAATCGGTAATCCAGAAATATTACGACGCAAAAAAGCCCTAATAATTAAATTAGGGCTCTTTTTCGCCAAAGTTTAGTTAAGAAGCGCTTCAAACTTTAATTTATTATGACTTATAACACTTAAAGCCTGAGAATAATTCAGAAGAAAATTAACCGTTTCTTCTTTCGGTTTTAACGTTTCAAAATGTTTTGAATCTTCAATGTAAAGTTTTGCCATCTGACTAAATTAGTTGTTAATATAATACAGTAACGTGGCATAACTTTATTTATTGCATTAATTTGTCAAAACAATATTATGTTTATCTATTACCTTTCTTAAATTAATAAGTGCGTAACGCATTCTGCCTAATGCAGTATTGATGCTAACACCTGTGTTTTCGGATATTTCCTTAAAACTCATATCATTATACATACGCATAACCAACACTTGTTTTTGGTCTTCAGGTAATTCTTCAATTAAGCGTCTAACATCTTCTTGTACTTGCTCTTTAATAATAGTTTTTTCAGCATTTAAAGACGAATCACTTATTACCGAAAAAATATTAAACTCTTGATTGTTATCAAATTTTGGCATTCTGCTGTTCTTTCTAAAATGGTCAATCACCAAATTATGAGCGATACGCATTACCCAAGGAAGAAATTTTCCTTCTTCGTTATACTTTCCAAGCTTTAAAGTTCTAATAACTTTAATAAAGGTGTCTTGAAAAACATCTTCAGTTACGTCACGATCGTAAACCTTAGAGTAAATAAAACTGTAAATTTTTTGTTTGTGTCTGGTAATTAAAGCTGATAAAGCGCTCTCGTCGCCTTTTATGTAGTTACTAACTAATACAGCATCTGTGATAAGTTCTTTTTTCATAATCATTACTTTTATTCGCAAAGAAGTCGCCTTCTTTGTTAGGGGTTTAGAATTTAAAAAGTAATGTTATGCTATAAGCTAATAGTTTAATTTGCTGATTAATATGTTCCAAATATAACAACAATCGTTCCTAAAAAACAAAAAAAATCTTTTTTTTTTCTTATAAATTCGACGAAACATCCATTTTAAAAGCTAAGATAGAAGTGGTATCTTTGCAAAATTATTCCTTGAAAATGTCAATAAATACTAGCATTATAAACGTAGACCCTAAGAAAAACATCATTATTAAAGGTGCAAAACTGCATAACCTAAAAAATATTGATGTGGTTATCCCAAGAAACAAATTAGTTGTTATCACTGGGCTTTCAGGCTCTGGAAAATCTAGTTTAGCGTTTGACACACTGTATGCCGAAGGGCAGCGACGTTATGTTGAAAGTTTATCGAGTTATGCACGTCAGTTTTTGGGAAGACTCAATAAACCAAAGGTTGATTTTATTAAAGGTATCGCTCCTGCAATTGCCATTGAGCAAAAGGTGAATTCAACCAATCCAAGGTCAACCGTTGGGACTACTACCGAAATTTATGACTATTTAAAGTTACTTTTTGCTAGAATTGGAAGAACCTATTCACCTAAATCTGGTAAAGAAGTAAAGAAAGATACCGTTTCAGATGTTATTAATCATATAAAAACATTTGACGAAGGCGAAAAATTATTGCTCCTCTCTCCTATTCATTTAGAAGAAGGCAGAACGATGAGTGATAAGCTTAAAGTGTTATACCAACAAGGGTATGCGAGGGTGAAAGTTGATGGCTCTGTACTACGTATTGACGAATACATTCAAAAACCCAACGATAAAGATACTGTCTATTTAGTAGTAGATAGAGTTATTACAAAACATGATGAAGATTTCTTTAACCGTTTAGCTGATGCCATACAAACAGCCTTTTTTGAAGGAAAAGGCGAATGTTATATCGAATCGCTTAAAGATAATTCGCAACAGCATTTTAGTAATAAGTTTGAATTGGACGGCATTAATTTTTTAGAACCAAATATTCATTTATTTAGTTTTAATAACCCTTATGGTGCTTGTCCAAAATGCGAGGGTTATGGTGATGTTATTGGTATTGACGAACATTTAGTGGTGCCAAACACAGCCTTGTCAATTTACGAAAACGCCATTTTTGCTTGGAGAGGCGAAAGCATGAGTTGGTATAGAGACCAATTGGTTAACAATTCGCATAAGTTCGATTTCCCTATTCATAAACCTTATTTTGAATTAACCGAAGCCCAAAAACAGCTCATTTGGACTGGTAATAAACATTTTGAAGGCCTAAACAGTTTCTTTGCAGAGTTAGAAGCAAAAGCATATAAAATTCAAAATCGAGTGATGCTATCTCGTTACCGAGGTAAAACAAAATGTACTGTTTGTAAAGGCAAACGCTTACGAGAAGAAGCCAATTATGTAAAAATTAATAATGCAACCATTACCGATTTGGTAGAAATGCCATTAGATAAGTTAGCAGTGTTTTTTCAGCAATTGGAACTAAACGATTACGATACTCAAATCGCCAAACGCTTATTAAAGGAAATATCAAACAGGTTGTCTTTTTTAACCAATGTAGGACTGAGTTATTTAACGCTTAACAGAAAATCTAATACGCTCTCTGGTGGTGAAAGTCAGCGAATCAATTTGGCCACTTCGCTTGGTAGTAGTTTAGTTGGTTCTATGTATATTTTAGACGAACCTAGTATTGGCTTGCATCCTCGTGATACCGAACGACTGATTACAGTCTTAAAATCATTACGTGATTTAGGAAACACAGTTATCGTAGTTGAGCACGATGAAGATATTATGGCTGCAGCCGATGAAATTATAGATATTGGTCCTGAGGCAGGAACCTTTGGTGGTGAAGTTGTTGCTACTGGAAGCTACGATGACATTTTAGCATCAGAGTCACTAACTGCAAAATATTTAAATGGCACCTACGAAATTGAAGTCCCTAAAGAACGTAGAACGACAAAATATCATGTAGATATTAAAGGTGCTAGGGAACATAATTTAAAAAATATAGATGTTACCTTTCCGTTAGGAATGTTAACGGTTGTTACTGGTGTGTCGGGAAGTGGAAAAAGTACTTTGGTTAAAAAAATACTGCATCCAGCGCTTATAAAAGAGATTGGAAGCTATGGTGATAAACCAGGAGAGTTCACGTCTATTTCAGGTAATTTCAGTAATGTAAAGCATATTGAGTTTGTTGACCAAAACCCTATTGGTCGTTCATCACGCTCAAACCCTGTCACTTATATCAAGGCTTATGATGACATTAGAGCGTTATACTCTAAGCAAAAATTAAGCACCATTAGAGGGTATCAAGCAAAACACTTTAGTTTTAATGTTGATGGTGGACGTTGTGAAACCTGTAAAGGCGAAGGCGAAGTAACCATTGAGATGCAATTTATGGCAGATGTGCATTTAGAATGTGAAACCTGTAAAGGCAAACGCTTTAAAAAGGAAGTGCTAGAAGTTACTTTCGAGAGTAAAACCATCGATGATATTTTAAACATGACCATCGATAATGCCATTTCATTTTTTGAAGAAACTGGTCAAACTAAAATAAAAAACAAGCTACAGCCTCTGCAAGATGTTGGTTTAGGCTATGTTACGCTTGGGCAAAGTTCGTCGACATTGTCTGGTGGTGAAGCGCAACGTATAAAATTAGCAACATTTTTAGGTAAAGGAAACACTAAAGAAACAGCTTTATTTATTTTTGATGAGCCTACAACTGGTTTGCATTTTCACGATATTAAGAAATTACTAAAATCCTTTAACGCACTTATTGAAAAAGGACATTCCATAATTGTGGTCGAACACAATATTGAGCTTATTAAATGTGCCGATTATATTGTTGATTTAGGGCCTGAAGGAGGTGAAAACGGAGGGCAATTATTAGCCTCAGGAACTCCTGAAGACGTTGCTTCAAACAAAGCGTCGTTTACTGGTAAGTATTTAAAAGATAAGCTTTAGCATATTATTTTATAATTATTGTTATCTTTAAGCTGCTATTTTCTCCCTAGCATTTATTAACAATTAAACCATTTAAAATGAAATTTATTAAAACACTTCTATTGCTGTGTGCAATTGTAGGCACTACGTACGCTCAAACCGATTGCAGACCATACGTGCCAACCAACAAAGGTGCTACTTGGGAAATAACCAATTATAATGCTAAAGGGAAAGTGCAAGGCACTGTGAGTTATGAATTGGTTGACAAAGTAGTATCTGGAAACGATGTTACTTTTAAAATTAAAGCTGTTGCAAAAGATAAAAAAGAAAAAGAAGTCTATACTAACGAGTTTGAAGCCGTTTGTAAAGACGGGAAATTTGATTTTGGTATGGCGTTTAAAATGGATGGTAATCAGCTAAAAGCCTATGAAGATATGGATGTAGAAGTTGATGCCTCAAAATTTGAAATCCCAGATATGGACGCATCTGCTGGAACTACTTTAGATGATGCAACGCTCGGTATTAGTGTAGATACAGGAATTATGGCTGTAAAAATGAATATTGAAATCACTGACAGAAAAGTTGAAAAAAGAGAAGAGCTAACAACACCTGCAGGCTCTTTTGATTGTATTGTACTGTCTCAAGCTATTAGCACAAAAATGATGGTAAAAGTACGAGCTACTTCTAAAGAATGGTATGCTGAAAACGTAGGTATGGTACGAACAGAATCTTATAACAGAAAAGGAAAACTCATGGGTTATAGTGAGTTAACCAAGTTTAGCAATTAGTATAGCAAGAAAGATAAAGCAAGCATAATCATAACTGCCATTGGAGCAACAATCATCATATATACAAATGATATCATTGAGGTTTTAATAAAGCTGATAAAAATATCTTGCTCGTAATAATTCTTTACAGCCAATACTAAATAAAAGAATGTTGAAAGAACTACCAGAAAATCTATCCAATCTGGGATGTCAATAATATAGTTTATTCCTAGTATAATACACATGACTGTAAACAAAAAGGAAAAATAGTAAAAGCTAAACACTAAATGGTGTGCAAAACGACCTCGACGCCAATAAAACACTTTAAGTAAGATTGCAAAAATTGGTAACAGAAAGAATAGCGAAATTGGAACACTATCAAAAAAAGCTTGTAAAGCACCTCCTCCTTTATTTTTATGAAATTTAATTACCTGCTTATGAAATTGTCTATTTAAAAATCCAGCACCTTCTTTCATACCTACTGCTCTTAATTGTTCATTTTCTGAAGCATTTACAGCTATTAATGAATCTAACTTTTTTCTATCATAACCAAAAGGCATATTGTTTTTAGCATAATCAGGACTTGATGCAACAGTGATTATAGAATCGAATTCTTTTTGTTCTTGTTCAGAAAGCCCAGGTACGAAATTGGTGTTTTTTAAAGGCATACTTATTCTAGCTATGGTGGCAGAGTCTATTGGTTTTGAGTTTAATGAATCTTTAGATTCTTCAAATAAAGAGGCTTCTTGTATGCCTTTATCAAAACTTGCACTATACTCACGTACTTTAAACGAAAACATAAAGAAAAACACCACCGAAATAAACAAATACATTTGCGCAGGATGCAAGTACATTAATCGTTTTCCGTTTACAAACCGTTTTGCTAAAACTCCTGGTTTAAACACCAAAGGCACAAAACTCCTGAAAAAACGTGCATCAAACGAGAAATAGTTAGCAATGGTATTATAAAATAACACACCAACGGTTAGTTCATCATTGGTTTGTTGTCCGCAATGAGGGCAAAAATCAAAATCAATATCATGCTCACTTTCACAATTTTGACACGTAGTTATATTTTGCTCTAATGCAAAATCTGCGTTATCATGATTTTCTGAAGGATTTGTAATGTCGGTATTCTTTGTCATTGATGGTTGGTTAGCCGCTTTTTTGTACGATATAAATTTAGTAAAAAGAAAATACTTCTTTAAAATAATGACGAGTAATACATACTACTTGTTACAAATCGTCATTGAGAGGAGCGCAGTGACGTGGCAATCTCTCCAAATGTAACAGATTACTTCGTCGCTATTCTCCTCGTAAAGACGTGAACACAACACTTATAAACTGAACTCAAATGTCATTGCGAATGAAATGAAGCAATCTCATATTTTGAACTCTAATCAAAAGATTACTTCGCTTCGATCGTAATGACGAACAAAGTGTTAGTTATTGTATATCAAATACTTACAACTTTGGCACGATAAATGAAAACTTGATTAACAAATAGCGTAAGCCGAAAACTATTCCGAAGCGTTCGGAAGAGTAAACATTAATCTTAAATACTTTTACTATGAGAAAAATTACTTTAGTATTAGCAACAGTGTTACTAGGTGTAACATTTGCAACAGCATCAGAAAAAACTTCTGATTTAGACAGTAAAGATTTAAGAATTACGAAACGCTATCGTTTTACGCAACCTATTTTGTTTGTGGAGCGTGGTGTAGAATTCTTAATCTTTCCAAATGGGGAATTCGATTTTAATACCGATGTCAATTATGGACATTTTGGTGATTCTTATTACAGAAAATCGAGAACCAAACGTGGTAGCATTAATACCACTTTTGGAGCACCAGGAGTTAGAATTAACTACAATCGTCCACGAGGTGTGCGTATAGCTCATGACAGACTAGGTCGTGCACGTAGAATTGGGAACGTATTTATTAACTACGATTATCAAGGTCGTGTAAAACGTGTTGGCTCGGTATACATGCAGTATCGTTATGGCAAACTTAAACAAGTTGGTGGTTTACACATACAATACAACCGTAGAGGTGATATAATAAACACTCGCGGACATATAAATAGAAGCAACCAAGGTTGTGGTTTTTGTGGAATGACAGGTTGTACAACCGACCATTTCCATAAAGATACCAATTGGTATGACGATAAATGGTATGATGACGATGATGATAGATGGGATGATCGTAATGACGATTACTACTATTACAGAAAGAATGATAAAACTTTGAAGAAGAAGAAGAAAAGCCTTAGCAAAAGGCGTAAATATTAACCTATTGTTCGTAACCTACTAAAATTGGTTATTTAGAAACCTCATTAGTTATTTCCCAATGACTTTTGGGGTTTTTTGTTTTTTTAGGGTTTCGCTTAACGTGTTTGTGTATGGCTAGTTGCGTTGGCTGGAACTAAGTTAGCAAAAGAAAACGAATCAGAGGAAAATCCGCAGGATTTTCCGAGTAAACAAACACTAGCAATTGGTCATACACGTTGTTGTCTATAGTGCTTTTATTCACAATTAATCAATTATTCTTTATGTTTTTTGAAGGGACAATAGTTTCTATTCTTTCTAATATATATTACATGAAGAGAAAATTATACAGCTTTAATCATATGAAAACCTGATATATTAAACCCTGAAGTCATATAAAACTTTAGTGCTTTGTTATTTGCAGAATATACATCTAATTCTAATGACTGATAATCGTTTTTTATAGCCCAAGTTTGAATTAAACCAAGTAGTTGTTTTCCATAACCTTTAGATTGTAATTTGTCATCGATAACAAAATTATCTATTTCAAACTGCTTACCTGAATAAATTTTTGTCAAAGTCCAGCCTCCAATTATTCCTACAAGCTCGAAATTATTATAAAAGCCAAATAATTGATAATTATCATAAGCCATCATTTGCCATAATCTAGTTTTAATAATTGATTCTGATTTATCTGGATTTAGCAACTTAAGAAATGGCATTACTTCGTAAGTTGCATCAATTCCTAAATTTCGAATTTCTGTTTTTTCAATTATTTCCTTGGCTATCATTTTTAAAACTATATCAAGTTATTTTTCATCAAGCTGACCTACAAAAGTTTGTTGAGAAATTTTGCCATTTTTTAAAATGAATGTCCCTGAACCTAAAGGAATATCTATATTTGGTGTTTTTGCATGCCAAACTATATACCCTAAATCATCTTCAATACTTATTCTATCTAATACTAAAATAGTTTTACCTTTTGGAAAAAAAGCGACTAGTTGTTGAACAAACTTGCGAATTTCTTTTAATCCTTTAAACGTTTGTTCTAATGTTACAATAATAGATTCTTCTGTATAGTCAGACATTAGTGCATCGATATCATTGTTATAAAATGAATCCATATGATGAATTACAATATCTTTTGTTCTGTTTTGGGCATCAATATTATCAATTACCCTGTTTTCATTTGTCATGATATACCAAGAGATTTAAGTGTTTTATTGATTTAGATATGATTAATAGAGCTACGAATGAAATCATAGCTCTATTAACTTTTAATTACAGTTTACTAAAAACGTAGTTTGAGGATCTACATTTCCCCAATTATAATTACTGTAATTTGGGTTATCAACTTCTATACAAGTTAGATTAGGATTTATTTTTGCTGAAAAATTAGTGATACTTGTATTATTGCCATTCTTGATAATTAACTCTTGTAATTGATTATTATCAACAAATACTTTTTCCAACATGTTATTTGCACTTAAATCTAAATTATCAAGATTATTACCTGAAGCGTATAAGTTCTCTAAAAGTAAATTATTAGATAAATCGATTTCAGTTAAATTGTTTCTTGATAAAACTAAATGAATTAACTCTGTGTTAAGACTTAAATCTAATGCTATTAATTCATTTTTTGCACACATTAAATAATGCAAGTTAGGGCTGGTTGAAACATCTAATGAAGTTAACAAACTATCACCACAACTTATATGTTCTAATGAAGATTGCTCACTAAAATTTATACTTTCTATATTATTATTACCACAGACTAAAGTTTTAAGTACATCTAGTTTGCTAATGTCAAGGTAGGTTAAATAATTACCCTCACAATCTAAACTTTCAAGATTTGTAAAAGCATTAAT
>CAKZMU010000095.1 GCA_937129145.1 uncultured Lacinutrix sp. | reverse complement strand
AAGCTCCTTTTATAGAACAGTTGGATGCCGCTAAACCTTCTTTTGATTCTCCTTACGGAAAACGTTGTATCCCTCTTCTTTCTGGTACAGGTGGGAACGAAGAATTAAGCGCGGATGCCCTTACAGTTCTGGCCGACCCTGAAAATAATGATATACTTCCAATGAACTGGGACAAATTGGAAAGAAACATCCCCAAAGAAGATATTACATGGCGAAGACAAAAATTCGGAACTTTTGCCCCAGCACAGATGTCAGCAAAAGATGGGATGGTAAAAATCCAAATACCTTTATGGGAATACCTAGGCAAAGAAAAAAGTGAAGGATTAGATAAAATAAAAATAAACGTAACGAATTGGGCAACTTGCAATAAAATAATAGAGGCCGACAGAAAGAAAAAACTTAAAAATAGAAAATCCTACGTAAAAGAAATAGTATACTACCCAATAGACCCAGAAGAGATATTCCAATCGGGTAACATGAACCCTTTCCCAGTAGAGGAAGCAAAAAGACACAGAAATAAAATAAGGGAAGAGGGCAATATAGGTAAACAAGTTGATTTTTTTGAAGTCAAAGACAGGATAGAATACGATTTATCCTCAAAAGAGCTCCCTAGTTTTCCCCATAACGGAGGAAATATTAAGTGTCCTATACTCATGTTCGAAGAACTACCTGTGGAAAAACCACCTTACGGACTTTATGTAGCGGGACTGGATGACTATAAACAAGAAACCTCCGACGGGGATTCCTTGGGCTCTTTATATATTTTCAAAAGACAACTTATAAATGACAGGTTCGGTTACAAAATAGCAGCATCCCTAACAACAAGACCATATCCCCATAAAACTTTTTGGAGGGAAATCAAGATGGTCCTGGACGGATATAATGCAATCTGTTTAATGGAGAACGAAGATATCGGTTTCAAAGAATATCTTGATACCGAAAAAGTTATTGTCGAGCAGTACTTGCAGAAAACTTTCAATATGTCTGGAGATATCACGGTACAGTCCAACGGAAACAGACAATTTGGGCTCTCCCCTACCGCCAATAAAAAAACAGTAATAGGGGCGGTAGTTAAATACTGCAACCAAAAACACAAAATATATAAAGAAGATGGAACAGTAGAAGAAATATTGGGCATAGAACTCATAAACGATATAGGACTGCTGGAAGAAATAATAAAATATAATGAAAAAGGAAACTTCGATAGGATAGTGGCCTTCGGTCATGCCCTTGTACAAGACCATTATTTTACTGCAAACTATATAACGTTCATGGAGGAGCCTAAATCGGAGGAATACCATAAAGAAAGAAAAAAGAATAAGAAAAAATCACACTCCATGTTCGCGAACAGCAGGGGAAGAATGTTCGGTAAACGTTAATAAATTTTAGAAACTTTGTGATATTCTTAACAATTCGTAAGTTTGCCTATTGCACAATCTACAATGAACGAAAGTCTTAATTATCATTACCATAGTGGAGTTGGAGTTGGAAATTATAGTTCCCTTCCAAATCAAATGATTCCTAAGTCGAAGAAGACTAAGGACCATTCGATGGCAACTTTAGATGCCCTTGAGTCAATAGCGTGGCAACAAATAAAAGAAAACGCCGATTTTACCGATTATTATGATATGGTAGAGGGGCGTTTGGTATATAAGGACTTTATGTCCGACGAGGATTTTAATTCCTTACAAGGGATTGGGGAACTTATGAAGAACGTAGAACTACCCACCTATATCAAACACTATGATATACTAGGGATGATAGTCAATCAATTGATAGGGGAGCTCCCTAACATGACGGACGTTATAAGAATAGTCTCCGACGATGATTTTGCAAAGAACGATTTTATACGTGAAAAAGAGCAAAGGGTAAAGCAGTACGTACAGCAGTCCTTCACGAATCACCTTAACAAAATGCTGGCCCAAAAAGGGATAAACCCAGTTAAGGACGATTTTGAATCCGAAGAAGAAAAACAACAGTACCTCCAATATCTCCAAGAAGAAAAAAACAAAATAGTACCTCCGCAGGAGATAGAAAAACAAATGTCCAAATCATGGAAGGTAAGGGCGGTCGAATGGGCGGAGAAAAAATATGAGCAAGATTCCATTGACTTCCATATGGAGGACATGGAAAAGGAAGAGATGAGAGATTACCTTTTGACTGGAAGGTACTTTACACATTACAGGGTAGGGCACGATTCCTATAATCCAGAGAGATGGGACCCACGACTTGTGTTCTTTTCTCAAAACCTCGACATAGAAAACCCGCAGGACGGAGAATACGTTGGAAGGATGTTCCCTATGACGGCTTCGCAAATAGTTGAAAAATACGGTCACAGACTTTCCAAGAACCAAATAGATGATTTGGCCACCGTGTATGATAAATATACCAATATAAAAGGTCAAAGAGGTTCTAACACCAACCCGTACCAAACCCCTAACAGGGCCGCGATAGTTCCAGACGGAGACTACTTCAACAGAGAAATATACCAAGAATATCAATCGGCTTTCAATATACCGATGGGAGAAGAGATAACGATAAACCCAGATGGAACCCAAACCGTTACTCCAACATGGATATCCAGTTATAACGACTCAGTTCACCACAGCGCAAATTTCGGAAAAGAGTTAAGAAAAGATATAAAGGTAAGTGGAAATACCTTCAGGGTGACCGAAGCCTATATAAAAGGATATAACTTATATTACGCAATACGTTACGATACCGAAGATGGATATACGGTAGAGGATTTAGTTAAAGAAGACCTACTTAAAGAGTTCATCAAAGAAAATGAAATAAAGATAAAAAAGAACATGAGCTTAGAGGAGTTCATGAAATCCGATGAGACAAACATAATCTGTCCAACTTATTTTCCAGCAGTATATTCTGGTATAAAAATAGCAGGATCTTCCAGGTCCGAGGATATTTACCTTCCTTTGGAAGAAATGGATTTTCAAATAAAAGGTAACAGTAACCTTTACGACGTAAAATTACCAGTCGCTGGAATCATAGGAAGCTCTTTAGCACAAAGGATAAGACCTTACCAATTAGGGCACAATATATCACTTAACCAAATTACCCATCTCATAGAGAAAGAACTGGGCTCTTTCTTCCTTGTAGATATAGGTCTTTTACCTTCGGACATGAAAGAAGGTAATATGAACGAACAACTTTCGGAATTAAGGGACACTATTCGTGACATAGGTATTTTCCCAGTCGATATGCGAAAGCAAAATACCCAACAGGCGGGAAATACGGCCAATACTTTTATACAACAGACCGTAACCTTCACACAAGAAATACAAAGTAGAATAGAGCTGGCAAACTACTACAAGCAACAAGCCTACGAGCAAATAGGAATAACGGAACAAAGAAAAGGTACACCCAACGAGTATCAGACCAATGAAGGTATAAAAGTAGGGCAAGAGGCATCCTACGCGCAAACTTCGACTATTTTCACAAAGTTCAACAACAGCCGAAAAAAGAAAGTCGAACTACATTTAGCCGTCGCCCAATATTCGGTACAGAACGATAAGGATATATCTACCTTCTATACCAATACCGATAACGATGTTATATACCAAACTTTCTCGGACGATAAATTCCATTTACGTAAATTAGGGGTAAGACCTACTTCCGATACCAAGAGCAAGAAGCAGTTAGAGAGCCTAAAACAGATAATGGTTTCTGACAATACCAAGGAACATGATGTTGTGGCATTTGCAGAAATAGCCAAATCCGATAGCTTTACCTCTCTTATAGAATTCGGTAAAAGAGAGAGACAACGACAGGAAAGACTTCAAAACGAGCAGAGACAATTTGAAAAAGAACAACTAGATAAAACCCTGCAATCACAAGCACAGGAAAAACAAAATGATCGTGAGTGGGCTGAAATGTCCAAACAAAGAGATAGGGAGAACAAGTTGGAAGTAGAACGATTAGAATCAATTGGTCGATTAACAAATGCCGATGGTAATGACGAAGATATCAAGGCACTGAATGAAGCAGCTAACAATGCACTTAAAAAATATGATATCGATTCTAAGAACGAAGTTGACAATAGAAAACTTGACATAGAAGAAGGTAAGTCAGCAAAAGATTTGGCTTACAAGATGGCAGTATTGAATAAAGACCTAAAAAAGATAAAGCTGGACGAGCAAAAAAACAAGGATGAAAATTTCCGAAGTATTATAAACAAAAACTAAACTATTAGTTAAGTTAACAATAAAAAAACTAAACTAATAATTAATATTAATAGTATAATTTTTAGAAAATTTTAAAAACCAATTAAAAACCGCAAATTTGTAATGGAAAACACACTAAATCTAGATTTCGATAGTATATTAAAAAGCGTCAATCCCGATGCAGTAGTAGAACAAAAAGAAGAAGTCACTATGGAGAACATGGTGATCGAAGGGCAAGAGGCAGAGGAAAAAGAAGAACAGCAACAGGAAGAAGAGGTAAAGCCCGTTGTCGAAGTAAAAGAAGAAGACAAGCCCGTAGAGCCTCAAACTACTACTAACAATTTTGCAAGTCTCGCAAAAACATTACTTGAAAACGGTAAATGGCAAGACGGGGTAATCGTCGATAAAGACGGGAACGAAGTCGCCCTTTCCGAAATGGAGTCCTTAGACGAGGAAACGTTCTTACAAATTCAGGAAAATCAAGACCAAGAGTATAAAAAAAGCTACGAAGAAGGTTTCTTATCAATAAAAGATGCCGACGACAGACAGAAACAAGTAGCCGAAATAGTACTCAAAGGCGGAGATTTAGAGGAAATATTCGGTTCTAAACAAAATGTAGAGAACTATTTGAACCCTTTCAAAGGTGTAGACCTTGACAATGAGAAGGTACAGGAGAACATCTACTACAACCACTTAAAGGCAAAAGGATATTCCGATAAGGCCGCTCTTTTTGAATTAGATGAAAAGAAGAAAGAGTTAGTTTTAGATACCGAAGTAAGCAAAATAGTAGAGGATACCAACAAAAAGGCCCAAGACTATGTGGCCTCGAAACAAAAAGAGCTCGAGGACAAGCAGAAAGATACACTAAAACAGGAAAAGGAGTATAAGAAGAACCTTTCCAAAGTATTGAAAGATAAAGAATTAAAGGACGCTACTGTAAAAAAATACGTAGACCTTGCAACAAAAAGAACAAACGAGGGGGAGTATGCAATAGATACCCTGTACAATGATATGATGCAAGACCCAGAAAAAGCGGTCGATCTCATAGCATTTCTTTCCGATAAGGAAAATTTTCTCAAAGAATATCAGTCCAAGGCGAAAACAGAGGTAACAAAAAAAGTACTCATCGACCTTAGAAAAGTAAAACCACAAGAAAAAACACCTGTAAAACAGGAAAAACAAGAAGGCTTCGACATACCGATGGCCGAATAATAACAATCAACAACTAAACAAATAAAAATGGCTAATGTAATCCAGAAAGGTCTAGGGTACCAATTCAACTCCGACCAAATTATTATGTTCACGGACGAGAAGGGGGCAAAATCCTTTACTGGTTCGTTCGACAAACCTTCCATGTACGGACTATATCAGGAAGACCCTGATAAGATGCACATGGGAATGCAAAGTTTCTTCCTTAACCAGAAGATGATCAACGATACTATCTTTCCAGAACTTGTCCGTAACAGACAAATCTTGGAAGTGGATGGTTTTGACGGAGAATTCACTTACTCCATCCCAGTTGAAAGAGACGACACACAGTGTATGACGGTAAGGGACATGTCCTACCAAATCAAACCAGGTATCGACGAAGGAACTTTCAAAATTGCGCTTAACAGAAAATATTCTCCAGGAGATATCTTAACTAACGACCCTTATAGAGGTCAACAAGTTTACGTTGTAAACGAAGATGTCGATTTAGACGGAGATGCTTTTATCCATACCGTTACATTATCAAGTAACGATAAAAGACAATATTTCAGTGCCGCTAACCTTATCTCTGGTATCCGTTACGAGAGAGTAGGTCAAAAAACAGGAGGAGAATTCGGAAAGAACTACGGAACTGTAGATTTGGAAGGAAGACCATCTGAAATGAAAATGAGGTTCCGTTTAGGTGGAACAAGAGGTATCGAGGCCATGTACACAGGTTATGCCGATAAAAGAGGTTTCGCTGGTGCAAGCTCAGGTTCTAAAGACTATATGAACGAAATCCTAGCCGAAGCTTCTCAAATGGGAGAATTGGCCGTTATTTTTGACACGGCACTTCAAGCGGGAGGACAACGTAAGCCTACAGCAGTAGCTGGTGTTGCTTCAACAGCAGAATTCTTAGTACTTAGAGAACTTGAAAAAGTTACCGCTAAAGAACTTTATTTCGCACAGGCGGCAGAATTCAAATCAGGTAACTCACATGTCCTTATCAACGAAGGTCTATGGCACCAATTACGTAGAGGTTACATTATCAAGTACTCTCGTGTAATCACTGTTTCTCATATCAAGGAAGCTGTAGAATATGTATTCCGTAGCAACCCAATGAAAGTTGAGGATAGAAAAATCACATTCAAATGTGGTAAGCAAGCGTATGACAACGTACTTGAAATCTTCAAAGATGAAGTAGAGCGTCAAATCGCAGCAATCGCACCTTTCGTACAATCAAGCGGAGGAAGCCTATTACCTAACGATGTCATTACTTCAAGAGACGGTTCCAACAAAGAGCTTGTACTTGATTACATCAGGTTCACAGGAGTATTTTTAAAAGGAATTGGACAGGTTATGATTGACCACGATCTTACTTTGGACTACGGTTATGCAATGACAGACCGTTTCTCAAGAGGTTTCCAACAAAACGGATACGCAGAAACAACTAACTCAATGGTTATTTGGGATGCAATGGATCAAAGCTATTCCAACAACGCCTCAGTTCCAGAAGGAGCTAAGTTAGTTGAAGGTGGAAAATCAGATGCAAACCTTTATCTTGTTCGTCCTAAAGGGGGAATGACTTATTTTGGAAGAGAGTCTGGAAGATATGATGCCTACAAAAGTTCAGACATAATTTCTAGTCATAAGCAGATGAGCCAGACCTTCTATGCCTACAACTCAGTTTCGCTTGCATTACTTGATGTTTCGCGCTTCGTTTGTTTAGAGAAATCGGATGCTACTCGCAGAACTTTCTCATAATCACTAATTACATATATTAAAATTAATCCTCTGACCATTAGTTTGTTTAGAGGATTTTTTGTACCTTTACGTTTATGTGCAAGAAAAGTAAAAAAGAAATATACCTAGAAAGACTTAAAAATATACACCCATCCTTGATTTTCGATGAAGATACCGTAACCCTCTATAAAAACAGAGTATACTATGAGTGCCCAGAACATGGAAAAAATAGTGCATCTTTGGCTAACTTACTCATGGGAACAGAGTGTCCTCAATGTGCTATTTCTAAAAGAGCAAATGCATGTTCACATAATATAGATATCTTTATACAAAGAGGAATTGAGATTTATGGAGATTTACATTCTTTTGAAAAATCTGAATATATAAGTATTAATACGGAAGTAATAGTTACTTGTAAAAAACACGGAGATTTTTCAGCTATACCCAGTAGGTATTATCAAGGAAGTAGTGGATGCCTAGAATGTGGAAAAGAAAAATACACACAGAATAGAAAAAGTCCACCAGAATATTATTTACAACAGCTTAATGAAAAGTATAAGAACAGAACTTTAGACTTTTCCGATTCAATTTTTAACACGTCTCAGGATATTGTGGAATTTCGTTGCTCAAAACATGGATTGAAGCAAAAGAAACTTGCTAAACTTATGCAAGGAGAGGGCTGTAACGAGTGTGGTAGAGACAGGAGTACAAATGCAAGAAAGATTAAACGCAAAGAAGCAGAAGCAAGACTTAAAAAATTATTCGGAGATAGATATATTTTCAATCTTGATGGTATGAAAAGCGGTGACAGTATGGTCAGTTACATTTGCCCCGATCACGGAGAAGTAAGAGTTAGGTTACATAATTTATTAGCAGGTAACATATGTGTTAAATGCAGTTGGGATAAAAGTAAAGGACTTTATAATAGGACCACAGTAGAAAGAAATAAAGAAGATTATTTGAAAGAAAAAAGATATTTTTACTTAGTGAAGTTAAAAAAGGATAAAAAAGAATTTTTAAAAATAGGTATAGCTAAAACTTTACAACATAGACTAGGCCACATGAGGGGGTATAGCAAGTGTAAAGTAGAGATACTTAAATTTGTAGTTGGGAACTTATATCATATATTCTATAAAGAGGAAAAAATATTGGAGGATTTTAAAGAGTATAAATATAGACCTAAAAGTAAATTTCAAGGGCATACAGAATGCATCAACATCAACCAAAAGGACAAGCTACTGAAAATATTCAAAGAACTCAAAAACGATAAAGAACTCACCACCATACTAAAATAATAATTAAGTAATACCTACTTTATTTTAGAAACTTTTTATTGTCGAACTGTATTTGTATTTTTACAGCTGAATAAAACCAAAAAAGTTCAATGGCAGAAGTAGAAAAAATTAGGGTACCTGGTACCGAGTTCGATATTATATTGAACAGCACTTATCAAATAGTTGGCAAGACCGACGGAAGAGGAGCACCCCAAGGATACAACAGAATGGGAATGACAAAAGTGCCTTCCTATAAGATAACTACGACCGTTCACCCAAGGTTCGACGAAGATAGGGGAATTTGGGATTTAGGTTTAGATGACAGCTCACCAGCCTTCAACGGATTGGACAAAGAAGAAAAGACAGCGGAACTAAGGAAACTTCAAAAATATATTTCCATTCCACTTAAAAACATTAAACCAAAAGGATTTTTGGATATTATTCCAAAGCCCAAGAACGAAATAATCAGGGATGCTGATTATACTGGGCTCGAAAATCATTCAATAGTATTAGGGATAGATAGATTTTTCGACACTTCAAAACCAGAAGATCTATTCAATATGTACATCGCCATCTACAACGGCGATCTTGCTCCAAAACAATATGAGCACGACCCTAGGTTCCTTCAAGCAGATTTCTGTATCGTAAACGACAAGCAGAAGATAAACAAAGCCGAGGACACTCAATACGCTAAAGATAAAGCGGTATCGAAACTGATCAATAAATGGGATACCGATAAAGAATTTACCACAACATTGTTAAAATACTGTGGCATAGGAGTAGGTAAAGGTTCAAATGAGAAAACAGTCGTATCATTTTTCAGAAAATGGCTAAACGACAAAGACGATAGGGGGGGTAACAATGCTGACTACTTCTTAGAAAGATATAACAATTTTCACACTGACGAAGGTAAAGAGGAACTTTATATCTGGGACACACTTCAAGAAATGTTCGATAAAAAAGAAATTACCGTTCGAAACGGAGAGTATTTCAGAGGCTCTGAAAACTTAGGTAACAGCCTTAAAATTTATGCCGAAAAAGCTTCCAAGGACGAAGAACTCAAATTAAGTATACTTGGAGCGGTAGATTAACACAACTCCATGACAGCAGAAAAAGCCTATCGAAAGTTCATTGTAAAGATAAACAAGAACGCACAGACCAATAATATATCCTGTGATAAGGGAAGGTTTGTTCTAATATACAATGAAAGTCAAAATAAAGAGGTAGAGCACATACTCGAAAAAAGAGATAGTGACGATATAAGGTACGTTCAGAAACTTCTTGTAAAAAGTGCAAAATTAGAAAATCCGAAAAAGTTCGATAATTACGAGCATTTCAAGTTCAAGGATAACTATTTCGACCACAGCACCCTAAGTGGTACCGCCTCTTCCGATTGTTGTAAAGCACAGTCCATGGACATGTACGAGAAGAAATCGGAAAACGAGAACTTCTACATTACGGACGATCACGATAAACCTCATTTTGGTTTCAGAGAAGCACCTTATTATATATCCGAAGACGGTATAGTAGCTTTCAAAGACAATTTTACTTACGATTCATTACAGCATACCTATTATAGATATCCTTTACAGATATCGCTTGAAAATCCAGATAATCCAGAATCCAATTTTTCCGAAACAAATATAGAGTTGGACGATAAGATTACGGACAGGATATTATCAAGAGCAGCGGCAGAGTTCGAAATGAACAACGCAAATCCTAAATTTCAAGTAGATCTTCAACGCACAATACAAAAATAACAATCAATCTTTTTTAACTTTAAAAACAAATAAACTATGTTCCACGGAGCTACAGACAGACACTTTGTTGTCAATTCAGTAACAAAAACAGGACGTTCGCTAAACCTTGCAAAAGGACAGTGGGCAGTAGTCGATATAGAGGCACAACCTACAGAGGATGGCCTAAAGATCGTCAGCGATTTCAATGGCCTTGCAAAAAGTGCCAAAGTACAACTTTTCAGCGGTTCACCAGAACTTGTACCTAACAGGTCTTACGGAAATAAATCCAACAGATCGGTACCTTTCAAACTTTCCGATATTCAGGAAATCCGTGTTTCGGCACCGAAAGAAGGTATTAAGGTAGACCACCAAATCCTCGGATACGACGGATACGACGGTACAACTGGTATTTCGTTAGAATCAGGTGATGATGAAGAAATTTCATTAATGCTATCTGGCCCAGCTTTAGGTATTTTAGGATACAAAGATTCAGCCGTTCAAATTACGGAACGATTGACTGCACCTAATGGTACTAAATCTACTATCGCTACACCAGCGGCAGGAGAATGGACAGACCAACAAGTTGTAGAAGAAGCCGTAGAGCGTCTTAACAGAACTATTGTAATGGGAAGTATTAAACTTTCCGAATATGTTGATATCACACCTGTAAACAGCACCAATGTAGCTGCTACGGGAGATGATAACGTATTTTATAACCTTACTGTAAGTGATGACGGAACTTTCAGCGATTTAGGTAAGGTACAGGGACAATATCCAGCTTTAAATATCAAGCGTACCGAAACTTTAGGTAACGGCTCTGTATATACGGCTATCGCAGGTGCTTTACCAGCGGCTTATACAGTAAACGAAGCATGGCTCGTAAAAGGATGTGATACCTGTCCAGCAGGTTACACCGAGTACGATGACGGTTTTGTATACTCTGTACAAATCGAGGACGATGGAGCGGACTCTACTTTAGCGGTAGAAGCAATTTCTGCGAATATCGTAACAGGTTCAGCAGTACAAGTGAATCAAGAAGGTGGTGTAAGTACCTATACGTTCGTATCTTCCGCACAACTTACAGATGCTGAGAAAGATGCCTTCATTACAGCTAATCCAGAAGCTATATTTACTTTCGTAGCCCCAGATGTAGCTGAACTATGTTCTCCAGATAACCTAACTACAATTGCGTGGGTAGCAGGAGAGACTTGTAAGACACAAAATGTAACTTACAGTATTGTAATAGGTCACGACGAATGTGGTATTGCACCGACAGCAGAGATTCAAGCGGCTTATCCAGAACTTACCATTGCAGTTGACTCAACAGCAAACTGTTCCACTAAATATACAACTACGGTAACCACTAATGTTGTATGTGAAGAGTGTTCGGTAGATTTCAGAGCCTTATTTACATCCGAGGCACCAAAAGATTACGGTGTTCACGCTTGGCAAAAAGACCCTAAGTCTTACGACGGTACGGCAAAAATGGGTATCAGTTTCAAAGCGAAGCCTTTTGTATTCGCAGGAAGTGAAGAGTACAGAGATTACGTACCTCAATTAGCTACATCGACCAGAATCCAAGTAGCTGGCGGATATGTAGTAGACGTAAACAGTTCTTTCACAAGTGGAGGTCCAACAGGAGGAGACTACAAAGTAACAATTTTAAGTGTAGCTTCCGAACCAGAAAATTGGGGCCTTAACCTTCGTAACTGGGAAGAGTCGGCAAGAATCGCCTTTGATGGAGATTGTAGGTTCTACCACAATAACTACGGAAACCTTGTAACAGGTAAAGAAACTAACTTAGAGGCAGTTCAACCATATGTTGACTATATCATCAAAGTTAGAACTTCAACAACTGGACAAGGAGTAGCTGGAGAACGCGAATTAGTTGATATCCACGACTATCACATGTTAGTAGCACCAGGAGTTCACAAAGATGTAGAAGATGTACTTAACGACCTTGCTCTTCAAGCAGGTGTAGCTACGGTACAGGCTTTCGGTAACACGTCAGCATAATTACATTAAAAACAACCAACCAACTAAGGGAACAGGACAAAGCGTTCTTGTTCCCTTTTTTATTCCTGCTCAACAAATGCCACACTCTTTAATAAACCACAACAATATAGTTCTTAAATTTTTAGCACTAAACGCCAGAAAAAATAAAAAAAAATGTTTTAGAATTAGGAGACGAGTTAGTTTCTTTAGGAGCGGATAAACTACCAAGCGGCGGGTTTTGGATTTGGGATATAAATAATAATATAGAATTTTACAGCCCAAAATTCAGACAATCATTAGGATTTGGAGGAGAAACGGACTTTCCCTCAACACCAGAAAGTTGGAAAAAACAAATAAATGAAGAAGATTTAAAAGTAGTATTCCACAACTACGAACAACACTTGAAAACAGAAGGACAACATCCTTACGAACAAAAAGTGCAGTACACAAAAAAAGATGGTTCTAAAATTGATGTAATATGTTCTGGAACCATAATAAAAAACGAAAATAAACAACCGATTATACTAATTGGATCACACGACATTATATGATAGACCCAAATATATCCCCCCCACAATCAATATGGGGTTACCTTTTATATGTCATTTTTGGAATCGTAGGATTTTTCTTCAAAGATTTCCTATCTAAAAAAACTGATGCAGATAAAGAGATAAAAATGGCAGAAATAGCACAAGGAACCAAAGAATATGAAAGTTTAAAAAAAGACTTGCACAAAGCTTTGGACGATGCTAAAATATTAAAAGAGGATCTTAGAAAATCCAGAGAAAAAACCCAAGAGATATCTCAAAAATTTGAAGCGGTAAAAACTGGATATAGGATTATATTCAAACAATATGCCATGACCTTTAAAGATGACCCAGAGCAACTTACAATGTTAGAGGAACTGAATTCCATAATAAACGAATAATAAATTATGAGAAAAACCAATGTAAAAGGATATACCGATAAACAACTTATTGACAAAGTAAAATCACTTCCGAATTTTACCCACTTACCTCAAGAGTATTGGATACTAGGAGTTCAATCACAAGAAGATGAATACAATGTTTTTGACGATAAGTTCTATTTATTCAGAGGCGATGAGTTTATTACAGTAACTTCTGGAACTACAAATCCAGGAGAGTTTGGACTACTAAACTATCACAGATATGGTCAATCTGGAACTTTTGTAATAAAATCTAATTATTGGCAATATGATTTATGGCAATTCGGTTATCACAGAGGTAGAATGCCAGCACTTAAACAATATAAACCAGTAGTAGGTTATAGAGATAAAAATAGGAACAGAAAGTCAGAGGAAATAGGCTCAGAGGTAGTAGGGTATTTTGGTATAAATTTCCATACTATATCCTATGCGTTAAAAGCTGGTTTTTGGAGAAGACTTATCGGCGGATGGTCAAGCGGTTGCATGGTAGTCAATGATGTTACTGATTATTTAAAAATTTTAGACTTCGTAAAAAATCAACAAACTATATCTTTTTGCTTAATAAAGGAATTTTAATAATGAGAGAGTGTAGAGTGTGTAACATAGAAAAACAACTGACGGAATTTCCTAAATTATATAAGTCAAGTGGTGGACATAAAAGAAAATGTAAATCCTGCACTAATAAAGAAGCGAAGGAAAGAGTGAATAAAAGAAAATCAGATTTTGAAAAAGGCTTATTTATTCAATCAAATTCTAAAGAATGCTCAAAGTGTAAAATTAACAAACCTAAAGGACATTTTGATAATGACTTCTCTAAAACATCTGGACTTTCAGCGTACTGTACTTCTTGTAAAAATGAAAATAGTGTAAACAATAGAAATAAAAACCTAGATAAAAAACGAGCCTATGATAGAGCACTATACCAAAAAAATAAAAAACAGATAAGAGCTGTAAAAGATGCTCGTGCAAAAGAGAGAAGAAAGACTGACCCTCTTTTTAGACTTAAAAAGAGACTACATTCAAGGATAGGGGAATATTATAGAAAAGGTGGGCATAGAAAGAAAAATACAACACAAGAAATAATAGGATGTACGTATGAACAGTTTAAAATTTGGCTCGGAGAAAAAGAGGAACAAGATTGGCAATTAGACCATGTAATACCTATTTCGTTTGCACAGACTGAAGAAGAAATATTACTTTTAAACCATTATAGCAACTTTCAATGGCTGCCAGAAATTGAAAATAAATCTAAGAATAATTTAAGAATAGATAATATTAATTTAGAAAGGGTTTTAGAAAACCACCCAAACTCTGAAAAATTGTATAAGATATTACTTAATATAAACTTTGACATATCAGACCATATAGAAGATAAGATAATGACAAGAGATGTTACAGACTACCTTAAAATACTAGATTTAGTCAAGAAACAACAAACCGTAACTTACTGTCTTATAAAAGAATTTTAAAATGAAACTGAATTTAAAAACCATATTAATAATTGTTTTACTATTTATTTCAACTGTAGTTATTATTTGGGGAATAAGAAAAAACAATCAGGTCAAGGCTGAAAAAGCAAAGTATAGAACGGAGAAAATAAAGGCCGATAAACTTCAAAAAGTAGTTACCGAAAAAGGTGTCCAGTATGAAAAATTAGTTGCTGATACAGTAGGAACTGGGCAACTAAGAAGAATAATTAAGGAACTTGGAATTGACATCAAAAATCCCCAACTTGCACAGGAAATAATATTTGTACCACGCGACACCATAACGATCATAAAGGAAATAGAAGCAACGGACTCCACTCTTGTATTTACCGATTATTATCCGCAAAAAGAAAACTACTTCGCAAAGCATATCACAAGGCAGGATACAAGGGACACAACAGCAACAGGAGAATTTTCTTTCAACCCCATAAAATTGAGTTTGGCAATAGGTCAACAAGATGACGGTACATATAAGGTAGCTACTAAATTACCAGAGTTTTTTAATATCACGTCCATCGACGTACAATCACTTCCGATGAAAGAAGAAAAAGATGATTGGGGAATATTAGTGGGAGCCGATTATATTAAAAACCTTCAAACCGACAGAGTAGATTTAGGAGTGGACACCTATATAAGATTCAAAAAATTCTACATAGGAGGTGGCGTAAATACCAACATGGACTTAAAGGGTGGTGTTAAATTTGAATTTTAAAAATAATGGCAATAGAGAATATAAACATAGATTTTGAAGTAATAAGAACAGGTAATCCCAACACACTCATTATTTGCGACACTTCAACTTGGGCACACATCAAAGATGCCTCTGCAATTATAGAAATATGTTTGCCCACAAATAAGATTATAACTCACAGTCATATTAAAGAAAAAAACTCGGTATTTAATTCCTCTAATTTATACTTATCCTCTACAAATACCTACACTCCCCTCCCAGACGGACTGTACACTATAACTATCAAAGGATCTCCCGACACTTTTCAGAAAAAAAGAACATACATAAGAACAGAGAAATTAAGGTTAGAGACAGCCGAAATATATCTTAGTTACGGAAGAAATCCAAACGACATACCAGAGGAAGTAAAAAAATTATCACAAGACATTGACTTTTTGATTGATGCTTCCGAAGCAGCGGTAAGAAGAGATGAGAAGAAACAGGCGATAGCATTTTACAAAGAAGCGCAGAGAATATTTGATGATTACAACGACTGTAAAAACTGTTAAAAGATGCAATCAATACTTGAAAAAGATTTATGTAGTCTAAGAGAAAATAACGATAAAGAGATGGTTAAGAAAGCCAATGAATATCTTTTAAAAAAAAGATTTGATTTAGGTACATATCCAGATACCTATCACACACAAAAAATATCTTCTTTACTATATTCTGATTCTTGTGATACATTAGAAAACGTACAACTGTACTACATTAACGAACAAGATGAAATTGCAAAATGTGAATGCACCTGTGAGGAAGAACCAAAAACCTGCATACCCTGTAAACAAACAATAATCGGACTTTAACATGAGCTGCCAAGACAAACTTACCAACCTAACTCTCCACACTACTAATTCAAAAGAGGTAGATTATGAAGGGAATTTAGGAACCAATACTAAAATAACCGAACCTTGTGTAAATCAAGAAGAAGTTAACGAAGACCTTTATAGTTTAGTGGACGAAACAATTGAGAAACTGGACACCTCAAGCTTAGGAAACTCATCTATAACATTTCCACTCACTGAAGGGGAGATAAAATTTGAAGATGTAATTAAACAGTACGAAACAGAAATAAGTACTTTAAAAGCGAAAGTAACGAATTTAGAAAACAAAGATTATTGTAATATAGATATTACAGGATGTGGTATTGATTTTGGAACACTACTTGACCCGTGTTCAGGTCCTATAACAACACTCGGACAACTACTAAACACCTTGGTATCAAAACATAATTCATAATGGCAGAAGAAAATTGCAAAGAGGTAAATATACCAACCACGGACAACACCCCCTTAGATTGCCCTACCTTTATACTTGACAAGTGTTTGATAGTACCAGAGGGAAATACTTTTTTAGCTACTAACGATAACGACGACCTTGAAGAATATCATGAAAAGTTAGTAGAAAAACTAATAGTTCAGGATCAAAGAATACTAGTATTAGAGGGCTCCAATCCAGGAACCATAAGTTACGAACTGACCTTAACAGGGACAATATTGAACTTAGATGTAAACGGTTCCATTGTATCGTCAATAGATTTACTAAGTTTAACAACAGCGGGACTCACTGAAACCAAAGAGGTTTTTACGGCTACAACAAACCAAACTTCAGTAACATTATCCAATACTGTCAACCCGACCGTACCTAATCAAGTTATAGTTGAAGGTATATTTCTTAACCAAGGCATTGGAAATGATTATACCATATCTGAAAATACAGTAACTTTTCTAGAACCAATGGACGCAGGAGATGTAATCCAAGTTTTTTATAAATACTAAAAAATGGCACAAACAAAAACAAATAAAAGATTTTTAGAATTACCTTTAAATCCTTCGGACGTAAATTTAAGTGCATCCCAGCTAATAGATAATATAGATACTCAACTAGGTACCACCGACTGGAAGTCTCAAAAGACCGAAGAAGAGATACAGGATATATTAGGTGCTGCAATAACAGATGGAGTACAGACCAATATCACTGTAACATATAATGACAGTACTGGAGTAATAGATTTCAACGTCGTTGGAGGCGGAGGCGGAGGACTTACTCAGGAAGAAGTGGAAGATATAGTGAATGCACTTATATTGACTTCTAGCGACCTTGATACGGCTTACGATGACGGTAACGGAACTTTGACAATAAGTTTGTCGGCAGCGACAGCTTCTAAAGTAGCCAACCTCCCAACAGATCAGGGCGCAACCAACACAACTTTACAATCCAACATCGACGGAAAAGAAGATGATTTAGGAAACCCTGCCTCCAACGGACAAATCCTATCAAGTCAAACTGACGGAACAAGGTCTTGGATAGACCCAGCAACAGGAAACGTTACTTCGGTCAACTCCCAAACAGGAGCCGTTGTTCTTGATAGTGATGACATAACCGAAGGAGCAACAAACTTATATTACCCATCGGCAGATGCTTCTAAGGTAGCCAATTTACCAGCGGACCAAGAAGCTATAAATTCCGATATAGAGACAAGGGTATCGGACAACGAGACCAACAAACAAGATAATATATCCATTACAACCGTAGGTACCACAGGAGCAGCTTCCCTTAACGGAAATGTCATTAATGTACCACAATATGATTTAGGGGGTTCTGGCGATAATATAATAATAAACTCCACCTATACCGATTTAGGAGGAGGAGGACTGGTAGGGCTTATAAATGGAAGCAACGATACTTTCATAGTATCCCAAGGAGAATATGCACCAGGAACATTGGTGGTTTATGTAGAAGGTATAGCGCATACCGCAGGGGCAGGTTTGTCCGAAACTACTCCAGGATCAGGTATATTTACGATGACTACAGCCCCCGAGACAGGCACTCAAACAGTGGCCAACTATAACGTAGGAGTTACCAACGTATCGGGACCAGGTCTTCCAGTAGGAGGAACGGCAGGACAGGTTCTAGCTAAAATAGACGGTACCGATTACAATACCGAATGGGTAAACCAAACAGGCGGAGGAGGAGGTTCTTCTGAAACAGCGGAATTTCTTGTACCGACAGCACAGAATACACTACCTAATTTATCTCAAGCACCCACTAACCTTGTTACAGTAAGGACATTAGTTAATCAACTTATGGTTGATAATTTAGCGGGTTCGGGAATATCTGTAGATAATGCAGGAGTAATAACAGTAAATTCAACCGATTTAGGATATAATATAGAAACTACTACTAGAGTAGTAGTTTATTACACGATATAATTATGAGTAGACCAACGAAAGAGCAATTAGGACTGAGTGTAAAGAATAACAACGATTATAATTTTTTACCTTCAAATACTCCAGCCGAGAATTCTACAGCTATGAGAGCTATCATAGCTGCAAATATCGCAGGGGAGTTCACTATTATAAATTTTCCTAAAAGTATATATCAATTTGATGGTACTGTGGTCGATTTAAACGGGGTTGACGGTTTAATATTACAAGGTGAGATAGGAACGGTGTTTCAAATAGATGCCGATGAACCTATATTCGATTGTAGGGTTCAAGGAAACATAGTTAAAAATTTACAAATAAAAAATATTAAGTTTGAAAGTATCCACACCAACGTAAGTTCAAATCATCTTGTAAACGCAGGGTTGGTGTTCTTCGGCGGAGGTATTTTAGAAAATATTTTAATAGAAGATTGTGTTTTTAAAGGTTCTGGTTCGGGAACAGATTTGAATGGTTTCAAAACAGCCAATGGAACTGCTACTGGAAATGGAGATAAATATACTAAAAATTTAACATTTAATAGATGTAGGTTCGAGAACTTAGGTAGAATGGGTATTGAGCTTTTCCAAAGTGGAACTAATGCCGATGAAACTCTATTTGATATTTATATACTTAATACTGTATTTGAAGATGTAGGGTTGTTTGGAAATCATGATATAGCTGTTTCTCTGGCAGGACCTGGAAGAGGAATGTTTACAAAAAACGTTACTTTTAGAGGGAATATAGGGGTTGGTTTTGAAAATGTAGGTCCTAGTTACGCTTATTATACAGATACTTTTTATGATAGCGATGAAGGCCGTGGTTTTGGTATTTCAGATCCCTTAGAGACTTCTAAGCATATTGTAATCACTAATTATTACGAACGTGAAGGCAGGCTTACTACAACAGGCAACATAGAATCTTATTTTCAAAACGTTGAAGATTTAATATTAAATAATTGGAACAGTACCAGTCAAATAGGGATTGGAAACGGAGCTGATAGCACTACTGTAAAACAAATTAGAATAAATAATAGTTCTATTTACACAGACGACCAGTTTGGAGCAATTAAATTCTCAGGAGAAGTAGATGATGTTCTTATAAAAAATAGTATTATACACAGCGACTCAAGTGGAAATCCTTTATTTGTAGTATCTGGTAATTTACAAACTAATCTTCTAGTTGAAGGTGGAAGTTTTGATAGAATTAATTCTTCCTTAATATTAAATGATAATGCAGGTACGTCTACGATTGAGTTTAGGAATGTAAAAGATACTTTAGGAGGTATAGATCAAGGTTATATAAACGATTTCTTGGGAAGCTACACGCCTGATAATACTAACTGGGATAATAACCTCAATGGACTTACTACAGCAGACGAGGCCTTCGATATACTCGATGATTTTGCAGGTGGTGGGTTATCGGTGACAGGAAGCCCTAATAATAAAGAAATACCTATTTATGATACTTCTGGGAATTTAAGAACCGATCCTGATTTTATTTATGACAACCAATTGATTCTAATAGGTTCAGGTGGTAGAATAAATATAGGGGGTAGTAATGGAAGAGTTTTAGAAGTAAGAAATGGAGATAATTCAGGATTAAGTAATTTAGATATAAATGCAAATCTTATATTCTCAAATTCCAATTGGTTATTAGCTGCTGGAAAAGTATTTACGCTAGATAGCCAAACATGGAACGCAGGTACTTTTGCTAGTTCGGATATAGCAGTTACACAAGGGGCACTTGCAGAAGCTATAGGGACTACAGTCTTATCAGCTAATAATGGTAACGATTTTGATAATGTAGCAACAACAAGGACTAACCTTGATGTCTATTCTAAAGCTGAAAGTGATGTATTGAATGTAGCAAGTATAGTTTCCTTCACCACCTCCAGAAACATTGCATCAGGAGATATAGGCAATACCTTAGAATGTACCACAAGTGCAACTCTAACTATTACAGCAACATTCTCTGCAATGGCAGTAGGGGACACTATTAATTTAGAAGCTCATGGGACTACACTCACCGTTACAGGAGGAGCAGGAGTGACAGTAAATGGTACTGTAACTGGTACAAAGGATATAGGGGATGACTCCGCTTATGTGGGGGGAATTCTTAGAAAAACAGCAACTGATTCATACGTAGTATTGTAATGGTAAATTATTATAGAGCACTTCAAAAAATTAGACTTGGTGTTGAACTAATTTCTAATGGTGATTTTTCTTCAAGTACAAACTGGCTTGTTGATAATGGTTCTAGTATAGACACAGGAACTGGAATAGCAACAGTAATAGGTGCAGGTAGAATAGATACTACTCCTGCGAATTGGAGTTTGGAGCAACTTAGTATATTTACAGAAGCTGTTAATACCCAATATAGATTAGTTTTTGAAGTAAGACAAACTGTAGGTTCAGGTAATTTTGAAATAGGGGCTAAATTCCAAAGAGATTTTAACGGACCTGTCACAGGTAGTTTTGTTGAATATTCAGTAGACCTTACTTTAACTAATGATACTTATAATAGATTGTCTATAGGGGGAACAACGGTAAGTGATGAATTTGAATTAAGAAATGTAAGTGTAAAACAGATACTATAACTCAAATTCATGATAATTAAAAAATGGAATACTATATAATAGGAGCAATAGCAGTAGTAATAACTTTAGCAATAATAATTTATAAAAAAATGGCAGATCCAAAAGTAAAAATAAGAACAATAGAAGATATAGACGCAACGGACATAAATAATCTGGACCCAGCAATATCTAATAATACAGATGTAGCGGCATCAAAAATAAAGACAGATTTAATAACGATATCTAACGCTGTGGACTTAAACAGCTTAGATACTGCTAATATTAATAATTTAGATGGTGCAATATCTTCAAATGCAGATGTAACAGCCTCCAAAGCAAAAACCGATTTAATTAGTGGTACAACACCTTTGGATCTAGATAACATAGGAGGCAGTCAAACTGCTGCACAAGTTCCTTTCACTCCTTCTGGGGATATAGGAGCAACTGACGTACAAGCTGCGCTAGAAGAATTGGATAGCGAAACATTAAAAACAAATACTTTAAATACAATAACCAATAACACTCAAATTCTTAATGGTGCAAATAGTGCTGGACTTATTATTAATTCTTCTGGCAACTTATCCGTATTGAGAGGGGGAAACATAGAACTCTCCATAGAACCTACAGGAGTTAGCTTTACAGGGCTAACAGACACTTTAATAAATTCAAACGGTAATAACTCCCCAATAACAAAAGGATATGCAGATGCTAATTATTTAGGTAGTAGTAATTCCGATTACAATAAATCCTTCCAAACTGAAACAATAGATTTTGATGTAGACGCTATACATGTACAGAATGGAAATCTTAAATCAATTGTAGATGTTAGGGGCATCACTAATATAGACGCTAAGATAGTGGATGCCAATCTATCTAATGGAGATGTTGTTATATTCCAAACAAACAGTACTGGATCTACATTGGAAATTGTACCGAACGCAGCCGAATCATTTATATGGGAAGACCAAACAGCAGGTCATGACGGTGTAAGACTTACAGGGGATATAAGACAAGCCACTCTTTTAAAATTGGACACTAATCTTTATAGGTTCGATGGTAGTTTCGAAGGATATCAAGTAACTCCACCAGTAACTGAGCTTAACACTTTATCCAATGCAACTAGTCCCTCTAACGAAGCTAACGCAACTACGGGATATAGTCCTAACGGTAGTGGTGGTTCACAAACTATAACTCTTGAAAGTTTACCTAATACCGATAGTGAAGGGGGAGCATTTATGCTTAAAGCCACACAATTTGGTGTTGGAACAGGTTTCACTGATTTTGATTTAACTGGTTTGACATTAGGTCAAAATTACCTTGTTTCATTTAGAGCGAGATGTGACTCCTTTAATAGTCAAAGACTCGCAGGATTCTGGCAAGGCGTATCAAGTCAAACTAACCAAGACCCAAATACGACTTGGACCACATATGCTCAAACGGTACAAGCTAGTGCCACAACTATCGAATTTAGATTGTATACTTCAAGAAGTGGTGCGGGGCTTGCAGGGGACAATTTCTATATAAGTTCATTCAGTGTAACAGCAGTATAAAAAAATAATTAATGGCAACATATTATGCAGCAGTAGGGGGGTCTTCAGGAAACCCTGGTACAGAAGGTTCTCCTTGGACATTCGACTATGGATTAACTCAAATCGTAGCAGGGGATACCCTGTATGTTAAAGCAGGTAATCATGGTAATATAAGTAGAACAATTGTAAGGAATGGAACATCGACTAATAAGATAAAAGTAATAGGTTATAAAACATCTATTGGTGATATCTCAGCTACTAAAGGGAGTACTTTCTTATCTAATAAAACCTTAGCTGATAGTGCTCAAATGCCAGTTTATGACTCAGGTAGAACCTCTAATAGACCGAATGTTGAAAACGGTATTATAATTCAAGGTGATTATTGGGAAATATCAAACATTGGAACCATTGGATATTTTAGACCATTTGAGTTAAATGGAGATAATAATATAATAGATAATTTTTTTAGTTCAAGAAGCGGAAGTCATAATCCTGACGACCAAGTAGGTGGATTCGGATCGTCTTTTCCTAATGGGGTCTATTCAGGTCATGGTATGACCATGAAAGGTGATAACCTTATACTCAAAAACAGTTATGTTCTTGATGCAGGTGCAGAAGGATTTAGGTTTGAAAGTATCAATAATGCTTTGGGGTATGATAACACCATGTATGTGAGACTTGGAAAAGGAACATATCAATTCAATAAAACCGCTTGGGATGGAAATCCAGTAGATTATCATTTTCATTTATCAAGTAATTGCACTAACTCGACATTCTACGACACCACCGTTATCCAAGAACCTGGGATGGGAACTACAGGTCACGGTATTGTATGTAAACCTAGTCAAGACCAAGTTGTAACTAATATTGTTTTTGACAGGTTCTATGTTGAGAATACAGCTTTGGAAACTCAATTCCCTACGGTTGATGGAATTGTATTTAAAAATGGTACGGTAATATCAACTGAAGGAACGGGATTCGACCAAGTTAGAAATGTAGGGGCTAACATTGCAAACGCATCACAAAATGTTACTATAGAGAATGTACAGTTTCTTAATGGTGCCAATTGTAGAAGTTCGGGATGGAACGAGTTTATCTGGACGGATACTTATTTTGATGCTTCAGTTAATCTTTTAGTTAAGAATTGTTATTTCCAAAAACGTTTAACCAACGACCATTCAGGAAACATATTTGCTTTAGCTGTGGAATATGGCCCTGGAGCCGAAGGGGGTTGGACTACAAGAGGAATGACATTAGATCATTGCACTTTTGATGGACATGATGTCCTTTTTCGACTTGAATCCCCTTCCGATGGTATTGATTTTGTTAATTGCATCGTTAAAGATATTAGTATATATACAAAGATATATTACTTGAATGGTACTAATGGAAGAAATGGCCCTTATTCTATAGTGACCAATTGGGATACATGTAATTTTAGTGGTGGAATTAGTAGAACAGGTACAAATGTAACTACTCTAAGTCCTGCTTTAGATGTTGATTTTATAACTACTAATGCAACTTTATTAACGGGGGGTGTAGCAACTTCTGATTATGCAGCAGGATTACCAGTAGGGTATTTAGGAGAAATAGATACTCCTGTAATACCTCCTATACTAGATAATTTATTTGGAAGAAAACAAAACGCAATAGCATTAATAAATAACTAACATGGCTTCACCTAGTGGACAATATTTATTTACAGAAGACCAAAGAGTAATTATTAATAGTAGAATATCTAATAATAATGCTCCTCTTGTCTTTGGAGGTAGTGAAAGATTGGTAGACGGTTCTAACAGTTTTGATGCGAATCCAAGTGCAAATAGATATACGTTTATAGGTTCCGAGACCCCTATTAATGCGGACTCATGTTACTTACCAGTACCTTTCAACAGCGGTTGTCCTAATACGGTGAGTACTAATATGCAGTTAGCATCCGTAGTGGCATGGGCTACTGATAATAGTACCCTAGCACAAAAAATAATCGATCAAATAGTATTGAGATCTAATGACGTAGATTTAGATTTTAGTAATACGGCAAGGTTTAGAAGAGGCCCTTTCGCCCCTACAGACGTTCCTTATTTTTTCGTATGTGCGTGGATGTCCAAAATGTTGGATGCCTATACACTTTTAGATAGTAGAAATCTAATAACCCTTACCACTACCGAGAGAAATAGGCTGGACGATTGGTTCGAAGACTGTAAAGATTGGTGTTTAGATGTTGTTGATAACAACTTTATCAACTATTGGGGAGCAGGATGGCAGGATGATACTAACTGGAATATAAATAAAGTAGCCAATACAAATCAGTTAGAACCTAATAGTGATGGTAATTCTACATACACCAACCCTCCTTTTGCAGTTTCAGATGGTAATGGAGGCTTTGTTGGGGATACAGACTATACCTTTACAACACTACAGGTCAGAACTTTAGCAGGTAGTAGATTTAGATATTCCAATTATCTTCAAAGATATGGCTTAGCTTATAACGATGCCCCTGCAAAACAGATGGCATTCGATATGTTCAGAATGTATTTTGAATTCGCTGTTTGGTCGGACGGAACGGTGTTGGAAACCAATAGAACAAGAAGAAGTGTCTTAAGTATTTCCACTCACAACTACATGCCTTTGATTTTTATACAACTTCTACAAAATTGTACTTTCTTTAGAGTTGCTAAATTGAACGGTTTAGCGGGAATGGAAAATAATACAGGTTCTGAATTTTATGATTTTACTACTGACAGGGGATGGTCTTCTTATTCTAACTTAAGTTCTTATGCAGGAAGCGATACAGCAGGAGGTTCAAAAGGGATAAAATTGATAATGGACACCTATTTAAAGTACCACAGACAAGCCAATGGTGACGGTACAGGAGGATGGGCAGATAAAAGATATACTAATTTTACAGGAGCACATACTCTTTTAGGTCTTAATGGAGGTTCCGATAGAAACTTTACTCACGTATACATGTATGCCAATGCTTATTATGATAACCCTGAGTATGAAGCTGTCTACAAGCAGGAGTCTACCAATATGCCAGCAAAACTGACCTATGGTAACGGAGCACAAACGTTTTGGGCTGCTTTTAATTCTACCGAAAGTATGCATGGACACCTGTTCAACGTGGATATGGTCTATGCAGAAACAGATGGCATACTAGCAGGTGTAACACAAGTAGTGGATGATTTATTTAAGGGACGAAAACAAAATGCAATAGTATTAATAAACAATTAAAAATGGCAACAGGCAAAAATTGTGGATGTAAAGAAGAGTTATCCGTGCTTAATATAAGTTATGATGGACAGCAATTGGAGTGTATTTCGATAATAGCTGGAGACAACTTACAAACTATATTTAAAAATATAAATGATAATATATGTACCTTAAAGCAAGGTATATCTGGAAGTTCTGAAATAAGTAATATAGGGACGGGAAAAGAATTATATAAAGGACTCTCCAATACCTCCATCAACGAATTCAAAACACTCTTAGAGGGAGCTGGAATATCTATAGTAGAACAAGAGAACGAACTCGTTATTTCCGCTGTATCGCAACCTACTCAACTTAGTTTTGATGCCAATACTAATGTTCTAACCTCAACCTATACAGACGGAACACAACAAACCGCCGTTCTAAGTTTTAATGAGACCCTGACAAGTATTTCACAAGATGTTCAGAACAATACTATAACCTACATAGACGAAGAAGGTAATCCTACAACTTTAACAGTAGGAACAGGTGGAAGTGAAACTATCACAAGCATAAGAAAAGAAGCTGGAGATATAATATATACTGCCGAAGACAGCGGGGAGACAACGATAACATTACCAAAAAACACTTCCGATTTAGTTAACGACGGAGATGGAAGCCCATTTATATCAGTAGGCGATAACAATTCCCAACTCAATAATGATTCTGGATATATTACGGGATATAACGAAACAGACCCTATATTTACAGCACACCCTTCCTTTGGTATAACAAACGGTCAAATAAGTATATGGGATTCACTTGTAACCAACGCAAACCATACAGGAGATGCAATAGGAGATACGATTCTTACAATACAACCTAACGTAGTTACGAATACGAAATTGGCGGATATGCCAATAGGCACAATAAAAGGAACGGACGTAGGAGGAGACCCAAAAGATTTAACACCCACACAAACAAGGGAAATATTGAATCTTGATTTTGGATTCCCTACTGTCAACGGTCAAGTACTTACAGGAGATACCAACGGAGACTATTCATGGTCTACCATAGCGGGATCTACCTTTGATTTAGTACCAACCAACGGTTCAACTCAAGGAGTTGAAAGTAACGGAGTATTTGATGCGCTGGCATTAAAAGCAGGGTTAGCGGATCAAAACCTGTTTACCGCAATAAACAATAATTTCAACGGAACGGTATCTGTATTCGATAATACTAATCCTACTCGACAAGCTATAGTTAGGTTTATAGATGGAGATTTTTCTGTTGGAACCCTAAGAGGTTCAGTAGGGTACTTTAGTGATAGGGTCAGACTCCAAAGTCAGACCGCTGGACAAGAACTGGGCATAAGGAACACAGGAGAAATGTTCTATACTGGGTTTACCAACATTTCGGATGAAATGCTGATAGTGGACCCTGCTGGAAATTTTTCCACTCAGCCCATATCATCGGGAGGAAGTGCAGATTTAGCTTATGCATCCTCCACTACCAACGGAACTATAACCAACACCACTGGAACCAATGCCACAATCCCAGCAGGAAGCACATCCATAGCTTCTTTAATGATTCCGTCGGACAAAATAAAATTAGATGGCCTAGTATCAAATGCAACACATACGGGACAGGTTACTGGTAGTACGGTTCTTACTATATCCAATAATGCGGTAACAACCGCTAAGATAGCGGATAACAATGTAACCACCAACAAATTATCTACCACAGGAGTAGCGGCAGGTTCATATACCAACGCCAACATAACGGTAGACAACAAAGGTAGATTAACATCGGCTTCCAACGGGACATCTGGAGGTGGTGGGGTAACACAGACAACTGGAACAGGGAATTTAACACTAACTGGACTATCCTCGAATGCCACTGGAACGTATGAATATGTAAAAACACAACGCTTGGTAACGGTCAGGTTCAGTTTTTTGAACGTAAACAGAGTTGCCAACAATTCCATGTCCATAACAGGGTTTCCTTTTTCATCCGACGGAGAGTTTCCGACCAGTCTTTTTGTCAGCCCGAATGGAACCCCCGACCCAAAAAACATAACAGAATGGCAAGGACTTCTTAATGGTACTACGATGGTACTTTACGTAAGGCAATTAGGACAACACCCAATGCAACAGATAACAGAAACCTTTTCCTCTTCTGGGTTCATAAAAGGTACAATAACTTACTTTACAACATAACATATGGCTTGCAAGGAATGTGAAAATATAGAAAATTATAATTGCGGATGCAATGAATCAGAGCACTGTAACTGCTCAATAAAACTATCTACCGTCTGTATAGTATATGAGGGGGTAAAACTCACTATACTCGATACTTACGAAGGGCAGGAGTTAGAATCCATATTCATAAAAGTAGAATCGTTATTCAAAGAAATATTTGATATAATCCAATCCAAAACCTATAAAAACATAGGAGATGGTGCCGAGGTATACAAAAAAATAAATGCATCTGGACAAGTGGAGTTCAGAACCATTCTTTCATCATCAGGCATAGATATCCTTGAAAACATGAATGATATAGGCATTTCCATAAACGAACAATGGTTATATGATTTTATAGTTAATTCGGATGTTGAAACAGTTACACAAATATCCAACACAATATCGGGAAAAAGAATTGCAACTTATATCAACGAAGACGGAATAGTAAAAGATATATTTGAATCCGTAACCGCACTTACCGATAACAATGATGGAACTTTTACTTATACCAATGAACAAGGCACCCCTATTACATATAACGTTAAATCGAATTTAGGTAATTTTGGGATAACCAATACGATAGCTGGAAAAACAATAGCTACCTATACGGACATAAACTCCAATACGGTAGATATAAACGAGACCATAACAACGTTGGTAAACTCTGGGATAAACACTTTTACTTATACTAATGAGAACGGAGTACAGACGGTATACATCCCCGCTGATGCATCCACATCACAAAAAGGTATAGTCCAAAGAGCATCTTCAGCAGAAATAACGGCAGGTTCCAATGTAAATAAATACGTAACTCCAAGCGACCTTACACAAGCAACCTCTGGAGGTTTGGATGTTGCCACACAAACAGAGGCCAACGCCCTTGTAGCGATAAATAAGATAATAACCCCAGGCAGGATACCGAAAGCTTCTACGACACAGGAAGGAATAGTAAGGTTTGCCACACAAGCGGAAGTAAATGCGGGGTCTTCCACTAATACCATAGTAAGCCCTCAAACTTTTACCAACGTAACCAACAACGTAGCGGTAACCAGCATATTCTATAAAAGAGGTAAAGTAATATTAGGTAACGCAATAGGTAATCCAGGCAATCAATTCGATTCTTTAAGTGTAACAGGGGAGTATACAAGTTGTACCGTAGCTCAAACTTCTGGTCCAGATTTACTTATAACCCTTAATTTTACCGATATAGGGACTACCAATTATCAACCAGTAATCACCATAGTAGGTAAGAGTTCTAATTTTGATTTGGATAACGATGTTATAACTTCTTGCCGTAACCTTGCCTCGAGTTCAGTTCAAATTGCGCTAAGGGAACTTGCCGCAGCAACACAGAACGTGGATTTGATGGTAAGTTTGCTGAAATTAGATTAACTCTGCAATTTTTTGGTTTTTATTGTAGACAAAAGGGAAGTTGAGGAATCTTCTTCCCTTATTTTTTTAGAAACTTTCACAGATTACAACAATTCTTTAAATTTGTAACTTATGCAGACATTCGGAACAATAGTAAATAGGGTAGCTAATACTATAAAATCCCAGAACAAAGACCAAAGAGTACCTAAAAGGTACATATTGAGTATCTTTCAATCTAAACTGGAATTTTTAATAGCACAAAAATTACACGACAAATCGCTTTTTAGGGAAGATGGGCTGTATACAACCATTGACTGTGTAGAGTTAGAGCATATAGATACCTTTGAATGCGATATAGTGGAGTTTAAATCCTGTAACACTGTTATGAAAGGGGTTAAAAAGTTACCTAAAATAATCAATAGTAGGTTCGGCCCAGCGGTTAAGAACGTTATAAATATAGATAACAGTACCGAGTACAAACCAACTACTCCCTCAAAATACAGGAAATCCAAAAAAAGAAAGGAGCCCATCACAGAGCAAAAATATTACATAAAAGATGGATACCCTTATCTTCCCGATTCTAAAATAGAGAGGTTGAACCTTGAAGTACTTACACTCGAGCCTTATTTGATACAAGAAATATCCGAATGTGCAAAAGATAAATGTAAATCATATTGGGAATATGAAGTAAAGACATCCGATAAGTTAACGGATATCGCAATCCAACAAACCTTGCAAGAACTAGGGTTCAACAAACAGCTTCCAATGGACGAGAACCCCAACCTATCATCGAACCAGCTTGACAAAACCGTTCAATAATGAGTAGAAAGACCGACAATCCAAAGACAATGCCAATGCATAATACAGATATGCAGGAAGCTTTTACTTATTACAGAAAAAAAGCAAAACATAGAAATAAAAAAAATACTATTCGCGCAACCTACCATAGAACCGTAATGACGGCTTTCTGGAAAAAAGTAGAAAAAAAAATGTTAGAACATAAAGGGGGAGTGGTAGTAGATAATTTCGGATATTTCTGTATAGGGATGACACCTGTAAAAACTTTTGTAAATAAAAAAAGGGCAAAAGGAAGGCACACTAACCCGCACACCAAAAGTAGAACTTATTTTCCGCTTTTTATACCTAATTTAAAAAATAAGACCATGAAAGTCTTTACCATGGACAGGTCTTTTTCCAGACAAAATATTAGAGTCCCCTTATCGGAAAGACTTTTGAGCGGACAAAAATATCTTAACTATTTCGAAGAGGTATACAAAACCTTTTTTAACAAATATAGAAAATCAAGCAATAGATAATTAACCAATAACGTTATTTTGAACAGACCACAACTTATACAGGAAATAATATCTGGAGGATTTGAACAGTACGATCAAGCTGGTCTTATAGATTACCAATCGCTCAACAGATGGATTAGAATAGAACTACAAAGGTTCGGTTCAAATATAATGGTAGGCAACGAAACGACATTGACCGTAACCAACGGCAAGACAAAACTGCCCGAAAATTTCTGGAAGCTGGACCTGGCACTTAAAGTATACTTAACCAAATTACAAGGTGAAGGAGATGAACAGGATTTTTTACAATCAAGATTATATTATAAAGAAAGAACGGAAGTAGAGTACGAGTGGACCAATAATCTGGACGACGATATAGGGTTTCATAAAATGGTAGATTTCAAATGTACCACCGAAGATGTATATTTTCCAAATTATCAAATTAGAAAATATTACGGCAACGGACAGTACCTTAGACTCACCAAAGGGTTTAATAAGGACAAAGTATCTAAAGATTGTAACAACCTCTCTAGGAAATTCACCAACAGTTGTGAACATCAGATTAATATAATGGGAGATTATATTAACACCAACTTTGAAGAGGGGTATATTTATATACAGTACAGTGGTCTTGAAACCGACCAAGAAGGAGAACTGGTTATACCCGAATGTAATCACGATAGAATATCGGAATACCTTATAAATTATTGCAGACTCAGAATACTAAAAGATATATATTACGGGGACGACGATGTCAATATGGTCAATAAATTGAATTTACTTTCACAGGACACAAGGGACTCCTTGATATTAGCTCAAAGAGATGCCGAATGGCACGGAGCCCAAGGATGGAAGAACGCTATGAAAAAGAAAAAAGCCGAGAGAATGAGTAAGTTCGAATATATGCTGCCACAAAAATAACAAATGCCACAAAAACAAGAAGTAAACTCTACTAGCGGAGGAGGCATGAAACGTTCACTTAATATACGTGACCTTCAGCCTACGGACCATACTATCGCCATAAATGTAAACTTTCAAAACGATAGCGGAGATACCAACGTGCTCAAAATCGAAGCATCCAATCTTCTTGCCACAGAATTTAAACCAGGTTATAAGGTCATAGGCTTCAGAAACGACATAACCACCAATTCAACGTATTTTTTCCTTGCCAACCCAGAAACAGGCTTATCCGAATTCGGTCGTATACTCGATAATCAAACAATACCTGATTTAGGTGATAGTGATATAGTTAGCTGTTCCGATTGTGACAAGAGAATAGACTTATCGGAACCTCTGGAAAATCAGATACAAGTTGCAACACAGCTATATGAAACGCTATTATCGGACTGCGAGGACAACAAATGCCTTAATCTCTCGGTACTTCACCCTATAAAGGAGTCCAACATTCAAATAAAGAACGAAAAGTGCGGTAATACGCTCTATTTCACCGATAATTACAACCCACCAAGATATATTCAACTTGATAATCTTGATATCTACAGTTTCGAAGGAGACATAAATTGTTCTGAAGATAACAGAGTGGCCACATGTCTTAACTGCGAAAGATTAAGAATGTTCAGACTATTCGAAGAGGCACAGATAGCCCC
>CAKZMU010000094.1 GCA_937129145.1 uncultured Lacinutrix sp. | reverse complement strand
TTAGAAACAGCTGCTGCACTATCTTTTAATTTTGCCATTTCAGCATCATTTAATTTTAGTTCAACAATTATTTCTATTCCGTCTTTTCCTAAAATACAAGGAACTCCAACACATACATCATTTAAACCGTATTCACCATCTACAAATGCAGAACAAGGAATCATTTTCTTTTGATCACAAACGATACTTTGTACTACTGCAGAAACAGCTGCACCTGGAGCATACCAAGCACTAGTTCCTAATAAACCAGTTAATGTAGCTCCACCAACTTTCGTATCCTCCACAATTTGTTGCATTCTCTCAGAAGATAAAAATTCAGAAGTGTTTTATGCCTTTGTTTTTATCGCGTTTTTTCTTTCGTCTTTTATAGTTTGGTTCGAGTTTGCAGAAATAAAATCTTGGTTGCTTACGATTCCAATTGGAGGAGGGATAGCCATTTTAATTGCTATGATTATGATGGGTTTTAACTCAGTTAATTATCAAGGGAAATTTGCAAATCAAACCCTTCTATTTGTTTTATTAGTCTCAATAGCTATTCTTTCTGTTTTTTGGATTTTTGAAGTTGTGCCAATTGCAGTCACTTCTTTATTTCCTATCTTTTTGTTTCCACTATTCGGAATATTAGATGCTAAGGCTACTGCCCTGTTTTATGGCAAAGAAATCATTTTCTTATTTCTTGGTGGATTTATGCTCGCTCAAGGAATTCAGAATTCAAATCTTCATAAAAGAATTGCTTTAAACATAGTAAATATAATAGGTAGTAAACCTGGCAATTTAGTACTAGGTTTTATGATAGCTACCGCTGGTTTAAGTATGTGGATTTCTAATACCGCAACTACCGTCATGATGCTACCAATTGGTATGGCAATTATTTTACAACTTAAAGATAATCCAGAAACCAAAGAAGATGAAAACGCCATTTTTGGCAAAGCCTTAATGTTGGCAATTGCCTATAGTGCTTCTATTGGAGGTATTGCGACACTTATAGGAACACCTCCAAATTTAATCTTTGCTGGAATTTTAGAAGAACAATACAATGTAGAAATGACATTTTCTAAATGGATAGTCTATGGTTTGCCAATTTCTATAATATTACTTTTTATATGCTGGAAATATCTAACCAATATTGCTTTTAAGTTCTCTCAAAAAGATTTCCCAGGTGGAAAAGCAGAAATAAAAAGGTTATTAAAAAATCTAGGAAAGATAAGCTATGAAGAAAAAACGGTTCTTATAGTTTTTTGTATTACAGCTTTTTTATGGATGACACGTTCGTTTTTAATCTCTAAACTTATTCCAGCAATTGATGATACTATTATTGCTATGGCTAGTGCTACAGTATTATTTTTACTTCCAACAAAAACAAAGTCGGAGCCAAAAATAATTGACTGGCAAAGCGCTGTAAAATTACCTTGGGGAATTTTACTACTTTTTGGTGGTGGATTAGCTCTAGCTGAAGGTTTTAAAACAACTGGTTTAGCTCAATGGATTGGTGGACAAATAACTCAATTTGAAAACCTTCCTTTATTCGCTTTATTATTCGTACTAATATTTGCTGTTAACTTTTTAACCGAAATCACTTCAAATTTAGCAACAACAGCAATGCTCCTACCCATTATTGCTCCAATAGCTTTAGTACTTGATGTGCATCCTTTTACTCTTATGGTTGGTATAACAGTTGCAGCATCTTGTGCGTTTATGTTGCCAGTCGCTACACCTCCAAACGCCATTGTATTTGGTTCAGGTTATTTAAAAATTCCTGATATGATGAAGGTTGGAATATGGATGAATATTGTTTCTATTATTATAATAGCAATAATTACATATTATTTATTGCCATATCTTTGGGGTTTTGATGCTATGGTATTTCCAGAGACCTTAAAAATCAACTGACACACCAACTCCTAGCAGTTGTTTCCATTGTACTTTTGCTCCTTTTTCCACAGTTTCCTCTGGCATATCTTCGTCTTTGATTTGTGTTTTAACATCATTATCATACTTTAAATGTGAACCCATTGTAGCACGAATATATTCGTTGACTTTAAACTTGAGATTCAATTCCCAATCGATATCTACATTTCCAAAATCGTTTAAATAATCGGTATACAAACTTACATTGGTTCTAACCAAAACGTTTTCCATAAGCACATTTTCGTAAGCACTTGTAAGCAATATTCCAACTTCTTGTCTAGAATTTTCACCGTCAGTTAGCTTATTACCAAGAACATCATAGGTCGCTGGAGTAACACCAAACGAGCCTGCATCTGCCAAATCTTGGTCCAATACAAATGTAGATTTAAGGGTTAATGGTGACATATATGCCGAAAATTCTTCGACATGCTCACCATACACAGTACCAACACCTAAAAACATATAAGCAGGTGCCATAAATTGTGAGATTGGTTTATCATTACTATTTGAGTAATTATAACCATTGGTAAATTGTGTTGCAAAACTAAAATTTGCCGAATAATACCAATTAGATTCGGTATCCGTTCTAAAACCAAAACGTGATTTTAACTCTAGAATATCGTCAGTTTTTCTTAAATTTTGGTTTTGTTGCTTGTTAACACCGTAGCGAATTATCCCTCTATTTTCCCATAGTAAGTGGTCTTTTCTATAGTTTCTCTGAACTTCTAACCCTAATAACCCTGAAATGGAATTTGAACCACCAGAATTCCAATTAACAAAAGCCACTTCACTAATATCTAAACTAGCAGTATTTACTTCTTTCCAGTGCGATTTGACAAAATCTTCTGGATATAACGTTAAATCTATATTTTGAGCACTTAACAGAAATGTGCATAGAAATGTTGTAGCAATAGATAATTGATACTTGAAATTTTTAGCCATCATTAGAAAATTTATTAACTATAATTAAAAACGCCAAATTCGCTTTTTATTGTCAATTTTTTAGAATCACTTGCTTCCACCCTTCCAATTACTTGAGCATCAACATTAAATGATTTTGAAATTTTTATAATATCATTTGCAATTTCTGGAGATACATATAACTCCATACGATGTCCGCAATTGAATACTTGATACATTTCTTTCCAATCGGTTTTAGATTGCTCTTGAATTAATTTGAACAAAGGCGGAATTGAAAACATATTATCTTTTACAATATGAAGATTATCTACAAAATGAAGAATTTTTGTTTGTGCGCCTCCACTACAATGTATCATTCCATGTACATTATCACTTTTATATTTTGAAAGAATTGATTTAATAATTGGCGCATAGGTTCTTGTTGGAGATAGTACTAGTTTTCCAGCGTCGATTGGCGCGTCTTTAACCTCATCAGTTAATTTAACTTGCCCAGAATATACTAAATCTTCAGGCACAGAAGCATCAAAACTCTCGGGATATTTTTCAGCTAAGTACTTATGAAACACATCGTGTCTCGCCGAAGTTAAACCGTTACTTCCCATACCTCCATTATACGATTTCTCGTAAGTAGCTTGACCAAAACTTTCCAAACCTACAATAACATCACCAGCTTTTATATTGGCATTATCTATAACATCTTCGCGTTTCATCCTAGCCGTAACCGTAGAATCGACAATTATGGTTCTAACCAAATCACCAACATCGGCAGTTTCACCACCTGTTGAATGTATGGTAACTCCAAATTCTTTTAATTCTGAAATTAATTCTTCTGTACCATTAATTATTGCAGAAATGACTTCACCAGGAATTAGATTTTTATTTCTTCCAATGGTTGAAGACAACATAATATTATTGGTAGCTCCAACACATAAAAGGTCATCAATATTCATGATTAAAGCATCTTGAGCAATACCTTTCCATACTGAAACATTTCCAGTTTCTTTCCAATACATATAGGCTAATGAGCTTTTTGTGCCTGCACCATCTGCATGCATAATCAGACAGTAATCCTTATCACCAGTTAGGTAATCTGGAACTATTTTACAGAAAGCTTTTGGGAATAATCCTTTATCAATGTTTTTAATAGCGTTATGCACGTCTTCTTTAGACGCCGAAACACCTCTTTGTGCATATCTCTTGCTTACTTCGTTGCTCATTTGTACTGCCAATTTAATAGGGCAAAAGTAAGGATTGTTATCAATTATTAATAATCATCAGCCAATTGATTTGAATTAATTACCGTTGGTATTTTCTTTGCGAATTTATTTTTTAAAAAATTCCCAAAATAAATATTAAGTCCAATAGCAACTCTCCAATAAGCATCGTCTGACGCTCCAAAAACAACACCTTCGAGTTCATCAGTAAACATGTAATTATAATCTGCGAAAAGCTTGAGTCCAACACGGTCTGTCACCAAAACTTCAAACCCAAGTCCTCCTTGAGCTTTAGTTTCAGTAGTTTCAAAATAGTTTGCTGCGTGATAGCCTCCACCTGCAAAAATGAATGGCGTGAATTTTCGATGTGACGACAGGTACCATTCTAAGTTTAAATCAAACGACATAAACCCTTCATTAAAAACATCTTCATAAGCTAAGTTAAATTTATGGTATCCCAAATTAATTGCCACAGAAGAACCCAAAAAACGCTTATACCCTATGTGACTATATATTTCGAACATAGGATTCGACAAATCTCCGTTCATTACTGATGTTCCAATACCTAAAGACAAAGCATTTGTACCTCTAACTTCTGAAATGCGAAGCTCGTTAAATGTTTTAGTATTATCGCTTTTAGTTTCTTCTTGTGATGAGATATCTTGAATAAAAACTAATAAAAAAACGACATAAAAAAATATGGTAAATTTACTTTTTGCTATTAACAAATTGACTACTTTTTTAAGTAAACTAAATTCTAAACAGTAAAATTAAGGCAGCGCAATATAATAAAAGCATATTAATATTGCATAAGAGCATTGTTATTGTAGAAAACAAAAAAGCTCTAACTAATACTAATAGCACTAGTTAAAGCTTTTAAACACTCTTAATTAAAAACAAGATTTATGATGATAGATTTCCATCATCAATCAACACAACAGAATTGTCTTGGGAGACTTTCTCTTTTGCATCAACTTTGTCATCTTGCGAGAACAAGAGGGTTGCGACCATAAGTGCCACAACACTTAGTAGTAACTTCTTCATTTTGAATAATAATAGATTAATAGCAATACAAACTTAATGAAAATAAGTCACTATTTTTTAGCCTGAAAGACTAAAAAGTAAGAATAATCTGTTAAATTCGGTAAATTGTAAAATAATTAGCTGAAATGCTCATTATTGCACAATATTTTTTAAAAATATACGTAAGTGTACGTATATCTTTTTATTGCTTATTTAAAGATAATGTAATAAAAAAGCCTCAAAAAAAATGAGGCTTTTAAATATTTACTACTCTATTTAGTAAAGAGCATTTCCCTGTACTTTGTTAATGGCCAAAGCTCGTCGTCTATTAACAATTCAAGCTTATCGCAACCATAACGAATATCGTCAAAGAATGGTTTTACTTTATTGCAATATGCTACTGCTTTCTTTTCAGAATCCTCAATAGTATTTGCTTTTTTACGCTCGTTGGTCATTTTAGTAACACCTGAGTTTATAGCTTCTATATGACCTGAAATATCCTGAATTAATTCTAATTGTTCTTTAGCATATTTTTTAAAGTCCTTACCATAAATATCTTTAAGTCCTCTTACGTTTTCTATTAAAATATTTTGGTATCTCACAGCAGTAGGAATTACATGATTTCTTGCTATATCACCTAAAACTCTTCCTTCTATTTGAATTCTTAACGCATATTCTTCAACTTCAATCTCGTAACGTGCTTCAATTTCAGTCTTGTTCATTACACCTAATTCTTCAAACAAGCTAATAGTTTTCTTAGAGACTCTAGCCTTTAGAGCTTCTGGCGCAGTTTTGTTATTGCTTAATCCACGTTTTTTTGCTTCTTTTTGCCATTCATCCCCATAACCATTGCCTTCAAAAAGTATGTTTTTAGACGTTTTAATGTACTCTCTTAGTACATTAAAAATCGCGTCGTCTTTTTTCATATCCTTTTTATCTATCAAGGCATCAACTTCAGCTTTAAAATCTATAAGCTGCTTTGCCATGATAGAATTTAAAACCGTCATAGGGTTAGCACAGTTGGCCGTAGACCCAACTGCTCTAAATTCGAATTTATTTCCAGTGAAGGCAAAAGGTGATGTTCTATTTCTGTCGGTATTATCCAAAAGAATCTCCGGAATTTTCCCAACGACATTTAGTTTTAAATCTGTTTTCTCTTCAGGAGATAATTTTCCTTTTGTAACGCCTTCTAGCTCATTAAGTACTTTGGTTAATTGCTCTCCAATAAATACCGAAATAATTGCTGGAGGCGCTTCATTTGCACCTAAACGATGGTCATTACTTGCACTTGCAATAGAGGCTCTAATTAATTCTTCATATTGATGAACCGCTTTAATTGTATTGACAAAAAATGTCAAGAATTGTAAATTACTCATTGGAGTTTTTCCAGGTCCTAGCAAGTTAACACCTGTATCTGTACTCAAACTCCAGTTATTATGCTTTCCAGAACCATTAACTCCTGCAAATGGTTTTTCGTGAAATAGCACTTTAAAATTATGGCGTCCAGCAATTTTATCCATCACATCCATTAGTAATGAGTTATGGTCTACTGCTAAATTAGCTTCATCGTAAATTGGTGCCAACTCAAATTGGTTTGGCGCAACTTCGTTATGCCTTGTTTTTACAGGTATCCCCAACAACATACACTCAGTTTCTAAATCACGCATAAAAGACATGGCGCGATTTGGAATGGTTCCAAAATAATGATCGTCCAATTGTTGTCCTTTTGCTGGAGAATGCCCTAAAAGTGTTCTTCCAGTTAAAGTAATATCTGGTCGAGACGCTACCAAAGCACTATCTACTAAAAAATATTCTTGCTCCCAACCTAATGAGGCATTTACTTTTTTTACATTTTTATCAAAATATTTTGCAACAGCTACTGCTGCACCATCTACAGCTTGTAATGCTCTTAGCAATGGTGTTTTATAATCTAATGCTTCTCCTGTATAAGACACAAAAACTGTTGGGATACACAAAGTGGTCTCGTAAATAAACGCAGGAGATGTTGGGTCCCAAGCTGTATAACCACGAGCTTCAAATGTATTTCTTATACCTCCGTTTGGAAATGAAGACGCATCTGGTTCTTGCTGTACTAATTGTCCGCCACCAAATTTTTCAATTGCCAAACCATCACCAATAGTTTCAAAAAAAGCATCGTGTTTTTCTGCTGTTGCGCCAGTTAAAGGTTGAAACCAGTGTGTGTAATGTGTAACTCCTTTAGAAATTGCCCATTCTTTCATTCCTGTTGAAATATGGTCGGCAACACCTCTATCAATTTTTGAACCATTCTGCATTGCATCCATGACGCTTTTGTATGCTTCTTTGGTTAGGTATTGTCGCATTGTAGCTTGGTTAAATACGTTTGAACCAAAAATTGCCGAACGGCGTTCGTTCTCTTCAATTTTTAAAGGCTTTCGAGTAAGGGTTTCTTTTACTGCGTGAAATCTTAGCGTTGACATCTTAAATGTTTTAGTTTGAGATAAATTAAAGGGCAAATGTATAAAAAAACATCAATCAAACACTTTTTGCCCTAAAAAAAATAGGGTTAATTATAAACAATTAGGCAAAAAGCAGTTAATAACCCATTAAATCATTGGGTGAAGACTAAAAAAATGAAAATTCCATATCCAATTAGTAGTACAAAACCATTTGACCTACTTATTTGATGTTGCTTTGGAATTAAAATAAGCGGAATTAAGATAGCTGAAAAAGCAATCATCCAAAAAATATCCCTCGTTAAAATTTGTGGTTCGGTAACAGGAATAGTCTTGATCATAGATGTAAGACCCAGAACAGAACCAATATTAAAAATATTAGAACCTATTAAATTCCCTAAAGAGATAGCCTTTTCTTTTTTGGCTGCAGCAATTACCGAAGCAGCTAATTCTGGAACACTTGTGCCAATTGCAATTACCGACACCGAAATTACAGCTTCACTCACTCCTAAAATCGCAGCTAAATCGATGGCGCCTTTTACCAACCATTCAGACCCAAAATACAGAGCAGCACCTCCAATAATAAGCCATATCATAATTTTAAAATATGATACGATGGCTAAAGTTTCGTCAACTTCTTCTACTTCAACATCTTTTTTGGCGCGTCTCAATAAGACATATAAAAAAGCTATTAAAGCTCCAAACAACGCAAAACCTTCAAGAAAAATTAACTGACTATCATTATATAGAAAGTAATATAACGCAATTGAAAACAGCATCATCACTGGCCAATTTAATTTATAAAAAGTTTTATCCACGGCAATACTACCAACAATAGCAGTAATACCCAACACCAAACCTATGTTCGCAATATTTGACCCTACTACATTATTTATGGCAATAGCTGGAGAACCAGATAATGCTGCGTTAAGGCTTACCAATAATTCTGGTGCTGAAGTGGCAAAAGACACCACAGTCATACCAATAACAAACTTTGAAATGCTCAATTTAAAAGAAAGTGCTACAGAAGCCCTAACCAAAAACTCACCTCCTACTACTAGAAGCATAAAACCAAGAATGACCCAAACAAAGCTCATTAAAAAATATTTTTTTGCGAAGATAGTAAGATTTCTTTCTTGGTAAGATATTCTGTTATATTTCTTAAAAAATCACAATAAAAACTAAAATTTTCGTTAAATAACTATATCAATAGTTGTGTAACTATAAAAATAGTTATATGTTTGAACTATCTAAATAATATAAATCTGAATGATGCAAAAACTAACAAACAAAGAGGAAGAAATTATGCACATTTTATGGAAGCTAGAAAAAGCTTTTGTAAAAGATATTCTTGCTGAAATAACCGAAGACCAACCGCATTACAACACTTTATCTACCATTGTTAGAAATTTGGAAGACAAAGGCTATGTTAGTTACACTGCTTATGGAAAAACACATCAATACTTCCCTATTATAAAGAAAGAAGATTATAGAAAACGTTTTTTCAACACAGCTATTGACAATTATTTCAATAGCTCTTATAAAAACGTTGTATCATTTTTTGCAAAAGAGGAGAAAATTAGTGTAGAAGAACTTAAAGAAATTATTAACCTTATTGAAAATAAAAAATAGTCATGGAATATCTTATAAAAGTGAGCGCCATTTTAGTATTATTCTATTTGTGCTATAAATTTTTGCTAAATCGTGAAACATTTTTTGAATCTAATAGGTCATTTTTACTTTTTGGATTAATAACTGCATTTGTATTACCATTAATAACCATATCAAAATACATTGTTGTAGAGCCAACAAATTTTGTTTTTGATGGTGCCTTATTACAATCGGAATCCGTGATGGTTGATAATTCAATAGATTTTACTACCATTTTGGCATACATATATATTACGGGAACTATATTTTTCTTAGGAAGGTTTCTTTTGCAATTTGGGTCGTTGGTTACGTTGCTATTTAACAGCACTAAGCAACGTGTTGCATCATTTATATATGTAATAACCAAAAATACAATAGCGCCTTTTTCATTTTTTAACTGGATTGTTTTTAACCCTAATCAATTTAGTGAAGCAGAATTAGAGCAAATAATCACGCACGAAAAAGTACATGCCAAACAATTACACTCTATAGATATTTTATTAGCAGAATTTATATGTATTATCCTTTGGTTTAACCCATTGGCATGGTTTTACAAAAAAGACCTTAGACAAAATTTAGAATTTATTGCCGATAAAAACGCACAGGCAACCACCAACTGCAAAAAAAGCTATCAGCATTTATTACTTAAAACAAGTGTGCCAAATTACCAAATGGCACTCACAAATAATTTTTATAACTCATCAATTAAAAAACGAATTGTTATGTTACACAAAAACAAATCACGAAACAGAAACCAATTAAAATTTTTATTAGTACTGCCAGCTTTAGCTCTATTTTTAATGAGCTTTAATACAAAAGACGTTTATATTGAAGCCGCACAACAAAAAACCGAAGCAACCACTATTACTGAAGAAACAAAACCCACAACAATAACAAGTAAAAACAGTGAAACACCAGAAATAATAAACCCAACAAAAAAAGCTACTGTTGCCAAAAATATAGTAAAACCAAACACTACTATTATTAAACAAGATATTGTTACCTATTTTATTGAAAGCACTTTTACCGATGCAAAATTGGACGAGGTGACAAAAAAGCTAAAAGCTCACGGAATCACATTAAAAATAAAAGGTGTAAAACGCAATAGTGCTAATGAGATTACAGCTATTAAAATAGATGCTAAGTCAAATAATTCCAATTCTAATTTCTCAATTAGTAATGATTCAGCCATTAAAACAATACGAATAACATATAACGCAAAAAGTGACTCTATTTCTATTGGGAATACCAATGGGTTACTTCATGATAAAGATTATATGTACACTCACAAAGATGGCGTAGTTACCATTGGACGAAATTCTGATAAGAACAATAATGTGTTTGTTATTGGAAGCAACACACGCGATGGTGACCATGAAATTATTGAAGATGGAGACGAAAATGTATTTGTAATTTCAGGAAGTCAAGGAAATGCTTACAAAATAATTAAAGCAGATACTTTAGAAACCGATGATAATATTTTTAAATTAAAAGGAAATGTGGTTGTCAAAAGTAAAAACAATGGCTTATTTGTAACATCTGGCAATGACGATAAACACATTGAATTGAAAAAAGATGGAGACGGAAATACAATACTAATTAGAAAGGACAAAGATGGAAACATTGTTAAAGAAGAAATTAGTTCAAAAAACAATAATCTTTCATTTAAATCTGAAGACGGAAAAATATTTAAAATAAAATCTTCAGAAGGTAATTCCAGTAATATTTGGATAGATGAAGACAATAACAATGTTAAATCGACAGTGAAAATTATTGGAAATGGTAATAGTAATATTGTTGTAAATGGGAAAAATAAGGATGCCGTTTACATAGTAGACGGAAAAGAAGTGAAAAGCAAAAAAATTAAAGACCTTGATACCGATAAAATAACATCTGTTAGTGTTGTAAAAGGTGAAGCTGCTATCAAAAAATATGGTAAAAAGGGAAAAGATGGTGTGATAGAAATCTCGACAAAAGATGGTATGAGTACGTCAAATATTCGTTTTTCTAATGGAGATAGCGAAAAAGCTCTATTAGTAATTGATGGAAAAGTAGTAAAAAACAAAAAGCTAAAAGACATTGACGTTGACACTATTAAATCCATTACAGTTTTAAAAGGCGAATCTGCCACAAAAAAATACGGTAAAAAAGGAAAAGACGGTGTTATTGAAATAACTCTAAAAAAAGAATAAAAGTAAACCTTTTTAATAAGGTTTGGTTGGTTAAAAAAGACTTCTTATAATTAGAAGTTTTTTTTGTTTTATACTAAAATAAAAGATGAAAATGCATAAAAAGCGTCAATTTGAGTGTTTTTTTGCCTTGGAACTTCAAAAAGACTCAAAAAAAGCTCTTGAATTATTTCAATTTAATAATAATAAACAAATTTAACGTTACATATTAAAACATAATTCAAGAGATAAATTAAATATATGTAACTACTATCATTTTTTTACTTACTAATGTAAAGTTAATTGTATTCTTTTTATACAATTCGTTTGGTGGTAAGATTTCTAATCTTCTATATTCAATAAAAATTACTGAAAATAGAACATTTAATCAATCACAAAATCGAAAAAATATGATTACACTTGTAAAATTTATAGTAGCAATTATCATTGCTATTGTCTACTGACTGACTTAGTTACACCAAAAGAAAATCTCTAAAATAAGTTTTGCTATTTTTGTAATATAGATAGTAAAACTTATTAATGACAAAACAACTATTTAAAGCACTTGCAAAAATAAACAAGTTTATACTCCCTAGTTTCACAAAAAGACAATTAGACATTGCTAAAGCCAGTAAAATTCAACTAGCCATCATTGGCTGGAGAGCTTATGTTACACTTAGAGCACTAGACTAATACTCTAGTACTGATTTCACTTCGTATTGTTTAATCTTCTCTTTTCCATTTAAAAAGTTAAGCTGCATAATAAAGTTACATTGCACAATATCTCCACCTAATTTTTCAACCAATTTGCAAACAGCCTCAGCTGTTCCACCAGTTGCCAATACATCATCATGAATAAGTATTTTTTCTCCTTTTTTAATAGCATCTAAATGTATCTCTAAAGCGTCTTCACCATATTCTAATGCATAAGATTGGGATAGTGTTTTAAAAGGCAGCTTTCCAGGCTTTCTAACAGGAATAAACCCAGCATTTAGTTTTTGAGCCAACAACGTAGCAAAGAAAAAGCCTCTAGATTCAATACCAACTACTTTATCAATTTTTTGGTCGCCAATTAATTGCACTAATGCATCCAAACATAGGCTCACACCCTTTGGATTTTGTAGTAATGGTGCTATATCTTTAAATAAAATTCCTTGTTTTGGAAAATCAGGAATATCTCTAATAAAATCCTCAATTGCATTCATAAATGAAATGTAATTAATTTATAGTTAATTTTGTCATTGTTGCAAAATAAAATATATTTGCACCCACAAAAATGGCCTCGTAGCATAACTGAATAGTGCACTTGATTACGGCTCAAGAGGTTGCAGGTTTGAATCCTGCCGAGGTCACAAAAAACCACTCAATATTGAGTGGTTTTTTTTATTCATTTATCGATTGTAACTTTGTATAAATCCTCAAAACTCAAGAAGTATGAAAGCAACTTTAGAAATACAAAACTTAAAATGCGGTGGTTGTGCAAATACCATTATGACAAGACTGAGCGCATTAAATGATATTGACAATGTAGTAGTTAATAACGATAATGATAGCGTTAGCTTTATCTATAAAGAAGACAATGATTTAATTGAAGCTAAAAATTTGCTATCAAAACTTGGTTACCCAATAATTGGGGAAAATAACCCATTGACGAAAAAAGCAAAATCGTTTGTAAGTTGTGCTGTTGGCAGAATGAATAATTAGATTATTTCTGCACTTAAACCAGCATTAAGCAGCTTAGAGCAACGTGGTTCTAAATCGTTATACTCACCTGTTTTTACAGTACACTTTCCTTTGTAATGCACTAAGATTGCACATTGTTCGGCTTGCTCAGGAGTGTGACCACAAACATCAACTAGCGTGTCAATTACGTGGTCAAAAGTATTAATATCATCATTAAACAATACGATTTCGTTTTGCTTAACAACTTCTTCATTAATGGATACTTCTACTAATGTTTTTTCCTTTATACTCATCGAGTAATTTTTTTACTAATTTATAAATTTAAGCGATACCCAGTTATTTTTCTCAAAACTTTCTTCAAGTTTCAAATCATATTCTGAGCATTCTTCTTCAATTATTGGAATATCGTGACTATAGAATCCACTTAAGAATAATTGTCCATTTTCACGTAAACAACTTACATATTTAGACATATCTACTAATAAAATATTTCTATTGATATTAGCAATTATAACATCATAGCTTTTGCCTTTTAACAAACTTGCATCGCCTTCATATACTGAAATATGCTTACAATTATTTCGCTCCACGTTTTCCAAACTATTTATATAACACCAGTTATCGATATCTATGGCGTCAATTTTGGTGGCGCCTTTCATTTCCGCTAGAATTGCCAAAACGCCTGTACCACACCCCATATCCAATACTGATTTATTTGTAAAATCATTGTTTAAAATATGCTCAATCATCATGTGCGTTGTTTCATGATGTCCTGTGCCAAAACTCATTTTTGGTTCAATTACAATGTCATATTTTGTAGTTGGAATATTATGAAAAGGCGCTCTAACTGTACAAACATTATCGACAACAATGGGTTGAAAATTCTTTTCCCATTCAGCATTCCAATTGGTTTGCTCTATCTCATCAAACGTGTAGTTTATTTTAAATTCGTCTGATTTTAAAATCTGTACATCATCCAAAATATGACTGTCCCATTCTTCTTTTTGAATATAAGCAGTAACACCATTTTCTGTTTCAACAAAGCTTTCAAATCCTGCATATCCTAATTCTGCGATAAGAATTTCTACTGCTGGAACCAAAGGCTCAACAATAAAATAATAACCAATGTATATAGAATTTGACATTGCTAAAAAGCGTTTACGATAGCATAAAAATCTTCAGCATTTAGAGATGCACCTCCAATTAGACCTCCATCTACATCTGGCTTTGAAAAGATTTCTTTAGCGTTATTTGGCTTTACACTGCCTCCATATAAAATTGATACTTCACTTGAAATATCATTTCCATATTTAGAAGCTAAAACACTTCTAATAAACGCATGCATTTCTTGTGCTTGCTCTGGAGTTGCTGTCTCACCTGTACCAATAGCCCAAACTGGCTCGTAAGCCAAAACTACGCTTTCCCAGGCATCATCAGATAGATGAAATAAGGCATTCTTAATTTGACTTTCAACTACTTTTTCATGATTACCAGATTTTCTGTCAGCTAACTCTTCACCGAAGCAAAATATCACTCTCATGTTGTTACTTAAGGCTGCATCAACCTTTTTAGCTAAGTCGTTATCTTTTTCATTAAAATATGCACGGCGTTCACTGTGACCCAAAATAACAGTTTGTACACCTAAGCTTCTCAGCATAGATGCACTTACTTCTCCTGTAAAGGCTCCATTGGTTGCATAATGCATATTTTGAGCAACTACTTCAACATCTAAGTTGGATGAATGCTTTAAAGCTGTTCCTAAACACACAAAGGTTGGTGCAATCATTACTTCTGCATTTGATATTTTTGATTGTTTTGCTAAATCGGAAATTAAAGCTCTAGTTTCGGCTAAATCATTATTCATTTTCCAGTTCCCTGCTACAATTTGCTTTCTCATTTTCTTTTTTTTCAATTATTGTAATTTAACTTTTGGATCTAACCAAGTGTAGATAATATCTACAAAAATATTTATAACAATAAACATTAGGGCTATTATTAATACAGACCCCATAATTACTGGTAAATCTAATGTGTTTAAAGAGTTTACTATTTCTTTCCCTAAACCGTTCCAGCCAAAAATATACTCAACAAATACTGCGCCTGCCAACATGGATGCAAACCAACCAGAAATAGCTGTCACTACTGGGTTTAGTGCATTTTTAATTGCATGATTTTTAATGACTTGAAATTCGCTTAACCCTTTGGACCTTGCTGTACGAATATAGTCTTGATTCAACACCTCAAGCAGTGAATTCCTCATTAATTGTATCACTACTGCCAAAGGTCGAATACCCAAAACAATGGCAGGAAGAATTAAATTTTTCCATTGAATTATACTTTTTTCGCCAAAATCGTCTAGCTCATATAAACTTCCTGTCATTTCTAAATTGGTATATTCATGCAATAAAAAACCAAAAAACCACGCAAATAATATCGCGCTAAAAAATGAAGGCACACTCATACCAAGTGTACTTACAATTTGAATAAGTTTATCTAACCAAGCATCTTTAAAACGTGCTGATACCACACCTAACACCAAACCTAAAATCATAGCAATAATAATTGCCGAAACCGCCAATACAAATGTGTTTGGTAGTGTTTCACCTAATACCTGACTTACCTTTTTCCCTTGTTTTGTAAACGATTCTCTTAAATATGGATATTTTAAAACGGTTGTGGTATTTCCAATTGTAAACAGTTTACTAGCTGAATATTTATTGTCTCTTAAAAACGTATAATCTTCTTCAGAGTTTGAATGAAACGATATTGGAGATAAATCATTTAAATAATATAAATATTGCGTGCCAATGGGCTTATCAAAGCCATATTTAGCTTTTACAATGGCCAATTGTTCACTATCTTCATT
>CAKZMU010000093.1 GCA_937129145.1 uncultured Lacinutrix sp. | reverse complement strand
CGATAATTGATATGATGAACAACCCTACGAAATGGAATAATGCACTGTTTCCAGCGCCTAAACCAGAACCTAAACCAGAACCAATAGTTAAACCAGTTGACCCTATATTCAATGGTTGGACTCCAAAGGTTCAAACATTCAAACCACCCATCAGTTTTAACTTGTACAATATCAAAACAGGGGAGGCGGTAAAAGGTTATGAAGCATTTACTGAAGTAGTCGTCCATTACGAGAAAAACGGATGGTTAATGACTCGCTATTCTATGGATGGAAAATTTCCAACAGCTTTTAAGCTCTCAGAGCTCTCATACGTGCCTGAAAAAGTCCAAGAGGTAGTTTCACCCTTGAAAGATACTTCCGTTGAAACTGGCTATGAATTAGAGTCGCAGACAGGGCTTGAGCAGGTGGTGTCTACCCCTGAGGTTGAGAAAGTAGAAATTCCTCAAGAAGTTATTGAGGCTAGAGAAGAGTTTGAAAATAATTTTAGTTTTGAAGACGTGGAAAACATAGCAAAGAGGTCTACAAAAGACTATGCAGCACCAATAGGTGCAGTAACTGCTTTAGTGGTTGCACTACTCAAGTGGGTATTTCCTAGTATGCCTGATGGAGTATTGACAGCAATAGCAGGTATTACACCTTTCGTTACGAATTTTGTACTTCATGAGTACTACCATTGGAGCGATAGAATACAAGGTGAGTAAGTTGTGTTATACTTAAAAGTTAGTGTTGACTACTAACTCATTGTTCTTTTATTTTTGCAAATAACCCCTTCACGGGGGTTGTTTGTTTTTATAAGGAAATTTCTTATTGACACTTGTTTACTTTATGCTTATATTAAATTATGAAAGCAACTGACAATTTTCTTAAAAGTCTTGAAATTTTAATTCGGGGGGTAGGTCTTACTTGTCGGTTCGCCTATTCTCCGAATTAAGTATTTAAGTTTTAAGAAACCGACAATATGAAAACACGAATAATACATACGAAGTTTTGGGAGGATAGTTATATTGCTGAATTAAACCCAAAGGAAAAGTTGTTATTCCTCTACCTCATAACAAACCAAAGAGTAAACCTTGTTTGGTTCTATGAATGTCCCGATAGGGTTATTTTGTTTGACACTGGTTTGAGCAACAAAGAACTACAAGAAACCAAGAAGAAATTTATGGAAGATAGGAGAGTACTTTTTGTTGAAAATTATGTGTACTTAGTTAATGCAAATAAGTACGAGTCTTATACAGGTGAAAAAAATAAGGTTGCAAGTGAAAAATTATTGTCTCAAATTAGCACCCCAATAAAAGACGAAGTTAATAGGCTTTTAGATACCCCTATCGATACCCCTATCGATACCCCCTCGATAGGGTCTATAAGTCATAAGTCAGAAGTCATAAGTAATAAGTTAGAAGTTATAAATAATAAAAGCGAAGAAAATTTTGAAAAATTCTGGAAAACTTATCCTAGAAAAGTGAACAAAAAAAAGAGCTTTGAGAAATATTTAAAATTAGTAGGGAAAGACAATGAGTTAGTTGGTAAAATTCAGAGTGCTATAGAAATGCAACTAGAAACTACGTACAAAAAAACTGAGAAGAAATATATACCTCACCCGACCACGTGGTTGAACAATGCTAAATGGGAAGATGAAGTTGAAACACCTAAGAAGAAATTTGCGAATGAGCGAACCATGACAAAAAAGGAACGCTTAGAGAAATATAAATTTTAAACAAAAATAAAATGAACGATATAAAAAGTTTTATCCAAGAGAAACACGAAGAAATAAACGAACAACGAAAAGAGAGAGAAGAGTTTGAAGAGAAAATGCGCCGTCCAGCTGATGAATATTGCGAGCATGATAAGAAAAACGCCACGTATGTCTCAGAGAAAATAGACGGTGAATGGAAGTGGGTTAGTCATAGCATTACATGTTCTGAATGTGAAATATCTGAGTCGACAAAGAGACGTGCAAAAGACGTGAATGATGTTTTATCAATTCCTAAACGTTATCAAAACACCCCAAACAAAAGCAAGTACTACAAGGCTTACAAAAAGAAACAAGGTATCCTATTCACTGGTTTTGTAGGTGCAGGTAAAACCCACGAAACTATTTCTTTGATGAAGCATGTATATATCCAAGAAGGGGTTATTATGCAGTTCTGTACTGAGTCTTCAATTATCAACCATATCAAAGAAGCCATTTCGAGAAATGATGTTCACCCGACAACACTTACTTATGCGAAGTGTCCTGTACTTGTAGTTGATGACCTTGGTTCGTTGAACACATCTGAATTTGTCAGAGATATTTATTATGAAATTATCAATTACAGATACAACGAAATGTTACCTGTTATTATAAATACAAACTTGGAGTCAGACGAAATATCAGAAAACCATTCTGAGAGGTTTATAAGTCGTCTAATTGGAATGACCGAAGTAATTGCTTTGGAGGGTGAAGACCAAAGGACTAAATAAATTTATTTATTCGACCATGGAAGACAAAGATATATTCGCAAGGTTTACAACGGGGTTTACAGTGCAGCAGTACGAGTACATCCGAAGGCGTGCTTGTGTAAATAATATATTCATGGCTGATGTAGTCCGTGAGTTAGTGGATAAAGAACTTGAACAAAGAGAGAACAGGTTAAGGCGAGTAATGCGTAGTTTATTTGTGAAAATATTTAGAAATGCAGACAATAGAAAGTAAAAGGTTTTGTTGGGATGGAGAAGAAGAGCCACCAGACAATTGTGTTTTTGTAGGTGAGGGTTCACCATGGGAAAACAAGTATGAACCCATAGAAGAAACTTCGTTAATTCTCTATGAGAAGTGGCTTCAAAGAAGGGTGGAAAATGACAACATGTACCTAAAGCCACTAGAGGATAAACACCTTATTTGTAGGTGTCCTTTAGACCAACCGTGTCACGTTGACGTGCTTTTGAAATATATAAATAAAAAGATATTTACAAAACACAAACACATGCTATAATGAAACGTAACTAAATAAATTAAACATAAAATAGTTATGATAGAAAAGGGTGATATTTACATAGCAGGCGCACTGCTAACAGATACAGGTTGTGAGGCCGTGTATTCTAAAAGGACTTATCAGCACGTAGATGACTTAGACGAACTTCTTGAATTTGCAAGAAGAGAACTTCGCACGTCTACAGATGATGGTGTTGCACTTGTTGTTGTTGATGATGAGGTAACTCAGATAGGAGACTACGAAGTAGAGGTTGATGAGTTAATTGACGAGATAAATTATTTAACAGAAAAAGAAAATGAGTACTAAAAAACAAGAGAGCAAACCAGTTGTAGCACCTCAAAAGTCTATAACATATCAACAAATATCAGAGACTACGAGAAGCGCAAACGGTGAAGTAATGTTCACTCCTGAGATGGTTAAAGTTATGCACAAAACAGTAGCAAAGGGTACGAACACAATAGAGTTTCTACACTTTTTACAGGTTGCAAATGCTTCAAACCTTAACCCATTCTTAAAAGAAATTTGGTGTTACAAAGACCACAAGGATAACTTGATAATGTTTGCAGGTCGTGATGGCTTTTTAAAAGCTGCACAAAACAACAAGACCTATGCAGGAATTAGAAGTTGTGAAGTTTGTGAGAATGACGAGTTTGAAATTGATGTAGCTAACAACAAGGTTGTACACAAAATAAAAGGTTTAGGTGATAGAGGGAAAATAACAGGTGCTTATGCGATAGCATTCAGAAAGGATGGTGAGCCAACAATAGAAATTGCAGAAATGAAAACCTATGATAAGAAAAAATTCACTTGGAGTTCACACCCCGCAAGCATGATAAAAAAGGTTGCTGAAATAGCAGCACTTAAAAAAGCATTCGGTCTTAGTACAATGCAAAATGAAGACGACTTCAATGTTGTTCAAGATACAGCACTTCCACTTGATACAAGTGTTGTTAATGAGAACGTGAAAGATGCAAAAGTATCAAACGCTTTAGGTGAAGTTTATAACGCAATGGTTACAAAGATAGAAGCAGCAACAACACCTGCAAAGCTAAAGATACTAGGTAAAAACCTTAAAACTCAAACCGACTCAGGACTGCTAAGTGAAGAAGCTTTAGCAAGTTTGAATGAAAAGTTTGAGGAAAAGATGTTACAATTAGAAAATAAATTAAACGCAAAACAAAATGAGCAAGACAAAACAGAAAGCAAATAAGTCTATTGTCGATATTTTAAGCGCAATAGATATGCAACTTAAAGAGGTTGCAAACTTAATTCAAGAGGTAGAAGTATCAGAGAAGGTAGGTGGGGACTATCAAGTAACACCTGAATTTGAAGAGATAGTCAGCTTCGTACACAATATCAGAGAGTCGGCTGGGCTTATCACAGATAAGAACCCAAAGAACAATGGTTCACTTGATGAATTAGAAGAACAAGTGAAAGAGCAACTTAAAACTTTCTTCAAGTCTCAGTACAAGCAAAAGAAGTATGAAGGCTCTTTGATGGAAATGGGTTATCGAGTTACTGCAAGAAAGTCATTTGATGAGAATGTGATAAGTGATGACTTCGTTAAAACAAAGAAGGCACTAGACACTCAAAAGGTGAATGCTTATATCAAAGCTACAAAAACAGATGAGCATCCAGACGGTAAACTACCTGAAGGTGTGTCAGTTACTGAATTTGAATATGTAACTTATAAACCTGTTATCAATGAATAAAAGAGACTGGACAATAAAAAACGACTCAGAAGGGCGCATGCAGTCCCTCAAGCTATCTTGGAGTATCATTAGTGCTTGGAGTGCTGGAAGGCAAGATGATGCAATACAGATGCTAATGGGGACTTCTCAGAGGACGAATGAGTACATGCGTGAAGGTACAAGGATACACAACGAGATAGCAAAGCAGAAATTAAAGCTCTTGCCGTTCATGCAAGATACAGGGGTATTTGAAGGTATACGTGAAGAAGGTGATATGACTAATTATTTCAGAGTCCAGTTTTCAGAGTGGCTTGATATGTCTATGGTTATAGACTATCTCGATGTAGAGAATGGTTTAATTATCGACTGGAAAAGTGGTACTAGAAATAGCACGCAACATAACAAGATGCAGCTTTATGTTTATGCAATGCTTCTTGCAATTGAGGGTATTCATATAAACAAAGCAGTTATTGCTAAAGTCTACGAAGATGAAGGTGGTGAAATATTTGCCAGTGACTTTTCAATGTACGCAATAGACGAGAATAAAATGATGTTAGCAGCTAACTATGTAGAAAGTAACGCAAGTGAAATATTTAACTTTATTCAGGAAAGTAGAGATGCAAAAGGTCAAGAAGTTCAAGCATAAAACAGACTATTATTCGCCGTCAGAAATATCCAAAAAGTTCAAGATATCAAACCAGACTGTTTATACAAGGTTTAGGTCAAAGCACCGCCTCAAAAGGTGGGGTGTAGAACGTTTCTTGATGCCAGATGGAACTATAAAAGAGTTTGTACATAAAGATAACTTGAAGCTCTGGAAGCATGGCGTAGGGCTTTATTTAGGAGCGCCAAAAAAAGAATAGAAAAAGACTAGACAAGTGTAAATATTTAGTGTAATTTATAAACAGAACTAAATAATATAAATAAACAAAAATATGAAAGTTCTAAACAAAGTAAAAGAGACCTTCAGAGTGTACAAGAAGGTCAAAGCATTAAACGAAAGTATCAGACTAAAAGAGGCGAGACTTTCTACAGGTGATAACACACTTGCATCATATACACGTAGCGGTTTATCAGAATTGGAACTTAACAGAAGGATGTTGTTAAGGAGGCTTCCAGCCTTCTTGCGCATCAAACTAGGGTAGACCCCCTAGTAGGGGGCGGTCGGGGCAGTACCGTCTCCTACTTAGTGGTTTAGTTCTTTAACAGGTCGAACCCAATTTTTACAATGGAGTGAGCAGTTTCATTGTGTATCCAGGGCTGGGTTCGACCTTTTAGAGAGTTTAGGTACTAAAGCGTGTATCTTGGTGTAAACGAGGATACACGCCAATTATCTAAGTTATCAAACAAAAACAACAATGAGTGATAAATTCACATAATGAGGAAATATAAAAACTTACCTGACCCTCAGAAGCAGGTTAGGGAGTTTAATAGGTACTTACTTAATAACAACAAGGTTATTGAGAATACTAAGTACTGGGTGCTTCTAAAGAACAAGTTCATTAAAAACCAGTTAGTAATATTTGCGAAGATGGATGTAAAATATCTTAACGATATAGACCAACAGCATTTTGAGTCCCTTAAAAAAATATTAGAACCATACAAAAAACAAAGAGTGTATATCAATTCCGATAAGGAAAAAAGCGTGGTAAACAGGTTACATGTGCATATACAAATTTAATTTTAGTAGGTAGGTTTATGATATGGTTTTCAGTTGTGTTAGGCGTTGGTTTGTTGTTGATGGGTTCTTATATCCTGATATGTGATATTTTCATTTATAGTAAGTGTCCAAAGTGCGGTGGTACGATGGTGTACAATTCATTCAGAGCAGATGAATGTACGAATTGTGAGTACTATCGTAAATGGCGTGATATGTAGCAGATGGGCTTATATCACGAAGAAGTCGACCGTGCGAACGCCTTTGAGGTGTTTGTATATGACTTTCTCAAGCCATACTACCCTTCAGCAGTCCTGACTTCAGAAATTATCAAAGGTAAGTGTAAACGAGGCGATATATTGATACAAGACAAAGACCTATGGTTTGAATGTAAAGGTCAATGGGAGAGTATCAAGAGTGGCAATGTAGCACTAGAGACCATTGATAGTTTTAATGAGCCAGCAGGCATAATGTCAGGCAGTGACTACTTTGTTCAATGTTATTATCATTTGGGTACTTGGAGAGTCTCAATGATAAAGACAAATAAACTAGTCAAACTAGTAGAAGGTAGAAGAGAAATAAAAGGCGGCACTGGAAAGAAAACTACAATGATACTTATGTCATCGGGTGAATGGCATTACATATCTAAGAAATTGTTTTATAGACAAAATAGCAAATGGATAAATTATTTGAAGTCATAAAGGCAGTGCTGATAATTGTTGCACTTCTTTTTATGTTTACTTTGGTAGTATTCTCAACATTACTAATTTACACGGTTTTTAAGCTTTACGAGTTAGGTTACTAAATAAAATTTTTAAAGAGAAAAGATGAAAGTACAAAAAGAACAAACAGCAAGTGAATACACTTACAAAGTAGGTAAGCAAAGAAAGGTAGTAATTAAGAAGACATTAGAAGAGGGGCAAGAGAGTAGGAGAACTGAATTTTCAGTGTACATTAGTGACTACTCTAGCGACACCTTCAGTATTGATGATGTACAGGATATTGCAGTTTTAGCGCAAGCGATAACTGAGTACAAAGGTGTGGTGTCAGTGTTACAAGAAGAACTTAAAACATTAAAGGCATTCATGGATGCTGCCCTAGAAGATGAAACCGACGAAGAAACTACTGAAACAACGGAATAGTTTAGGAGGGTATAAACCAGACCCCGAAGACTTAGCACCGCCGCTTCGGGGTTTGACTAGTAGTTTTAGCTACTGGGAAATGAGTGAAAGAGATATTCTTGAAGAAGAAATAGAGCAGTTAGAATTTGAAGAATATCAGATAAAAAGGTGGAGGTTTATAGAAACACAATGTTTGAATAACCGCCTTCCATCTCTAAATAAATTTAAAGACAGAATATATGTTTAATAAAGTAATAATAACAAGAGAAAGATACGAAGAACTTATACTAGAACATGCAGATGCAGTTCATCATGTACAGGTGTTGAATGGTCAGGTATCACGACAAAGGGATAAGATAGACCAACTACAGGAAAGAGTAGATGACTTAGAAAGTGAAAATAAAGAAATATATAAGACAAGAAATAAAACAGAAGTGCGTAAGTTACTAGGTGAGTTAGATGTAAAAGAGCAGGCAATATCCCAAAGAGAGTATTATCACGATAAGTATGTAGAAAACTCACAAGAAGTATTGACCAGTATGTTGAAGAAATTAAGTTTAGTAGCAAATAGTGAAGATGAATAACGATAAACAAGAAATTAGTAAGCCCAGAGGCGAGCATAGTAAGGGTTGGGTAGTTTTATTTGTTTCGGCAACTAGGGCAATAATTAAATACTATTTTACAAATGAGCATTTTGCGTATGCCGAATATACAAAGCTTAGAGAGGCTTTCGGAGAACGAAGAGTTGAACTTATGAAGGTTGACAACCTTAATTTAGAGCTAAATATAGGTGAACTGTTAAAGTCAGAGTTTGAATACCTAACCGCCAATGGAGAGGGTTCTAGGGAGTTAGAATTAAACGAATTAAGGCATAAACTAATAGACTTAGACATAAACACAGAAGGCGATGAATAAAAAACATTTTATAAAGAAATATGTTCAAACATATCTAGCAGTCGAGTATAAAAAAGGGGGTGTCGAAGTTGTTATAAATAGGTTGGTAAAAGAGGCTAATGATATATACGACGACCCCTCAGAAAGAGAGCTGATGCTTGAAGACTTTAGACTGGTGGAAGAAATGATAGATAATATTTTACATTTTTAAAATGGATACAGAAAAGAAATTTGCGAAAGCGATAACAAAGACTTTTAATAAGAAGTCAGTACTTAGAAACACAAAAGGAATAGTAGCAGATGGTTTTGTCTTATACCGTGGTGACCTTTGGAAAGATATTTTCTACAGGTTAAGACTTGAAATGGATGGTCAAATGGAGCTGATGAAAGAAGTACTAGAAGGTGTCTTTACTAAGAGTGAAGCATTTGAGTTTGTAGAGCTTGACCTTTTATACACACTACCAGAAGGTACGGATGTTTATGAGGTAGAAAGAGAGAACACACCAAAGAAAGAATACATAGCGTTTGATGAGAAGTACCGTTCTTTACTCAGGTCTTTGAGTTTTGAGTATTCACTGAATGCTGCGAACCCAAACAAGGAAATGTTATATACTTTAGTGAGCGGGGTACAAATAGAAACACCGTTTGGTGAAGTATTTGTAATGCCTAAAAAGATAGAATTAGATAAATTGTATTACAGAAAATAATGGGAATATTCGACGATATAAACAAAGTTCAGTTACTAGGAAACGTAACGAAAGACCCCGAAGTGAAGTACACAAATAACGGTACAGCAGTTGTAAATGTTGATGTAGCTACTAACAGAAGCTACAAACATAATGACGAATGGAAAAAAGAAACCGACTATCACAAAGTAGTTCTATGGAGTAAATTAGCAGAACAAGTTGAGAGGTATATAAAGAAGGGTACAAGAGTAATTATTGAAGGTCGTTTAACAACTAGGACTTATGAGGATAAAGAAGGGAATAAGAAATACGTTACAGAAATAGTTGCAAGCGACCTTGTTTTAGTTAAGAATTACAAAGGTGATGATGAGAGAGCGCAAGAAAAAGAAGTTGAGAAGATAGTAGATGAAGCTCTTGATGAGAATACGCCTGTAGAAACTTCTAATGATGACTTAGAAGATGATGACTTGCCTTTCTAATATCTAAATTTAGTTGTAAAACAAATGGAAGTAAAAGAAGCTTTAGCAAACTTTAGAAATGCCCTGATAAAAGAATTGAAAGTAGAGACTTGGTTAAAAAGAACGCAAGAAGCACTAGAGAATTTGAGTAAGATAGTAAAAGAGTATAAACGTAAGAAACGTGGAGACCTCAAATTCTTTGACTATGTGAAGGATGCAACAGATGAAGATGAGAACTTCATATTAGAAGAGTGGGTTAGGGATATGATAGATAGCCTTAACTCAAGAAGCGACTTTAAGTATGTCGTGAGTTGTGAGCACCACTTCTCAGAAGAACACGGTGTTCACATACTTAGAATATATTATGTTATTTGATAGAAATGTATATAGATATGACAGGACTAAAGGCTCTCGTAATACTCATTGCTATAACTGTAATTATTTTAGAGTGTGTTGGCAGCACCACATCGACGGTCGGCGCAATAGCGATGATATTGTGTGGGTATGCCATAGGTGTCATGTTGAGGAAATACACCTAAAACCAGAGCAAGCAAGAGAGAAAGGTTTTTATAATAAATTAAACAATAGCTATATGAAAAAGAGTAAGAAGAAAAAATGTAAAGCTCACTCATGGGTTTTCAAACCAGAACAAGGGCAGTACGTATGTATCTTTTGTAATAAAACAACTAAAGAGCCGAAACTATGAATGAAGACACAAAGAAGACAGACATAGTTTATGTATTGAAAGATAGTTCAACAAACAATTATGCAGAACTACGGCTATCACTCAGAACTTTAAAGAATTTGAATAAAGGAAATTATGGTACTGTTTTTATTGTAAGTAAAACCGTACCTACGTGGTGTAAGGATGTGGTACACATCAAACAAGCCGATGATAAAGGTAAAAGTTTCTTAAATTCATTAGCCAAAGTAGAAGCTGCATGTAAAGATAAGCGAGTGAGTGAGAATTTCATTTTGATGAATGATGACTTCTTTATACTTAAAGAAATTAAGCAGATAACAAATACCTATGTCGGTTACCTCAAAGATAAGATAGTAGCTAAACGCAAGATACTTACAGGTAGTAATTACATGGGTATTTTACTCAGAACACTACAGCTTAACCCTAAAACGCTAGACTTCACAACACACAAACCGATAGTAATAAGCAAAGAAGACTTTATGCAACTCACTTCTAAGTACGACATGACTAAAGGTTATTCTTGGAGGTGTTTATATGGTACTGAATTTCAGGACTCGTTAAGTCCAGAAATATCAGCAGACCATAAAGTATTTCACATTGGCGACTTAGCACTTGTTGAAGATGAAGATATCATCTCAATTGACGATAAGATAATGAAAGAATTTAGATGGATAGACTTTATTTTGCTGCAAGTGCCTTCTGCAAGTCCTTATGAGAAAAGGATGCCGCCAAGGGTAGAGGTAGTAGTAATAAAACCGTTTAAAGATAGCGATAACAATGGAAATGTGGTATCTTTAAATGCGGTAAAAAAGGTAGGTTCTAGGCGTGCAATAGAGCTTATTCTGAAAGGACTAGCACGGCTCAAAGAATAACTTTTAGGTGGGTATTCAAGGGCGTAAGATAGCATTTGCTAGGTGGCAGTATCCGAAAGGACTGCATGGTTGGTTACACTCTCCATCCATGTTTACACCGTTGTTAGGTTCAACTCCTAACCCCACCGCAAAGATAAATTTATAATGAATAATTATGTCAAAGAACGTAGGAATGAACGTTATCGGTGCAGAATATGACCCGAAAGGTGATGGTGCATGGATAGAAGCAGAATGGTCAAAGTTTCTTATAGAATTAAACTCTCTCGGTGATATTAAAAAGGTTCGCTTCCCGTTTTTAGCGCATAGGTTTAACAAGCAACTTCCAAAGATAAAGGTATTCTTATCTGAATGTAGAAAGAGGAATGTGAAAGTCCTTTTGGATAACCACGGATATATGAGAGATGAGAATGATAAACTTTTAGTTAATGATGGTACTCTTGGTCGTTTTTGGGTTAATGTCATTAAGTCTCTAGCAGGCTTTGAAGATGTTATCAGTGGATACGACATTATGAACGAACCACATGACACCAATGGTACATGGTTTGCGATAGCACAAGATACAATTGATAGAATTAGAGCCGTTGACCCCGATACAGAAATTCACGTAGAAGGTGACCATTGGAGCGGTGCGCATAGTTGGGTAGGTTCTACAAACAATGAGTTCAAACCACAAGGTAACAATATCGTAATTCACGCACACCAATATTTTGACGATAACTCTAGCGGACTTAACTATAAGGAAAACGAGAAGATAGATATTGCACTTATTGAAGACAGGCTTGGTACATGGGTACAGTGGCTTAAAGATAATAATTACAGGGGTGCAATTGGTGAGTTCTCAGTACCACAAGGCAATGACGAGTTCATAAAAGCAATTTATGCGTATTGTCAGACAGTAATGGACACACCTATTGATATTTATTGGCATGCAATGTCTCCATGGGGTGACCCTTCAGACCATAGATACTTGAACAAACATTCAGACGACACTAGACTTCTAACACTTCAACAGATAGCAAAGAGTGATGAGGTAGTAGAGCCAAACCCTACACCCGAACCAGAGCCAGAGCCAGAAGAAGAAAATGAGACAGATGAGACACCAATAGAAGAGACTGATGATGTAACATTTGAAACTTTATTTGCTGAATATTCAGAGAAGCTAAGACTTGAGGTTATAGAAGAGTGTGAGAAAACACATAGTACTGAAGTAGAAAAGTTAGTAAATGCACTAGAAGCTAAACATCAAGAACAGCTTAATAACTATGTAGCTACACTTGCAGCAGCTAGAGAAGACCTAACTAAGTTACAAGAACTAATAAACGAAACATTTAACGAGTTGAGCAATGTACAAACCTAAACCATATCAAACATCAAAGATAACACTCAAAAACTACTGGAAGTTATTTGAGAAAAGCTTTGTTAAGAGGAAAACAATAGAGTCGGTAACAAAAAGGGGTGTAATGAAGTCAAAACGTAAAGAGTTAATTATAGGAGACGATAGAATAGGACAGCTTAAAAGCTTCTTAGATAAAATGGCTGCTGATATAGCACACAAACATAATTTAACAGAAGATGAAGACAATGGAAGTACAAGAAAATGGTGAGTCTTTAGAGCTTACCAATTTAGGAGACCTTCAAAGAGAATTAGAACAGAAGAAGGAAAACCCATATGCAAAAGCAAAGAAAGTAAGATATATGGCGTGTCCTACAGACCCTGCTGAAAGAGAGCTATGTGAGGGGTGTACATAAACTAAACAAATAAACGTATCATGGGTAAAACAATTACTATAGATGGAGAGGAAGTAAATATCAAAGATGTTGACTCAATAGCTGCTGGAGGTGATAGAGAAACAAGTACTTCTTATTATGTTTATCTAAAAGATGAAAGCTACTACACAGTAACAGAAGAAGTATTCCATGAGGTCAAAAAGCTACTAATAGATACTAACTGATATAATAAACAATTATGAGTAAGAAAGTTGTCAAAAAGAAGAGCAAGGGAAAGGTCGGACCACCCACGAAAAAGACCGAAGAGAGGGTTCGCCAATTGAAGTATGCTTTCGGTATAGGGTGTAATGTTCGTGAGTCTTGTCTTTATGCAGGAATTAGCAAAACTACTTACTATGAGTGGACAGCAGCAGACAAGCAATTATCTGACGAAATAGCAGCACTTAGAGAAGAACCAGTACTAGAAGCGAGAAAGACCGTTATGGAGTCGCTTAAAGATGACCCTAAAACCGCTATGTGGTTCTTAGAGAGAAAGAGAAAAGACGAGTTTAGTTTAAGGACTGAGAACATAAATGCAAGCGTGACTGTAGACGATATTATTAAAGCTTTTGACGACCCCGATGAGGTTATTACAGAAACTGAAGATACAAACTAAAGATGGTCAAGTTAAACCTTTTAAACTAAATAAGGCTCAACTTCATTATCAGCAACATCGAACTGGTAGAGATATAATACTCAAAGCTAGACAGATGGGTTTTACTACGTTTGAACAGTTAAGGAAACTAGAGAAAGCCCTACTTCGTAAAAACCACACCACCGCAACAGTAGCCCACAAGAGAGATAAGACACAAGATATATTCCGCATGGCTCAATACGCTTGGAATGCACTAGATGATAACTTCAAAGCAGCTTATACAGTTAAGTTTGACTCAGTAAGAGAGTTAGCATTTCAGAATACTAATTCACGTTATTTTGTAGATATTGAACTACGTTCTGGTACTGTACAAGACTTACATGTATCAGAGGTAGCTTTCAGAAAAGACTTACAAAAGTTATTCAGTTCTACACTAGAGACTGTACCTAAAGATGGAGATATTACACTAGAGACTACAGCAAATGGACTAAATGAATTTCATGAGCTATGGCTTGAAGCAGTGGAAGGAAAGAATGAGTTTACACCACACTTCTATAATTGGTTATGGGATGCAGGGTATACACAAGACACACCTGTAAGTGATGAGTGGATAGGACATTATCGAGAAGTAGCTGATAAGTATGCGTTGATAAGAGACATTGATACAAGGTTCAATTTAACACCTGAACAATTCTACTGGTACTACCTCAAAGCAGTACGTCTTAAAGAAGAGGTTAAACAGGAGTACCCAACAACACCCGAAGAAGCATTCCTTACGTCTAGTCGTACAGTGTTTGACCTTATTGATATTGCAAACCTGCAAGCAGCAGAAGTAATAAGCAAAGAAAAAGGTGTACTTATATTTGAACAACCAATTGTCAACAATAAGTACATCATAGGAGCTGACACTTCGGAAGGTGTAGGTAGAGACTATTCAACTATAGAAGTTGTCAATGTAACAGATACAGGACTAGCAGTTAATGTTGCAAGCTTTAGAGATAATAAGATAAGACCTGACCAGTTAGCGCAACAGATGGCATGGTTAGGTAGAAAGTATAACAACGCATTCTTGATACCTGAAAAGAACAACTCAGGACTTACTACAACAATAAAGCTACAGAATATGAACTATCCGAATATGTATCAGAAGACTACTGTAGACAAAAAGACTAATAAGACTCAGAATGAATATGGATGGCGTACAATGGCAAGCAACCGTGACTTAATGATAGATGACTTTATCGAAGCCTTTGAGGAGGGTACAATAGAAATACGAAGTCCATACGCTATAAATGAAATGAAAACATTTGTACGTAAAGATAACGGTGTGAGAGAACATGATGATGGCTTTCATGATGATAGCTTATTCGCTTTGTTCTTAGCAGTACAAGGTAGGAAATATTACAGAAGTAGACAACCTACGATACAGAATGCAGCAGTTATCGGTATATAGTTCGTTGCTTAATTAAATAGGACGGTTTATTATTATAAGATAAGTTTAGAAAAACTAAATAGTATGTTCACAATTCCAAAAGATAGCCCTATAAACAAAAAAGTTATTACTGAAGCAGTGAAATACAATGAAACTCTCATAAAGAGATATAGAACTCTCGACAAGCTTTATGTAGGTAGTCACGAGATACGCAATAGAGAGAAGCCAGAAGGTAAAGCAAACAACAAGACCATCATAAACCATGCTGAATACATTACAGACACCAATGTAGGTTTTCTCATGGGAAACCCTTTGGAGTATCAGGTAAAAGGGGGTTCAATAGATATTGACCCGATACTTGAGGAGTACAGCAAGCAAGAAATACACGACTTTGATATTGAGCTTGCAGAAGATATTTCTATCTTTGGTTCTCAGTATGAATACGTATATGCAGACGAAGACAGTAATGTAATATCTACAGATATAGATAATGAGCATTGTGTACTCGTGTATGACGATACAATGAAGCACAATATAATGTTTGCTATTCTCTATGAACTAAATGAGGATAAGACTAAGAAGGACACTTTCAGCTTTAAGAAACTAAAGGTTGTCGATAGCGACTCTTTAACTGAATACGCAAATAAGTCAGGCAATATTGTAAAAGGTAAAGCGACAGGACATTTCTTTGAAGAAGTACCTGTTATCGAGCATAGAAACAACAAGAGGAAACTAGGAGACTTTGAAAGTGTAGCGACTCTTATAAACGCATACAATGTTTTAATGTCTGATAGAGTTGATGATAAAGAAGACTTGGTGAATGCACTACTTGCAGTTAAGGGTATGGAAATTACAAATGAACAAGCAACTTCTATTAAGAAGAATAGAATTATTTCTAACATTCCTACAGACGGAGATATTAGCTACGTTGTTAAACAGCTTAATGAAACAGAACTATCTGTTCTTAGAAGGGATATAGCTAGTGACATACACAAAATATCAAAGACACCTGATATGACTGATGAAAACTTTGTAGGTAACTCAAGTGGTGTTGCAATTAGTT
>CAKZMU010000092.1 GCA_937129145.1 uncultured Lacinutrix sp. | reverse complement strand
GGTGTTGCAATTAGTTATAAACTATTCCCGTTCTTAAAGAACACTAAGAAGAAAGAAAGGTACTTTGTTAAGAGTCTTAAAAAACGTCTAAAACTTTACAACACCTACCTAAAGAAGAAAGGTAAGATGAGTAAAATAGTACCTACACATGAAGTCGAAATAATATTCAAGAGAAGCTTACCTCAAAATGACTTTGAGACTTCACAGATGATAAATAATTTACACGGTCTAGTACCTACTGAGAAACTTATCAGTCAGTTATCTTTCGTTGAGAATGCTACTGAAGAAATGGAAGCATTAGACCAAGAGAATGACGAGTTCGTGAAAGAAGACTCAAGTGGTTTTGGTACAGATGAAACAAATGAATAACCATGGCACGAACAGGTTACAAAAGTCAGTATTGGCTGGATAGGCAGGAGGTTAAAACGCTTGTAGCAAGTGAGAAGCTTTCTGCTGCTCAAATTAAAGAGAGCCTCAAGATATATGACCAAGCTTTAAGGAATGTTAATAAAGAGATAGAAGCTATCTATAATAGGTACTCTACAAGAACAGGTATTGACCCCAAAGAACTAAAAAAGGTTATTAGAGGCACTGAGAAGAACAACTTCTTGGATAAGGTTGTGAGCAAAGTGAGTGGACTAGGTTTTGATGTAGACGAAGTTTATGATAAAGGGTTCATTCAGAACATAACCCGAATGGATGCACTTAGACAACAAGTGTATTGGGAAGTGATGCAGATAAACCCTAAAGAGAATGCACTGCAAACAGAAACCTATAAAGACATTATCAATAACACCTACGAAACCACTGTATTTGATAACCGTGAAGGTCTAGGTATACGTGGCTCTTTTGGTGTACTAGATAAGCGTGTAGTACCTCAAATGCTTAGGGAGAATTGGAAAGGCTCAAATTATTCAGACCGTATATGGAGTAATACAGACCAACTAGCTAATGAATTGCCCTACCTCATTGGTGCTAAAATGTCGACTGGTCAAAGCTATCAGAAAACAACAAGAATAGTACGTGAACGTTTCGGAGTGAGTACATACAATGCAAGGCGTTTAGTACGTACTGAGAGCAACCACTTTTATAATGAAGCCAAAGGGCAGGGATATGAAGATGATGGCTTTGATGAGTATAGAGTACGACCAATTATGGATGGTAGAACGTCCAAGATATGTATAGCTTTCGACAAAGCTGATAAAAAGGGTGTGACATACAAGACTTCAGAGAGAGCAGCAGGTGAAACACAACCACCTTTTCATGGTAACTGTAGAACTGGTACAACACCTGTACTTGGTTCTTATACTGCAAAGAATACAGCAGACAAAGAACAGTATGCCGACTTACCACCAAAGCAAGTAATACCAGAAGACACTGAGAGTGCATTTGAGTATTTATCTAAGAAGAAAGGACTAGATACTACAGTTCAAGATGACAGACCATGGTACAACGGTGAAGACGATAAGAACTTTCACATTAGACTCAATGAGAATAAAACAGGTATTGCATTAGAAGATATAAGAGTACAGGATACAGGGCAAGGGCTAGGTACTGAGTTAGTAAACCATGTGAAGGACTATGCAAAAGCACATAATAAAGGTTTGCTTATTAGAAATACTGAATTAAAGAAATTCTTTGATAAATTTAGCTGGTTAAAAAGACAGGACTTAGAGAATGGTAAGTATAATTATGTGTATCTACCTACCAAGTTAAAGAATAAAAGACTGATGAAAACTTCAGTGCCTGCACCTAAGAAAAAGTTATCCACTTATAAAGAGTTATCCACATGGGAAAGCAAAGCAGCTAAAGATGACTTCTCAAGTGCAGCAGTATTCAATAAAAGTACTGGTAAGAAAATTTACTCATATACAGAAGAATTTGAGGATAACTTCTTATTCAATAAAAGACAGTTAGACCAAGCTAAGGGAAATATCATTTCTAGGAACGGTAAACAGAACGCAAGTATTACACCTGAAGATATTAGAGTTGCAATTGCAGCAGATGTTGCTGAAGTCCGTGTAGTGAGTGATAGCGGTAAGGTACAGTCTATTAGAATGGTTAAGTCACAAGGTAAAACAATAAGTAAAAGAGAGGCAAGAGCAGCAAGAGTATCAGAGCGTTACGAAAAGTTACTTAAAGATGGCACTGGTAGAGAACTAGATGTTCTTTCACAAGAGTATGGTTTTCAGTTCTATTCTGAGTAAGTTTTGTAGGTGTTATGAGTAAAGATGTTGACCTACGCATTATTAGACCTTATTATATAAATGAATACCTGACGAGGGTTAAACGGTTAAATTAAACTCAAATGACTTATGTCTGTAGAGGATAAAGCAAATACTCAGGATGGGGTGAACACACCTGACCCGTCAAATACTGAGGATAAAGGTGGAGATGGTAACGATAGTAATACACTTACTCAAGATAAGGTAAACCAACTTATTGGTAAGACCAAAGCAGAAACTGCTGCTAAACTCAAAGAAGAGTTTGACCAGAGACTAAATGAAGCACTTGAAGAAGAAAGAAGGCTCTCAGCACTATCTGAGAAGGAAATGAAGAAAGAACTTGAAAGTAAACGAGTACAAGAACTCGCTGAAAGGGAAAAGAAAACGCTTTTGCGTGAGAATGAACTTGATGCTAGGGATGCACTCGAAGAACTTGGTTATCCGAAACCTTCTCGACTTGCTAAGATAGTTGTATCAGAAGATAAGAACGCACAAGCTGAAAACATTAAAGCCATTGACGAAGTTATCAAACAGGTAGCAGAAGAAATGGTAGAGAAACAGTTAAGCGGTACTACAGATACAGACTTTGGAGGCAAGAATACTTCAGGTGATAGTAAACCCGAAGGTGTAGTTACTGAATTGTAACTTCATTTAATATTTTAAAATTCTAAAAATGGCACGACAAGATGCAACAAGTCTGTACCAAGTTGACGACAATACTAAGTTGAAGTTGATGGAAAAGTACGGAGCGGTTATTGAAGCCGTAAAAGCAGGTGCATTGTCTCTTTCATTAAAAGCTCAGGCTTATAGTGGAGACCCAAAAGCAGGTTCTGTAGAGTATAGAAGGTTGCAGACAGCAGCTTCTAAAACTTACGGTACTGCAAGGAGTAATGCAGCAGGTGATAAAATAAAAGCAGACCCTATCACCGTTAATTTGAACACTCATAGAGAAATTGTTGAGGAGTTTAAGAAAATGGAGGTCGAAAGGCTCGGTGTAGATAATTTAGTAGGTCGAAGACAGCAAGCGCATGTGTTATCTATGATAACTGAGCTTGATACTGCATTCTTCGCTCAAGCAGTTTCAGCAGGTTCTGAGGTTGATGTTTCAGGAGAAGCAGCAGTTAAAGATAAAGTTGAAGCTCTTATCAGAGACGTAGAGAGTACAGAAAATGAGTATATTCCTAAAGGAATTGATAGAAGTTTCTTAGTACTTGCTCTAAGTCCTGCTTACTACGATGCACTTGAGGACTACATCAATACTTTACCTAACCCTGCAAATGGTGGTGTGAAGATGGATGTATTCAAGAGAGTAAGAGTTGTACCTAACCTAAACCAGACCAAAGATGCTATTGTGATGGCTACTGAGTCTATCGCACAGCCAGTTTCTATAATGCCTTATGAGACTGATGACATTCCTTTGTCTGCTGACCAAGCAGTACAAATGTTCTACGACTATGGAACGAAAGCTTTGATGCCTGACCTAGTTAAGTATGCAACACTTGGAGACGTAGCAAGTGCCTAAACTTATGGGGGCGTAAAAACCCCCATAAACGCATAAATTATTACTGAAATTGTAATGGATGAAGCCTTAATAAACAGAATAGAAGCTAATGTTCTAGTTCTAAGCCCCGATACCCCTGAAGATGACTTTCTGACTTATATAGTCAATGAAGTTATTGATAGGGTTCTTGTATATACGAACCGTGAGCAGTTAGTTGCTCGTTATTTAAGAGACTTAGAAAATTACAGTGAAGACGATAGTATATGGGATAGTTATGACTACCCGATACCAAGAGTTCTTGAAAGAGTAATTTCTGGTATCGTAGTTAGTTCTATCAAAACTGTACAAAGTAAACGTACAGCGAAACAAGGTAGTGTTGCAAGTATGTCTGATAATGGACAGTCAGTATCATTCAATAAAGAGCTACAAGCATACATGTACACCTCTGATGACACTGAAGTATTTGCAGGCACAACTAAAATTCTCGATAAGTTTAGGTTACCTACAGTTAATGGAAGTTACTGATACATTTAAAAACGCAATTGCGGATGTCTTCTATGACAAAACCATTTCTATCTTTAACGAAACCGAACTCAAAGATGCTCACGGGCATACTCGTATCACTATTGATACTGAGAGTCCTGATGGTAGTTTTCTGGGTAATGCACAATTTCGCAAGCTCGGCTTACTAAAAGAAGAATATGGTTTGAAGGTAGATGCTGACATAGCTATTACTTGCGCTATAGATGTAGAAGTTTCTAAAAATAACGTGTTAGGTTATTTAGACAGTTATTATCGAGTTGTTGAATGTATTACTTTCGACTCTCATAAGTTAATAATTGGCGAAGAATGGGTTTTACCGTAGAAATAGCGGGTGCTGACAAGTTAATGAGCAAGCTAAGAAACATCGAAGATGTAGACTTAGAGCCTGCCGTAAAAGTTACGGCTCAAGCGGTAAACAACAAAGCGTTTGACCTCGCAAGATATGACAGTGGAGATATGCGTAATGGAATATTTAACGAGGTTCTACACTTAGTTATAGGTGGTAAGAAAACCCCTGTAGGACGTGTAGTAGCACCTGTAGAATATTCTATATGGCATGAAATAGGAACTTCCAAGATGAAAGCGCAACCATTCATGAAACCAGCTCTTGATGAAGAGAAAGAACCATTTAATAACCGTGTCAAAGCACTGCATAGAGCAGCAGTATCTAAAATTGCTAAACAATGATGAATACACTATACGAACCTAAAGCTAGTTTTTATACACTACTTGAAAGCATTGGAGACAGTGAAGAAGTAGTTGTATATAACGATAGACCCGAAGTACTCACTGAAATAGACAGCAAGGTTGTAGTTACCTTCTCATTGCTAAATAACGGTGCTATACTGACATTGGATAAGAACATTGGAGTACAAGACATTGAATTTAAAGTAGATGTGTACGCTAAGGACTCAGTAACTTGTGGAGAGTGGCTTACCACAATTGAAGGGGTGCTTAGAGAGAATGACTATCGTATGGTCTTCTCATCTGATGTACCAGACCCTGATGGCTACAGCCATCGAACAAGCCGTTTTAAAATAATTCATTAAAATTATGGCAGAGAGAACACTAGGTGTAACACTTACAAAAACTATGTCAGGAGATGAAACTGAGGACTTAGTAATAGGTTCACTAACAAACATCGGAGAACTAAAGATAGATGGTGAAGAAATAGAAGTCACTACTTTAGACTCAGATGGTGGTTATAGAGAGTACATCCCTGGTTTTAGAGATGCAGGTGAAATTTCACTAGAAGGTATCCTTAATGATGACGAAACACTTTCGAAGCTTATTGCTTTACAAGGTACGGGTTCTATTGAGGAATATACTATTGAGACCACTTCAGGAGCTACATTAGTATTTAACGCTTTCGTTAAGTCAGCAGGACATACTGCATTTGAAATTGATGGTGTACGTGGTTATACAGGTACATTGAGAATTTCAGGAGCGCCAGTATTTACAGGAGTAAGTGCAAGTGCGTAAAAGTTATGGCGGCGATAGCATCAAAGCCGTAATTATCTAAGTTTTTAAACTAAAAGTTATGGTATTGAATTTCACATCAAGAACGATGAGAGAATTTGAACAGCGTACAAATGGACGCGCATATATCATGCAGTTGAGAGAACCTTCAATGACACTTATAAGTAACTTATTTTTAGCTGGTACGGATGCTAAGAATATCACTGAAGCCGATAAGATGGTTGATAAAGAACTGTCAGAGGGCAAGACGATAATGGACTTATACATGGTGTGCATGAAGGAGCTAAAAAAAGGGGGTTTGTTGCCGAAGGAGATAGACATAGACGAGATGGAGAAAGAGATGGAGAAGGAAGCGAAGAAAGCAAAAGCGAAGAAGTAAAACTCTTTACTGATGTCTGGATAGAAGGTGAAACAGTAGCAATAGAAATAGGCTTATCAGTTACTGAATACTGGGAGCTGACACCCTCACAATTTAATAAATACGTGAAAGTCTATGAAAAGAAACGTGAAGAAGACATTAAACAACGAGACCTCGACAGTTACACACTTGGCAGATACATTATTCACGCTTTTCACCAACCAAAGAAATATCCAAAGAAGCCTTTCTTACATGGTAAAGACCTCACTAAAAAGGTTGACGATAGCGAAGTTATCACTGAGAATGAAGCAGTCAACAAAATGAAGAATATAGCTTTACTTTTAGGAGGAAAAATTAAATGAAGTTAGAAGAATTAGAAGTACTGATAACCGCTAATAGCTCTCAGATGAAAGCTGAGTTTGATAAGGTTAGTACTCAGATAAACAAACTTAATAAGAATGTCGGCGGTGCATCTAGTATGATGGGCGGTAAATTTGTTGCTGCAATGACTGCTGCAAATGTAGCTGCTACTGCAATTACTAAAAGTATCGGGTTCTTCGTAAACCAATTACGTAAAATTCCTACATTTCTAAAAGGTGCTATAAACGTATCCAATGAATTTGAAGCTGCACTTACTGGTCTTGCTACTATTGCAGGTCGTAAGCTAGGGGCTGATGCTTTGCCAGCAGTAAACCAAGCAGCTAATGACTTAGCAGCAGATGGTCTTATGAGTGTATCAGAGTCTGCTACAGGACTTAAAAACCTACTTTCTTCAGGCTTCAATTTAGAAGAAGCTATCAACTTAATGAACACCTTTAAGGACTCAGCAGCATTCGGTCGTCAAAGTTCTTTATCGTTTGGTAAGGCAATTACAAGTGCAACTGAAGGTGTTAAAAATGGTAACTCTATACTTGTTGATAATGCAGGTATTACAAAGAACCTTTCATTGATACTTCAAGATGCAGGTTATGCACAACAAGATATGATGCGTGTACAAACAGATGCTTCTGTAAGACAGGCACTTTACAATGGACTTATCCAAGAAGGTAACATCTTTATGGGTGATGCAATAAAGCTTGCTCAGACTTCAGCAGGTGAAGAGGCGAAAATGGCAGTAACATTTAAAAATATGCTTAATACCATAGGTACAGCAATTAAACCTATTTATAAAGTGTTGCAAGTAGCCACATCTACATTCTTCAATGGTATAAATGGCTCTATCATAGGAGCGCAACAGAAGATACAGAATGCGGTAGCAAAAATAGCTGGATACCTTATAGGTCTAATTAGAATTATCGGTCGTCTTCTCTCGTTCTTGCCCTTTGTTGGTGGTGCATTCAAGCGACTTGCTAACTTAACTGTAAGCTTTGGTAGTTCTTCACAGCAAGCAGGCGATAATGTAGACAGCTTAAATGACTCACTTGCAGGTACAGGTAGTAATGCAGGCGGTGCAGCTAAGGGTGTGAGCAAATTAAAGAAAGAACTTCTCGGTCTTGCAGGCTTTGATGAAATGAATGTCCTTAAACAACAAGAGGATACACCAAACTCAGGAGGTTCTGGTGGTGGCGGTCTAGGTGGTGGCATTGGCGATATTGGAGCTGGTGGTTTTGGTGGTGATATTGAAGCGCCATTATCTAATATGGAGGATAAGATAAACGGCTTCACTGAAAGAATAGAAGCAAAATGGCAGTCTTTCAAAGACAAGTTCATGGAGTTTTTCCAGCCAGTACTAGATATGTATGACAAGTACATGAAGCCTATTCTCGACTTATGGTGGGATATGATAGAAAACCAACTTGTACCTGCTTATATGGACTTATTCAACTCAATTAAAAGCATTGTTACATCTTCAGGTTTTAAAGAGTTCTTAAAAATACTAGGTACTATCATTGGTATTGTTATTGTAGGGGCTATTACAGCAGTTATATTTATTATCACTAAGTGGTATGAGTTCTTAAAGCTTTTATTAGATACAGCAATGATGGTATTTAATAAAATTATAGATGTCATAGCAAACGTTATTGTTTGGTTCTGGAATTTGAAAGACGACTCAAATAGTGTTTGGGATGCGATATGGAATATCATAAAGCAGGTAGCGAATAGAATATGGAGTGAAATAAAGTGGTTAGGGAATATCATACTAGCTATCTTCAGAGGTATCTGGAATGGTATTAGTTCTGTATTCAGTTGGATATGGAACAAAATAAGTTCTGTTCTTGGTTGGATATGGGATAAAGTAACAAGTGTAGGTTCTGTATTCAGCAACGTGTTTAATGGAATGAGAGGCGTAGCTACTAGAGTCTTTAGTAGTATATGGGGTTTTGTTGTAAAGATAATTGATAGGATAAAGGATAGGGTATCTGGTCTTAAAAGCTTCTTTGGTACATTCGGAAGTACACTTAAAGGTGTTGTAAAAGCACCAATAAATGCAATTATCAGTTCTATCAACTCATTCATTCGTGGGGTTAATAATGTCAAAATTCCTGACTGGGTTCCCGAAGTCGGCGGTCGAGGCTTTTATATGCCTCAAATACCTAAGCTTGCACGTGGTGGTATTATTGGTAGTAGAACTATTGCAGAAATTGGTGAGGCAGGCGCTGAAGCGGTTGTACCACTTGAAAACAATACGGAAGGACTTGAGATACTAGCTGATAAGATAATGTCTAATATGCAAGGTGGTAGAGACCAGAAGGTTGTCGTAAAGATAGGTGATGAAGTTATATTCGATAGAGTTGTTGACTACATAAATGATAGAAGTAAGCGTTCTAATAAACCAATTTTAAATATTTAATTATGGCAGTAGAAAACGAAACATTATTACAAATAGACTCAGTACAGTTACCAAAGGTCAAAGGGTACTCTATAAAACGCTCTAAGCTATGGACTGATGCAAATAGGAATTTAGCAGGTACTCTAAGAAGTACATTTATAGGAATATTCCCAAAGGTCAAAGTAAAGTTTGCACCACTTACTGAAGATGAGATGCAGACTATTATAGGTTTGTTGGATAGACCATCATTTACTTTGGAGTTTTGGGATGCAAAGACCAAGCAAGTACAAAGTGAGTTATATTATTCAGGTGACTATGATGTTGACTTGAGGCTTAAAAGGGATGGTTTATATTCAGGCTTTGAAGTATCTTTAATTCCATGGAGTAAAGAATAATGATAACAGTAAGCGAAGCATTTAAAATAGCAATGAAAGCACCAACTAGACAGATGGTTGCTTATTTAGCTGATGGTGTGAATAACGACCTTAATGACAAGAAGGACTTATTGAGTGTTTCAATTAAATGGGAAGGTGGCTTTCTACAAAGCGTTATGAGGGAAGCAAAAGCTACTTACATGGGAGACTATAACTTGCTTGATAAGTATGTAGACATTGCCATAGGTGTAGTTCTTGCAGATGACAGTATTGAGTATATCGACTATGGAGCTTTCAAAGTCGTAGAAGCGAAGTATGACAAAGCTACAGACGAGACAAGTATTAAGATGTACGACAAGATGTATGAGTTTTTACAGCCTTATGAGTCGACAGGTTTTACTTATCCAGCGACACCAACAACACTATTGCAAGAGCTTGCAACTAAGTTAGGAATATCTCACAGTATTGGAAGTATCGGAAATGCCACAAGGGAATTTGACGATGTTTTTGATACTCTGGGGCTTTCCTACAGGAATGTCTTAGACCAAGTATGCGAAGCAACAGGTAGCGTTGCTTATATAAACAC
>CAKZMU010000091.1 GCA_937129145.1 uncultured Lacinutrix sp. | reverse complement strand
TCATCTTCATCAAGTCCCGCTGGGCGATTCGTTTTGAGTCGCTCGACCATCGCCAACACATCAGGAGAACTGGCAGAGAGTCCGATGTAATCATTGACTTGAAATGGCGAGGCTGTGAGGTGCTGTTCTGCAAGTGGAGTGAGTGAGTATTGTCCTCCAAACTCTTCTAGAAGTCCCATCGCTTTCAGTGCTGTAGTGAGGACTGTCATTGGACGTGGCTGTAATCCAAGTTGATCCGCCAATTCATTCACCCTGAACGGAACGGCAACCGCTCCCTCCAGCGCCAATACCAGCACCGGAAATGTTGCTATTGCGGCGGCGGGGTCATCTGGTGACATTTGGGTGGTCTTAACCCCCACCGATTTTGTAACTCCATAGGAGAATAAGATATGGCAAAGAAAAACCTTAGCGCAAGTGAAGTACGGGCACTTGATCCCCGCATCGGACGGCGGGGGAGTGATCCGGTTCGCCCGTCTCGCACCATTGGCAACGCCATCCCTGAGCCATCCAACCCCCGTCGTGGCATTGGTGGAGGCTATTACATTGTGGAGGATATTTTCCCCCGCGTGGATGCGAAAGCGGAGACCGAAAGCCTGCAATCGACATTGGGCATTCGCCACAACCCCGTTACACCTGTAACCGAAAGAAGCGCGAATGAACGCCCTGCGTCAGATAGCTAAGAGCTACACGGTCAAGGGCGTAACCTTCTATATGATCCCCTTCCGCAACCAACGCTTTGATGCGTTGGTCGAGTGGGGGCGGGGACAGTGGAACGAAGATGTGAGCCAGTGGAATAACACCCAAGCGACCTTCGTATGGTGCGAAGGCGCGTTGGTGGACATGGAATTTGACGACGACGCGCCGGAGCGGTATCGGGTGTACGCCGACAACCGAATCGGAAGCAACGCGGAAAAATTCGAACTCTTCGAAATGGTATTCGCCAAAGAAGACACCGATACATGGTACGAAGCCTACAAAGCCACGCGCCATGAATTGCTGAATGCCAAGCCAGAAACGGAAGAAGGCAAAGAAAAAAAAAGCAAGCCCTCCTCCAAGAAGCTGAGCGAATCGGAATAGCCCAGTATCACGCGGAACATTCGGAACGACCCGCCTTACTGGACATTGACGATGATATTCTCGCCAACATTGAAATTGATACGGGCTTGTTCCTACGCTGTTTCAATCATTGGCGACGGTCAGACTATCAAGCGCCTATGATTAACCCGCTAGAAATGGAAACCTTTGTATCGGGCTATGAGGATGCGATGTATCAAATGCGCTTGGCGGTGCAATTTTTTGAAGACTCCGAAGGCGCACCCAGCGCATGGACACGACCCCTAGAAACCAACGAGGAGAACAATGGCTGAACACCGATTTAGTGACCCGCGAAAGGGTATGTTACTATCGTGGTATATACTTACTAGCCAAAGGTGTTAAAAATGAGAATAGTTACAAATCTTTTCTCAGCATTGTTTTTCTTTGCGGGTACTTTAGCGGTAATTTTGGGTATATTAAGCGCAAGCAACAGTAACTTATTCAGCGCAAGTGCCGTCCAGATAACACAGGTGTATACACAAGCATCCCACTCTGTACTTGTCGGCATTGGCTTTTTGTTAACATCTATGATCCTCCAATTGACTTTAATCATTCGAGGACAACAAGCGACGGCAAAGGAAATGAAGCAAGCGAACAAAGCCCTAACTTACCTAGCCCGACAAGCTATTCAAAATCAAACTCAAAAATCTTGATGGCAACATCTTGAGACGAGTAGAACGCATTAAGAGCTTGCTCAAACACAACGTATTTGATTAAGGAGAAATGCCCCTACGGGCATTTTTGATTCTACATGGCAGAAGCAATCGAACGGTTAATTTCACTAACTGTCGAAAACGATCAGGCATCCCTCCGCAAAGCCCAACGTGAACTAGACGGGGCATTCAACCAAACCACCACTAGCGGAGGCGCATCACGTTTCACGGCGGTCTCCGGCGGTGTGGGAAATGTGCTGGACACGGCGGGGCAAAAGTTCTCAGAGGTGTCAGGGATTGTTAGCTCCAATCTCAACACGGCACGCGGGAAAGTGTCTGAGTTTTCCGCGCTGACGGCGGGGGCAATGTCCGGCTTGGGTGGTTCGTTTGGAGAAGCCTCTGCCCTAGCGCAGTCCCTGTCCGTCTCTCTGTCCGCAGGTGGGCTAGGGGGCAAGATGGCGGCGCTTGGTGGCGCAAGTGTTGCCTTGAGCTTGGCAATCGGTCTCGCATCGTCAAAATTTGAAGAGTCAAAAAAGGTGTTTCAAGCCTTTTATGATGCTGATGATGACTTTGAGAAATTTTTGTCTACCGCCACTAGTGAGCAATTGGAAGAGCGGAAGTCGGCGGTCGAGCAAGATTTAGCGCTTGCTCGTCAAAACGTGGAAGAAAATCGGCGCATACGAGATCAACTGTACGCTGAAACAATTGGTCAGAGCGAAGATTTAATTGCCAATATCGTGGGTGCGTGGGGCAACATCACGGATGAGCTGGGAGCGCCCCAACTTGGGGGCACAGCAGGCGCGGCATTCAATACAGCGAAGCAGGCAGTTATTGATGCCGAAATCGAAACGATGGTGCTAGCCAACACCTTAGACCGCTTAGAAGGCGCAACAGGCAACGCGACGGTTGAACTCAATGATCTGGTCATTGCGATGGAGAATGACGCGGCGGAACGAGTGCGCCAAACCCAAGCCTACTATGATGGCTTGCGCGAATTGGCAGACATCGAAAGCATGTCCGCCGATGCCTTACGCGACCGCAAGCGCGAACTGGGAACGAATATTGATTTTATCCAGCAGGAAATTGAGGCGCTGGAATTATCAGGAGACACCCACGAAGCCACCACCGAACGCATCACGGAACTCAACAATGAGTTGACCGATGCTCAACAACTGTTCACGGGCATCACCAATCAACTGATTGTCCAGAAGGCGGGACAAGAGGCGTTGCTGAACGCTATGGAGCAGAACGCCGATACCCTGACGCAACGTGCCGACGCGGAAGAGGATTACAACGACGATTTGGTGCAGATTGCTGAAAAGGGGCGTGACCGTCGTGAGGATATTCTGGAATCGGCATCGGAGCGCTTGCTGGCACAAGAGAAAGAATATCACAAACAGCGCGAAGATTTGCGCGAAGATTTTGCCCTAGACGAAAAACTAGCGCAAATGAATCGGGACGCGGCGAGTGCCTTTGAAAATCGCGCCCGTGCCCGTGATGAGTTGAGCGACTTGGACGATGAACATACCGAACGCCAAACGGAACTTAGTTTCCAGCGCGAACAAGCATTACAAGACTTGCGCGAGTCGATTGCCCGTGAGCGAAATGAACGCCTGAGTGGGTTCAATAAGCAAATGGAGGACTTGGTGCTGGTGAACGCGCGTTTGCAACAAGCATCCGCACAAATTGGCGCATCTATTGGCAATTACATCCAGCAAGGGTTCTTTGCCTCCCAAAGTCAGAATCAATTGCGCGACATTGGTGCAAGCATCGCGGAACGCTTCCAACAATCGACACTAGGACGCTTGTTCGGAAGTGGGGGCACGACCACGAATAGCAATCCCAACGTTGCGGCGGCGGAAGCCTTTGTGCGCGGGGTATCCCGTAGCGAATTCTTAGAAACGTTGAACGGATAACCTTCTATGCGCTATGATGGAAGCAACGATTATAAGTGGAGGATCATATGTGGCGTATACTAGGAGCAATCGGCATCCCTCTGGCACTGATCTCATTCGTGGTGATGCTAGGAGATGCGTACCCTTTCGTTGGACTATTGGCATTCATCTTGAGCTTGCTCATGATTGCCTCGCACGTGGGGATCAGCCGTCGGCGGAAGAAAGCCGAACAGCTAGCCGTTGAGGAAAGACGGCATCAGGAATTATTGAGAGCGGCACGAAGCCGATAGACCGTAACATCAGTCAACAGATTGCTCAGCAAAACGCGACCCATTGTCGCGTTTTTTGATTCAAGGACAAAGTGAATGCCAAGTGATGTCGGGATAGCGAATGGGTGGGACGTGAGCAACGGAAGCGTCACTGCTTT
>CAKZMU010000090.1 GCA_937129145.1 uncultured Lacinutrix sp. | reverse complement strand
TATTTATCTATTGCCAAAGAGGAATATGCAGTGTCCATATGTAGCAAACTTTTCATGCTAAAATAATGCAAATTTGCGGTCCTCTTCGTGAGACTCTGCACGCTACTGGTTTGTTATTCCTCCTTTTTTTAATAATTACGATATAAGCAGCACACCTATGATTCCAACGACGACCTCACCAACCGATTCTCATACCGATACCGCCTCTAGTTCCTCATCCGCTAATGACTTTATATTGACGCCACCCGCTGTATTTCCGTTTAAAGAGCAGCAGCTAACCGCCCGTGCCCGTATCACTGAGCAGATGGCATCACGCATTTTGATGTTAGATGGGGCAATGGGTACGCAAATTCAGACTTATAAACTAGAAGAAGCGGATTATCGTGGTGAGCGTTTTGCTGATATCGACCAAGATGTACGCGGCAACAACGATCTACTGGTACTGACTCAGCCGCACATGATTAAAGACATTCATCACGATCATCTGCTGGCGGGCGCTGATATCATCGAGACCAATACCTTTAACGGTACGCGTCTGTCGATGGCTGACTATGACATGCAGTATCTAGTGCCAGAACTGAATAGGACAGCGGCCAAGATTGCTCGAGAAGCAGCAGATGAATTCACCGCAACGGGCCAACTACAAGCTCTACGCCGAACAACTCTCAGGGACTGCCTTCACCGCACCGCGCAACCGAAACGAACGTACATGGTGTTATCGCATTCGACCGTCTGTGAAACATACACATCGGTTTAAGAAGATCGACGTACCATACTGGAAGTCGGCACCTCATATCAAAGAGGACGTTATCTCTTTGGGACAATACCGTTGGGATCCAATCCCTCATACGGAGGAACAACTTACCTGGCTGACAGGTATGCGGACCATGACAACCGCAGGTGATGTCAATACACAAGCGGTTTTTAGCTTAAAAGGAAAACCATTGAATTGTTATGGTTTGAGTAAAAAAATTGTGTACGAAAACGAAGAGTTTAACTTGCTTCAGGCTGCGCTTAATATAGAAGAATCGCTAGAAGACTTACGTTATAACAATGTTGTGATAGCAACTGATGCAGATGTTGATGGAATGCATATTAGACTGTTGCTAATCACCTTCTTTTTACAGTTTTTTCCTGAAGTGATTAAAGAAGGTCATTTGTACATTTTGCAAACACCATTGTTTAGAGTTAGAAATAAAAAGGAGACCGTTTATTGTTATTCTGAAGAAGAAAGAAGAGATGCTATAGAAAAACTAAAACCTAAACCTGAAATCACACGATTTAAAGGACTTGGCGAGATTTCACCAGATGAGTTTGTACATTTTATTGGAGAAGATATACGTTTGGATCCAGTTATGTTGGATAAGGATATGTCCATAGATGAATTGTTGTCATTTTACATGGGAAAAAACACACCCACAAGACAGGAATTTATTATTAATAATTTGAAAGTGGAGTTGGATTTAGTAGAAGAGGGTAATTAATATGAGTGAAGAAAACGAAGGCTTAATAAACAGTAATAACGACGAGAACCAAGAAACCATCACCAAGGTTACTGGAATGTACAAAGACTGGTTTCTGGATTACGCTTCGTATGTAATTCTTGAGCGTGCAGTACCAGCTATTGAAGATGGTTTTAAACCTGTGCAACGTCGTATAATGCATTCCATGAAGGACTTGGATGATGGTCGTTACAATAAAGTAGCGAACATTGTTGGTCATACCATGCAATACCATCCGCATGGTGACGCGAGTATTGCCGACGCCATGGTGCAAATAGGTCAGAAGGATTTGTTGATAGACACTCAAGGAAACTGGGGGAATATTTTAACAGGCGATAGAGCAGCTGCATCACGTTATATTGAGGCGCGTTTATCAAAATTTGCTCTAGATGTTGTTTACAATCCAAAAATAACCGAATGGCAAGCATCTTATGACGGTCGTAGAAAAGAACCCGTCAACCTTCCAGTAATGTTTCCGTTGTTGTTGGCACAAGGAGGTGAAGGAATTGCTGTTGGATTATCGACCAAAATTTTACCACATAATTTTATTGAATTGATAGATGCTTCAGTAAAGCACCTTCAAGGCAAACGATTTACAATATTACCAGATTTCCCAACTGCGGGAATTGCCGATTTCACCAATTATAATGATGGTTTAAGAGGAGGGAAAGTGCGTGTTAGGGCAAAAATTTCGCAGTACGATAAAAACACATTAGTCATTACCGAAATTCCTTTTGGCACCAATACCTCGTCGTTAATAGACTCTATTTTAAAGGCGAACGATAAAGGAAAAATCAAGATTAAAAAGATTGAAGATAATACTGCTGCCGATGTTGAAATATTGGTGCATTTACCTTCAGGGATTTCACCAGATAAGACCATTGACGCCTTATATGCCTTTACAAATTGTGAGACATCTATTTCACCTTTAGGTTGTGTCATTGAAGATAATAAACCATTTTTTGTTGGTGTAACCGAAATGTTACGTCGCAGTACAGATAATACGGTTCAGCTATTAAAACAAGAGCTTGAAATAAAATTGGGCGAGTTTGAAGAGCAATGGCACTTTGCATCTTTAGAACGTATTTTTATTGAAAATAGAATTTATCGTGATATTGAAGAAGAAGAAACTTGGGAAGGCGTTATTAGAGCGATTGACAAAGGACTTCAGCCACATATAAAGCATTTAAAACGTGCTGTGACTGATGAGGATATTGCGCGATTAACAGAGATTAGAATCAAGCGTATTTCTAAATTCGATATAGACAAGGCACAGCAAAAAATTGATGCCCTTGAAGACCAAATAGCTGAGGTAAAACATCATTTAGCAAACCTTATTGATTATGCGATTGCTTATTTTCAAAGGCTTAAAAAAGAATACGGAAAAGGTAGGGAGCGAAAAACCGAAATCCGTGTGTTTGACGATGTAGATGCTACCAAAGTAGTTATTAGAAATACCAAGCTGTATGTAAATAGAGACGAAGGCTTTGTTGGTACGTCTTTACGTCGTGACGAATACGTATGTGATTGTAGTGATATTGATGATATTGTCGTGTTTACTAAAGACGGTAAAATGATGGTAACCAAAGTAGATAGCAAAACCTTTGTTGGCAAAAATATTATTCATGTGGCTGTCTTTAAGAAAAAAGACAAGCGCACCATTTACAATATGATTTATCGTGATGGAAAAGGTGGTGCTTCGTACGTTAAACGTTTTGCTGTAACATCTATAACGAGAGATAAAGAGTATGATATGACCAATGGTAGTTCAAACTCCGTTGTTCACTATTTTTCTGCCAACCCAAATGGTGAAGCCGAAGTGGTAACCGTTATGTTACGTCAAGTAGGCAGCATTAAAAAATTAAAATGGGATTTAGATTTCGCCGACATAATAATTAAAGGTCGTGGCTCAAAAGGGAACTTGGTCACAAAGTATTCTATAAAACGCATTGAGCTTAAGGAAAAAGGTGTAAGCACATTAAAACCTCGTAAAGTATGGTTTGACGATACTGTTCAACGCCTAAATGTAGATGGCAGAGGTGAATTGGTTGGTGAGTTTAGAGGAGAAGACCGAATATTGATTATCACTCAATCTGGCTTGGTAAAAACCATAGTGCCAGAGATTACCGCACGTTTTGATAGTGATATGATAGTTATGGAAAAATGGATTCCTAAAAAGCCTATTTCCGCTATTTATTTTGATGGTGATAAAGAGCGCTATTACGTAAAACGTTTCTTGGTTGAAAATGAAAACAAAATAGAGAGTTTTATTACCGACCACGAAAAATCACAACTGGAAATCGTATCAACCGACTGGAAACCAATGGCTGAAGTAGTGTTTGCCAAAGAACGTGGAAAAGACAGAAAAGATAATCTTGAAGTAAACCTCGAAGAGTTTATTGCTGTAAAAGGAATTACTGCACTTGGAAATCAGTTAACTAAAGATAAAGTAAATCAAATAAACCTACTAGATTCTTTACCTTACGAAGCTCCTGAAGAAACACCTGCTGAAGAGATAGAAGTCGTTGGCGAAGAAGTTGTAGAAAATACCACTAAGATAGATGAAGCGCCTACAAAGCCATCTACAAACGGTGAAGCAAAAGATTTAGAAACTGATGATGAAGGACAGATTACATTGTTTTAATTATTAGTAAATGTGCTTATTAAAACCGTATAACTTTTTAGCACTTTCAATTTGCTCTTGCTCTGTAGTGTTAGGGTAGTGTATGTACTTGGGTGCAATAATGGGTTTGACTTGTTCGACTGTAATTTGTGTAATGGAAGCAATTGGAAATTTACCTTCGGTCATTTTAATTAATACGTTTTCCATTTCAGCAAATCGATAATCTGTTTTTTTAATAATTTCAGCTTTACCTTTTATTTGAAACCCTTTTTGAACTAAAATATCTATAAAACTTAAACAAACATTAGCGTTCTGTTTAATATTCCTAACAGTTTGAGGAGAAGCAATATTTGCAACAATTATTTTATCTAAACCATAAAATTTGAAAATTTCTTTTGGTGAAACATTAGGAATGTTTTCTTTTGATGCTGTTGCAAGCCAACACAATACACTTTTTGATATGCATGCTTTAATTTCTGCAGTTAGTTCCATAATTACTTAAAATAGCAGGTTTTTTAATTTAGTCCTTTTTAAACAAAGGAATTAAATAAGATATATTGTACCCAAACCCAATACTAAAGTTACCACTGTCATAAGTACGTCCAAACCCAGGAATGTAGAGATTTTCAAAGTTATTTGATTTGGTTTCTGTGATACGACCTTTTAGTTGTACGTTAAACCCAACATACAAATTATTAAGTGTTTCTGCTTTAATACCCAAAATAAGTTCTCCCCAAATGGCTGTTAAACCACTTTGTTTTGTACCATCTGTAACTGTGGTTTGCGGCCCCCAAGGTTGACCATTTGTGTCATAAATTGTATAACTGTTTAAGGTTTGGTTAAACGTGCCAAAGCCTGCACGAAAACCACTATAAATCATGTTTTCCATACCAAACCAGTTTTGGTATAAATTGTAATCGATACCTCCTTTAAAATAACTTCCTTGCGCTGTAGCGTTTATATATTCGCTATCAGTAGTTTGTTCTTCTGTACCTAATTCACCAGCTATGTATAGATTTTTTGATAAGCGATAATCACCATTAATTTCAAAACCAGCATAATCATCATCAATAAACGATTTTACTAACTTACTCACATCGCCACCCAAACGCAAGCCGTATTTTTGAGCGTAACGTATAGAGTCGTTTGCAATACTGTCGTTTTGTGCACTCACTGAAAATGTCATCAGCAACACAGTAAGACCACTAGTGATATATGTTGATATGTGCTGCATTTTCATTGTCTATGGTGTTATTTTCAATAGTAATATTTGTTATCCAGTTGTCAGAATCAGCTATAAGTGCTGCTCCTAAATTGGTATAAGTAGCTTTGTAACCACAAGCGCGAGATACATATTTATTGTCTCTAGTATAACTTATATCAACAGCATCAGGATTCCCTAATACAATATCATCACTGTCATCATCTGGCGTTCCATTGTCATCAACACTGTATTCCGAATGCAGAACTAATTTTGTAGTGTTAATGTCTGTTCTTAAAGGAATAGCAATAGAATCTTTCGTTCCAATATTTATATCCTTGAAAAAAACAGGTTCACTATTATCATCAATGCCATAAACTAATAAATTAGTGACAGGTTTGGTGTCTTCTGGTGTCGTTATATCGTAGAATCGAACTATTAATTGAGGGGTAGTTGCTGTGGCTTCAGGGCAAATATCATCCTTTTCGCAAGCAAACACGCTAATTAAAATAAGCAGAATAAGTATTGAGGTTTTTTTCATTGACTAATATATCTATTTACGACGTTCTAAAAGTACAACATTTTCTACATGATGTGTTTGTGGAAACATATCGACAGCTTGTGTTTTGGTAACTTTGTAAACATCGTCCATTAATGCTAAATCTCTTGCTTGCGTTGCGCTATTGCAACTTACATAAACAATTTTTTCTGGCGAAATATTTAGTATTTGTTTAACCACATCTTTATGCATACCATCTCTTGGAGGGTCGGTAATAATAACATCTGGTTGTCCATGCGTATTTATAAATTCTTGATTAAACACGTTTTTCATGTCACCAACATAAAACTCAACGTTATCAATCTCGTTTAATTGTGCATTTTCTTTTGCTGCTGTAATAGCATCAGGAACAGCCTCAACGCCAACCACTTTTTTAGCTTTTTTAGCTACGAATTGTGCAATGGTTCCTGTACCTGTGTATAAATCGTACACCAGTTCGTTTCCAGTTAAACTAGCAAACTCTCTAGTGATTTTATAAAGCTCGTATGCTTGCTCAGAATTTGTTTGATAGAATGACTTAGCATTAATCTTAAACTTTAAGCCTTCCATGTCTTCAAAAATATGGTCGCGACCATGATAACAAATCACTTCTTGGTCGTATATTGTGTCATTAGCTTTTCCGTTAATAACGTATTGTAATGAGGTTATTTCTGGAAATGTCGTTTTTAAATGATTGAGCAGTAACTCTCGTTTTTCGACATCCTCTTTAAAAAACTGAATCAATACCATGATTTCGCCAATACTAGTGGTGCGAATCATTAATGTACGTAAAAGTCCTGTTTGATTTCTGGTATTAAAAAACTCCAGATTATTATCAATAGCAAATTCCTTAACCGAATTTCTTATGGCATTTGAAGGATCTGCTTGCAGCCAACATTTTTTTACATCCAAAATTTTGTCCCACATGCCTGGGATATGAAACCCAAGGGCATTTCTATCCCCTAAATCTTCGTCGGAATTTATTTCTTCTTGTGTCAACCAACGACTATCGCTAAAGGAAAATTCCATTTTGTTTCGGTAGAAATATTGCTCTTTAGAGCCTAGAATTGGCGTGACTTGTGGTAGTTCTATATGTCCGATACGAATTAGGTTATTGGTAACTTCTTTTTGTTTAAAAAACAGTTGGTGTTCATAATCCATGTGCTGCCATTTACAGCCTCCACAGGTTCCAAAGTGCTCGCATTTCGGTTCTGTTCGCTTGTCTGATAACTTATGAAACGCAATGGCTTTGCCTTCATAATACGACTTACGTTTTTTAAATGTTTGCACATCTACCACATCGCCAGGAACAGCATTTGGTAAAAATACCACTTTGCCATCTGGTGCTTTTGCAACAGTTTTGCCTTTTGCACCAGCATCAATCACTTCTAAGTTGGTAAAAACTTGTTTTCTGTTTTTTCTTGCCATGCGGCAAAAATAAGAAAGCTTATGATAACTCGAACAAATTTCAACTATCTTTATAATACTTCAGAAAAAAATGAACCTTTTACGATGTATGTCGTCATTTATGTAAAGCAACCAGTTAATGAGTCCAACCGAAAAAGAAAAAGATGCATTGTTAATTCTAGACTATCAATCTGGAAATACCTTGGCTCTAACTGAATTGGTTACACGTTGGCACAAGCATTTTTGTACAAAGGCTTTTTACATTGTAAAGGATACCGACGAAGCAAAAGATATAGCGCAAGATAGTTGGCGAACTATTATAGCTAAAATGAAAACTATAAAAGACCCAAACAGTTTTAGTGGTTGGGCAATGCGAATAGTACATACAAAATCCATTGATGTACTGAGAAAGCGGCAAAAAGATTTAAAAGGAAAAGATGCTATTAAGAATGCAACTATTGAATTAGACGAACCTTACAGCGAAAACACCGAACTTAAGAAGAAACTATATAACGCTATTTTAGAATTGCCAATAAACCAACAAGACGTGATTAGGCTATTTTATTTAAAAGAAAAATCATTAAAAGACATAGCTAAGTTGTTGCAAGTTAAAGCGGGAACAGTAAAATCTAGATTGTTTCACGCTAGGGAAAAATTAAAAACAATATTAAAAAACGAAAATTATGAAAACTAATATGGAAGACATAGACAAGTTAATAAAAGACACATTAACACAGGAAGAAGCCAAATTTTATGATGAGCTAGACGAGCAAAATGTATTTGAAATGCTTGGTGGCTTATTTCAAGGTAAAAACCGATGGATTATGTATTTAATGAATTTTATGACCTTAGTATTTTTTGGGCTATTTATATACTGCACCATACAGTTTTTTGATACAGCTAATACAAACGAATTAATTAAATGGTCTGTTGGTGGTATTATATGTTTATTAGCGGTAAGTATGCTTAAAATGTTTGCTTGGTTGCAAATGGATAAAAATGCCATTATAAGAGAAATAAAACGTTTGGAGCTGCAAGTATCATCACTAGCATCAAAAAACTAAAATAACATTTTTAGAAACAGCCTATATTTAGTAATTTGCAAGCCCTAGGGATGATTTCTTTCCCACGCTGAATTTTCGGACACTCGAAAGGATAAAGGTAGAACAGGAATAGTTTTTTTATTAATTAAAAAATTATTTTTAGAATGGCTATTTTAGACCAATTAACATCGCAAGAAGCGATGGATTTAGAAAACAAGTATGGCGCACACAATTACCATCCACTTCCAGTAGTATTGAGTAGAGGAGAAGGTGTATATGTTTGGGATGTTGAAGGGAAAAAGTACTACGATTTCTTATCAGCTTACTCAGCAGTAAACCAAGGACATTGTCATCCAAAAATTGTTGGTGCAATGGTAAATCAGGCACAAACATTAACCTTAACGTCTAGAGCATTTTATAACGATATGCTTGGTAGATACGAAAAGTTTGCGACCGAAATCTTTGGTTTTGATAAGTTATTACCAATGAATACAGGAGCAGAAGCTGTTGAAACGGCGTTGAAAATTTGTAGAAAATGGGCTTATGAAGTGAAAGGCATTGATGAAAATGAAGCAGACATCATTGTTTGCAAAAACAATTTTCATGGTAGAACAACAACGATTATTTCATTTTCAAACGATACAGTAGCTCGTGAAAATTTTGGACCATTCACCAAAGGATTTGTGAAAATTGATTACGATAATTTAGACGCTCTTGAAGACGCTTTAAAAAGCAATTCAAATGTTGCTGGATTTATGGCAGAACCTATTCAAGGCGAAGCTGGTGTTTATGTGCCAAGTGAGGGCTATTTAGCAAAGGCTAAAGCATTATGCGAGAAGTATAACGTACTGTTTATTGCAGATGAAGTGCAAACTGGCATTGCCAGAACTGGAAAGTTATTGGCAGTTGACCACGAAAACGTAAAACCAGATATTTTAATTCTTGGTAAAGCGCTTTCTGGAGGTGCATATCCTGTATCTGCTGTGTTGGCAAACGATGCTATTATGAATGTGATTAGACCTGGAAATCATGGAAGTACGTTTGGAGGTAACCCAGTGGCTGCCGCAGTGGGAATTGCCGCTTTAGAAGTTGTTAGAGATGAGCAATTGGCTGATAATGCTGAAGAACTGGGCCAATTATTTAGAAGTGAATTAAATACGTATATTAAATCCTCAGATTTAGTAAATCTAGTTCGTGGTAAAGGTTTATTGAATGCGATTGTTATTAACGATTCTGAAGATAGTGACACTGCTTGGAATATATGTTTGAAACTAAGGGACAATGGCTTATTGGCTAAACCAACTCATGGAAACATTATTCGTTTTGCACCACCTTTGGTAATGACTGAAGAGCAATTGTTGGATTGTGTATCAATAATAATTAAAACATTAAAAGATTTTGAGTAATATATTGGATAAAGACAATTCAGCATTTGACACATTTGAGTTAAATATTTCTGAGAAAATAAAAGGCTATTTAAAAGAAATTTCCAATTGGTCTTTTTTCTTGTCTATCGTTGGGTTTGTAGGAATTGGATTTATGGTAATCGTTGGGTTGCTCTTTGGAACTATTATGTCTTCCTTAGATGGAACAGAATCAGCTGCTTATCAATTAGGTTATACTGCTGGCATGGGGATTTTTTATATCATCATAGCTATTGTGTATTTTTTCCCAGTTTATTATTTGTACAAATTTTCTAGAAAGATGAAAAAGGCCTTACATGTACAAAACAATGATGATTTTGAATCAGCTTTTTCTAACTTAAAATCACATTATAAATTTATGGGCATTTTTGCAATTGTTATTATTAGCTTATATTTATTAATGTTTTTGTTGGCCATTGTTGGCGCTTCATTGTTTTAACATATAAAAACATTGTAACATAAAAAAAGCGACCATTTGGTCGCTTTTTTTGTTGTTGATTTATTCTTCGGAATAATAGAAAACAATACTTCTATTGTGCTCCTTGCATTTCTTCTATAGCTTCTTGGTATTTCATCATAAACTCATCCCAGCCACCAGTCGAGAACCAATAAACATTGTATAAGAAATATAAACTGCTAATAATAAGCGCTACTAAAGCAACAGTTTTTGCACTTTTCATGGCGTCAATGTTTTCATAATTTTCAGGATTAGCATACGCTTCCTTTAATTTTGTATGCGCAATGTAAAAGGCTATTCCTGCAAAAATGAATCCTATACCACCAAAACAGCAGCATAAAAAACCTAAAATTGCTAATACATATACAATAGTGGTGTTGAGTTTTTGTTGTTCCATAATAAATTTTATCTAGTTGGTTATTTTTAATACGTAATTTATGACTATAAATGCAATGCTTAAAACTACTAAAGTTATTTTAATTTTTTCAGCATTTTTTATTTTAAAAAAGAAATTTATAACTATAAACAATCCTAAAGCGAAAAGCGGATAAATTCCTGGGTACATTTTAAAAGCTGCCACAAACTCTCCTTGAAATAAAAAGGCTAAAGACCTTTGAAACCCACAACCAAAGCACTCAATACCAAAGAATTTTTTGGTTAGACAAGGTAGCATATAATCATCAGGAGATAGCATTAGCGGTTTTTAAGTGTTTTCAAAGTTATAAAAGTATCTTCAATAAACGCAAAAAGAACCATCAATTGATGGTTCTTTTTAAATATATGTGTTCTGATTTTATTTGTTATTTATCAATACCTTTTTATTGATGGTGCTTTTGTTAATTTTTATCGAAGCCAAATACACACCACTGCTTAATCCTTGAGTAGAAAACTCATGTTTGGTGTTTGTTACTAAATCTTCATGATGAAATATTTGCTTTCCGCTAATGTCGTATAACACTATATCATTAATGTTTAAGCTATTTGGGTTTGATATGGTTAACTTAGACTCAGTATTATTTTGGTAGATAACCAATGGCGCTGATTCCGTTGCTAAATCTTCATTATTAACAAAGGTTACTTCAAATCTATTGGTATATTCCCCAACTTCAAGATTTAATTCATAGTTTTCTTCTGTTAAGTCTATATACACATCTGTAACAATATCGTGTAAGTAAATGGACTGGTTAGGGTTAAAGTTTTGAACATCAAAAATTCTAAACCTAATAAGTTTGTTTTCATCATTAACCTTTACTACTAAAGGAATTTTTAAATCGTTATCAAAATTAAAGGCTTGTGCTACATAAGGTTTGTTATTTAAAATCCAATGTGCATCAGAATTTACACCTTCTGGACTCTCTATCTCTAAACCGTAATCAAAACCATCGGTTGCAGTATGATGGAAGTTTTGCAATATCTGTCTGGTGTAAACCTCGTTAAAATCAATATTTAATCTAAAACGTTTGTATTCGTTGGGCAATACTTGCAGTCCATTGTCATCATATACAATATCATCTGGAGTTTTATCGACAGGTTTCTTTTTCTTTTTTGAATCTCCTGTTCTAAAAAACTCACTATCAACATCAGTTTGCTTATAGTACTGTCTGTGTGAGTTTTGAGTTCTTGCAGTACTGTTCGCAGTACCAATTATCATAAATCCTTGACCAATTGGTATATAGCGTCTTGCCGTTTTTGGGCTTGTTCTAGTGCCGCCTGTAGTGTTAAGTGAACCGTCACCATTATAAGTATCAAAAGTAGCGTCAGTATAGGTTTCTACTGTGCCAGCGGCATTAATTGTGTAAGATGCGTAACCACCTACATAATCTGCTACAAAGTGAGAATTGACGCTTGCATCATGTTCCCAAAAATACAACGAGCCATTAATAGATGTTTGATTTTGTGTATCATGAATGTAATCTAATGCATCTAAAGCTGATGGATAAGGGTTTCCAACCAAAGTCCAGTCACCAGTTTGAACATTTGTAGATATAGTACCATTGTTTGGTTTTCCTCTAAAGTCATATAACTGTGCACCACTAGTGGAACCTTTCATGGAAAACCCATAACCTGCTCCTGCAGTTCCGCTATCCGACATATAATCCCATTCGCTATAAGCTAATCCAGGACTATAAGTATATAACCAACGATTTGATATTACCATTGGTCCTGAGGTACCATTATGACCAGAAGTATAGGTAGCCAAAGCGCTAGTTATTGGCGCCGAAGTTTCATCGTATATATTATTGCTTGGTCTAAAGGCTCTATTTGCATTATCATCTGCATCGGTATTTCCAACAGGTGCACACCAATAGTTGTATGCGTAATTGTTTACAGTACCAGTTTGGTAAGCACTTAATTGCCCAACACCAGAATTTCCAGTCGATCCAGTACCTTGTAACAACTGAGCGTTGTTTCTTAAATAAAAATATGAATTTGTGTTTTCTAGATTTACATCATCTTCAACAAATAGGTAAACATCCGTAGCATTTATGCTAGTAGTTGCAAATATGTAGTTATTACCACTTACACTAATTTGAGCTGTGGCAAAATTTGTAACAAAACATAGAAAAAGTAAAGATTTCCATTTCATATCATGATTATTTGGGATTTACTGAAGCAAATATATGGAATAAAATAGAAATAAATGCATTTAATCGTGAAAAAATTACGTTTAATCGATAAAATGTTTATATTTGCCTTTCAAATTTACTGATAAACCTACTATTATGAAAACTAAAAAACTCTTTTTTTCGATAATAATTACCTGTTTAGCAACTGCTTATACTTATGCCCAAGTTGGTATTAATACCACAACACCTAAAGACGGTTCGTTGTTGGATATTGAAAGTACCGAGAAAGGTATTTTTATACCAAAAGTTAATATTGCCAATTTAAGTACTATTGCACCTATTACTGGTATTGCTGCAACAGTTCCTGCACTTGCTGCAGCCGAAGGCTTATTGGTTTATAATACCAATGCCGCAACTGGTGAAGGTTATTACTATTGGAGCGGTACACAGTGGATTGCTTTGGCGCCTGTTGAAGATGGCGATTTCCATCAAGAAGGCACATCATCAGCTCCAACAGCCATAACACAAGATGTATTTAGAACAGGGAATGTTGCAATTGGTAAAACAACTGCAAATTATCCTTTAGACATACAAGATTTAAGCTCAACAAGAGCTTTAAACATTAGTACTACTGCAGCAACAACTGGGGTTATTTACGGTATTTTTGTGAACAACCAGAATACTGCAGCAACGACAAGTACAAGATACGGTATGTATACGAGAGTTAGGGTGCCTGCAGGACAGTCAAACCAAGCTTATGGTACTTATAACGAATTAACTGGGGCAGGTGGAACAGGTAACCAAACTGGAACTTTTAATAGGATGATTGGTAATGAAGATAGAAATATTACAGGCGTTAATAATTACTTTACAGCTGCTGGTGATGGTGCTCATATTGGTACTAATAATAATATAGCAAGTACAGGTTCAGGAACACATACTGGTACTCAAAACCAAATGAGAGGATCTGGAACAGTTAGAGGTGTTTATAATACATTTAATTCTTCTGCTGGGAATGGTACTAATAGAGGGGTTTCAAATTCATTTACAAATAATGGGTCTGGAACACAACAAGGAGTATATACAAGTATCTCTGGGTCTGGGACTGGAACACATATAGGTGTTAGTAATTTTATTAGTAGTTCTGGTAACAATAATCATTCTGGAGTTGTAAATACGCTTACTGGCACAGGTAATGGAGAGCATGTTGGTGTTTATAACAATATAAATAACTCAACTGGTAATAATTGGGGCTTTAGAAATGAAATTGATAATACTGCTAATGGAATGACAAGTTATGGAACATATAACGCATTGATAGGTAGTGATGTTGGAGGAACAGCTATTGCAGGTTATTTTTCATCAATTGGTGCTGGAACTAATTATGCAGCCGTTTTTGCAAACGGAAATGTTGGTATTGGTACAGCTACCCCAGGATATTTGTTAGATGTTGCTGGAGACATAAACCTTACAGGTACTTTAAGGAACTCTGGTGGTGCTTATGCATACCCAGATTATGTTTTTGAAACATATTTTGATGGAAACTCAGAGTTTAACAAAAATTATAAGTTGCTGAAACTACATGAAGTTGAAGCCTTTTTAGAACAAAACAAGCATTTACCAAACATACAAAGTAGAGCAGATGTAATGGCTAATGGGTGGAATGTTACCGAAGGTATTAGAGACAACCTCGAAAAAGTTGAAGAACTGTTTTTGCATACTATTGAAGCATCTAAAAAAATAAGCAAACTTCAAGTGGAAAACAAAACCCTAAAAGATAAGCTAGATAAAACTACGAGTGCTCTTGAAGCATTAAGTAAAAGGCTTGAAGCTATTGAGAATAAATAGTTTTAATACAGTTACATAATAAGTTTTAAAATATCCCTATTATCATATGAAACAGATTTACCTATCCACTCTACTTTTTTTATTAGTTATTAGCACAACATTTTCTCAAGTGAACACTTCTTCAGGCATATGGACTGAAGTTGGAGATGTAGCTTTAACCATTATTACCAATGATGCAGATAATGGCGATGGTGTTAATGATGGCGCTATTTTTGTTGACGGACAATCAGCAGTAGTTGGTCAAGGTGTTACTCATACATTTGGTGGTTCAATGACGCTAGGTGAGTCAATCACAATAAATACATATACATACAATCAAAATGTATCTTTTGTAAGATTTGTAGTTGATTTATATAATGTTACCGATGGAGCCATATTAGCAACAAGTTCAGCAATAACTATATCTAATAGTAGTTCACCTCCAGTTTTAACAACATTAAATTACACAGCTTTGGCTAGTGATGTTGGTGATGAACTTCAAGTGCGATATATAAGAACAGATAATGGCAATACAGCAAGGAATTTTGCTATAGATAATTTATCATTAAATGGAAGTTATGTTTCATTGCTTGGATGTGGATTTATCGTAACCCCAGATATTGCACAAGTACCTTCAAACGCAAGTAACGAAGCTGATATAAACTTAATGTACAGTAGATATTCTGATGATTACTTATCAGGCTCTGCACCAACTGTTTCAGAGTTAAATTCGGCTATTAGCGATTATAATGCATTGAATATTGTTGTCGCATCCGGAGATATCACAGGAAATGCGATTACAGATTTTAACGACGTTGATTTTATAAAAGTATTTGCAGAAGAATTAAAATACAACCCATCAAACACAGATATACAGGAAAAAGCCAGAAACACCATTTGGCTAACAAGTAAGCATTTTTGTCAAGGTGTTCTGGAATTAGACCATAATGGTTATGAATTTAAGGCATTCGCAAGAGGAGCTATCCTATTAAAATCTGTGCTCACACAAGATATTATAGATTTATTTGAGTTTATGCTATTCAAGCGTTTCAATGAATACATCCACTATTGGGAATCTAATTATGATGATGCTCACATATTAGCTAATGATGCTATTGATACGGATTATATATTCAATCATTTAGATATTCAAATGGCTTACATCACTTGGTTGGACACCGAAGAAGAGCGTCTTCAATATATGAAAGGTTTTAAGCGTTACCTTGAACGATTTTTAAGCTATTCGCCAGGAACTTCTAACGGAATTAAAGAAGATGGTTCAGGCTTTCATCACTGGACAGCTTACAATAATTATATGTATGCTTATCAAACCGTAGCTAATGTATTGTATTACATGAGAGGTACTGCATTTACAATAGATACCACAGCATATCAAGTGTTTAGAGATGCGGTTTTTTATCAATACATGCAATCTAACGATGACAATGTGCAAGCTTTATCTACTTCAGGAAGAAATCCACATAATAGAACAAGGCAATTTAGTCAAGACCGACTTAAAAAGTTAGCGATAGCAGGTGGAGATATTTTAAGTCTTGCAACAGCAGACCCTATTTTTGCAGGTATGTATAATAGAATTTATGGAGTTGATGTAGATTTTAATTATTCAGGAACAACGCCATATACAGAAGGCTTTTTTCAATTTAACCATGCACATGCAAGTGCTTTTAGAAAAAATAATTGGCTAGTATTTAACAAAGGCTTTTCCGATAATATGTGGGGAAGTGAGATATATACAGGCAGAAACAGATACGGTCGTTATCAAAGTTATGGAGCTTTAGAGGTTATTTATCCAGGAAATAAAGAAACAGGAAATGGTTATGACCATGAAACTTGGGATTGGAACTATAATCCAGGAGCAACAGTTATTAGGCTGCCGTGGGCAAATTTACATGCCGAGAGAGGACGTATTGACGAGCTACAGCAAAAAAGTTTTGTTGGCTCACTGACACTTAACAACAAGGGCAGTGAATTATTGTCTAATATACATGGAGACTATGGCATGTTTGCTATGGATTTTCAAGAAATGGAAGGCCAAGGGTTTGGTACAACACATTCAGGCGAAAATCATAATAATACCTTTACATTTAAAAAATCTAATTTCTTTTTTGATGATATTATTGTTTGCTTAGCATCAGGAATAAATAATGATGATGCTTCAAACGAAACGATTACAACCTTATATCAACGTTTGGATAATTCTGGAATACCTAATGTTGATGGAACAAATCAATCAGCTTCTGGGGAAGTAACCTTTAGCGGAGCTTCAAACCATTGGCTATTGAGCAATTACAATACAGGATTTTACTTATTATCAGGAAGTGGTGCACTAAAAGTAAAAAAGGAAGTACAGCAAACTCCAAACTATGACCAGATATGGCCAGCTAGTATTGGTGGCAATGCAACAGACACTTATTATACAGGTTATATAGACCATGGTACAGCGCCAACAAACGAAAGCTATGAATATATTGTAATTCCAGATAGTGACGCAACTGAAATGCAAAACTTGGATACAGCTATACAAGGAGGAAACAAACCATATACAGTACATCAGCAAGATGCAAATGCGCATATTGTTGAGCATGAAGCTAAAAAAATATTTGGTTATGCGTTTTTTAACGCAGCAGCAGGTTTAACTTACGATAAGATAACAGATGTAAACGGTTCATGTTTAGTTATGACAGAATTTAATAATGTTGATAATGAACTACTTGTCTCAGTTGCAAATCCAGATATTGGCTTTACAAGTAGGTCTTATGTGCCATCTATTGAAACAACAAGACAAGTTACAATACAGGGTGAGTGGTTTTTAAGTGAAATTACAACTGGTGTACAAATTTTGTCTGCCAATGCAATAGAAACAGTTATTGAGTTTACTCTTAATGATGGTTTAGCTAAAGAAGTATTATTGTTAGATGCTGCACCATTAGGAGTTAAAAATTATAATAAAGACTTAGTTTCATTTTTTCCAAACCCATCAAATGGATTTGTTGAATTCTCTACTTCTAAAAAGATAAATAATGTTACAGTAATTTCAATATTAGGAAAAGAAATAGGTAACTTTAAAGTAATAAACAATAAGTTGGACATTAATAACTTAAGTAATGGCTTGTACTTGCTAAAAATTGAATTAGAATCTGACATTTTTGTCACAAAAAAACTAGTTATTAAAAAATAAACTTCAATAAAAGATTTAATCAATTAAAAGCGATGAGTTTTCACTCATCGCTTTTTGTTTTGCAATTAATAGAATCGACTAATCAGAAACAAAGTTTTTTTATTATCTTACTATTCCTAACAATAACTTGAAATTATGAAAATCCCTCACACTCTCAGCAGGTATGTTGTACTCTTTTTTTGTACATTTTGTTTAATTCCAATCCCTTGTATTAGTCAAATAACCCACACATCAGGCACTTGGTCACCAATAGGCGATGTGGTTTTAAGCATCATAACCAATGATGCCGATAATGGTGATGGTGTAGGCGATGGCGCCCAATTTGTCGATGGCAAATCGCAGGTTGTTGGTCAAGGCGCTTCGTTTACCTTTTCTGGAACGATGACTTTGGGTGAAACTCTAAACATTGCCACCTACACATACAACCAAAACAGTTCTTATGTAAGGTTTAAAGTGGAACTTTACAACGAAACCGATGATATAGTTTTGGCGTCGTCGTCAGATATTTTTATTGGAGGAAACAATACTACGCCAGTTAATACAGCATTAAACTATACAGCATCTTCTAATGATGTTGGAGATGTATTGCATGTACGTTATATAAGAACAGATAATGGTCACACTGCTAGAAATTTTGCTATTGATAATTTATCATTAAATGGTGAGTTTGTTACTACCGATTCGATTGTAACTTGTCCATTTACCGTAGCACCAGATATTGCACAAGTACCTTCAAATGCAAGTAACGAAGCAGACATTAACTTAATGTACAGTAGATATTCTGATGATTACTTATCAAGTTCTGCACCAACCGTTTCAGCGTTAAATGCAGCTATAAGCGATTATAATGCATTAAATATTGTTGTCGCCTCAGGAGATATTACAGGAAATACGATTACAAATTTCAATCAAGTAGATTTTATAAAAGTTTTTGCTGAAGAGTTAAAATATAATCCAACAAATACAGACATTCAAGAAAAAGCTAAAAATACTATTTGGCTTGCAAGTAAGCATTTTTGTGAAGGCACTTTGTCATTAGATCATAATGGTTATGAATTCAAAGCTTTTGCAAGAGGAACCATTTTATTAAAATCTGTACTTACACAAGACATTGTAGATTTGTTTGAATATATGTTGTTCAAACGATTTAATGAATACATTCACTATTGGGAGGCTAATTATGATGATGCTCACATATTAGCTAATGATGCTATTGATACGGATTATATATTCAATCATTTAGATATTCA
>CAKZMU010000089.1 GCA_937129145.1 uncultured Lacinutrix sp. | reverse complement strand
CGTGATAAGCTATCAACTGCAAATTAATTCGCTTATACGGGGTTGATAATAACAAAATTGTAACATTGAAACCAAAATAAAAAGCCCTCGCATCGAGGGCTTCATGTATTCGCAATAATGTTCATTCTGTAGAGCAAAGCCTACTCGGGAGTGAGTAGGCTTTGGGCGTTGTCAATAGGGGCTAGGCAAAAGTTTTACGATAACTTTCAACTTTCCCCACAATTTTTTCCATTATTTGAGCAGTGGTCATGTGTGTATTTCTGACAGTGATAGTTGTTTCGCGATAATCACCTCCGCTTTGAGGTCCTCTTAATGAAATTTGAGAATCTTGTGTGAGTATGTTTCTTTCGTATTTGGTTACTTGCATTTTGTAACCATTACTTTCAACATATTCCCCCACTTTCAGTGGTAAAATTGGGGTAAGCTTCATTAGATAATCCAGCACGGCTTGCTGTTTTTCATTTTTGGGGTTTCGTAACACTTCGTTCATAAAGGTGCTACCGTACCCACAATTTCGTGTTGCATCTTGCTCGATGTCAACCACTTCCTGGATTGAGAATTTTACCTCTGTCTGGCTGTTCGCCTTCAAACCTTTGCAACCGATTGGGTTGCCTTTGTTATCGCGGATTAATTCTCCTGGAGCATAGACATCAGCGCGATTTGTTTGCGCTTGAGTCATACCCGACACAACGAAAATTGTACCCTCAATAGCATCTGGAAGTCCCTGAACTTCCCCGTACACTGTACGGTATACAGGGATACCAGCCACCTCCCCTTCGTATTCAGTTGACGCTGAAACGCGCGCGATGTCACCTGATGGCTCAATGTTCAAAACATTTTTGTCTGTATGGATATTTAATGTATGTGGTGTTAAGTTTACAATGTTCATTTTCATTCTACTTTCCGCGCACACTGGCGCATAATTAATTGATGTCTTTAAATTCACATTCGCCACAATTACGACATTCGCTATCCCAATTGCGGACTTGCTGCTGATGACCGCACCAGCAACATTCCATGGGCGTGGTTTGTTGTCGATTGCCCCCGTGTTGAGGCATGTTGTCGGGGAATGCTATCCCCTGCTGTTCTATGGCTTGCTGGAGTGCAAGCCTGCGGAATTCAGAAGCCGATAACCCTGATTGCTTGATGGCTTCGGCTTCTGCTTGGAACTGGTCTACTGTTAAGTGGACCGAACTTTTTGGTTTACTGGATGGCATATGTTACGCGAATTTCATCATGACCTTCGCCATTACCCCATTCAATATGGAATACTAATTCGTTACCTTCAATTGCTACAAGGTCATCAATTGTGATACTGTTATTTCCCATCCATTTTTCCACTGTTATTTCCATTGTCCCTGTTGATACTTCATTGTAGTCTGTGTCTACTGCGTATACGTTAATCATTGTGTTTCTCCATTCGTTAATTGACTATGAACTAAGTATACATCAAGTAGTACCACTTGTCAAGGGATTTATAAAAATTGGTCAAAATTCATAAATCGTTCTTACTATGGCAATGAAGGCTAATCCTCATTTTCTCGTTTCTCGCGCATGTATTTTTTCATGCGCTTTTTTTACATCGTTTTTGTGTCTTAGGTAATATTGCTTGTTTGTATGCCTTTTGTAGCACCTCATACTACAAAACTTGTAACGAATATCATCTGTCCGAAAAACAATATTGCATACCGGACAAGTATGCTTATATTTACCACTAGGAACATGAGCCTTGTCTATTTGCCTAGGCATCGTCTGATTGTCAAGCAATTGGTTAAGATTGGTTTAACCCATACGTTCACAAGCCAAGCATTGCCATAATACTTCTCTAAAACCTAACGCCTTTGTTCTGTCGCAACCGCAATTTGGACAATTTTCCAAACAAGGACAACAAAGACTACTATGTAAGCAATGTACGAACAGTCTACTTAGATGACTCACTGAGTGATAGCGTGATTGTGGAGAAGGTAACAAAAAAGCCCTCGAATTCGGGGGCTTCGCTGAGTTCTAATTAATGACATTCTGTTAGTTCAATTTTAAAGACTTCATAATATTTCGGGCACTGATTTGTGCATTAACTTTTGTACTGTTATTCACGGATTCCCACTTTTCGCCATTCCATATTTGCCCGTGGGAAGCCTTCATAGCAAGTTTATTGCTATCAATGCTGACAACCTCGCCACCATGCGCCCGTATGCGCTTAATCTCTGCTAGGTGTTGCCTAATGTCGCCGCCTAATAGGTGATAGCGACACTTCTTTAACTCATCATCTGGTATGAGGAAACCGCTATAAGTCGTTGGTATACTCTCACAGATAATAATATCCTCTGCTATATCTATCTGAGCAAGTGCGCCCGAAAATTTCGGGGCAACGCCTATTAACGGTACGCCTAAATCTCTAAGGTCTTGAATGTATAATGCTATCTCTATTGCATCTCTAAATGTCTCAAAATCGGGTACAAGCGCAAATGTAGGACGGTGCATTTTCACCTTGCGTTTGTAAGGTGCCCATTTAGGAGCTAGTCCAGCGTCGAGCATGTATACATCATCATAGGCTGTATAATCGTATCGAATACCGTATAACATGCCAGCATCACGCGCTAATTTTGGCGCGGTTTTGTCGCCTCCTCTGCAATAAATAAAATTCATTTTGACCTCACTTTATACTTTCAGCTTACAGAAACTTGCTTACCAACCGTCTAAAAAAGGGAACGCTTGCACGCCCCCAGCAATCATGATTGCGAAACACCGAGCAGTCCTTAATCTGCTATAAAATTCTACGGTAATAATAAAGCCCCTATTGCAGAGGCTTCATCAGTTCCGACAAATGACATTCTTTAGCGTAAAACCATCAGGCAAAATCTACACGAAAATACGTTTTTTTATTAGCCCCGTGATAGGCTAAAGCGCATGACAGTAAGTAATTGTCATCTGAGGCATTTTGCGTTTGTAGATATTGGTTACCTGTTTTGCTGACATTAACTTCAATGGAGAATAGTTGGCTCAGTAAACTTCGGTTTGGGTTTAAAATCAAACCTTCATTCACAGCTTTTATTAGGTCTGTGTATATACGAGTTTTTGTTGACTTTGTTATTTTGAAACGCCTTACTGGTAGCGATGTTTCAGCAATCGCACTAAACCAATATTCGCTATCAAAGCCATAAGCCTCTGTGACGATGATGAAGGGAGAAATATATTTTAAGAAGTCTACCATGTAGCTAAAATCTTCAAACGTCGCAACAGTGGGTATCGTTTTCTCGTCGCCATCAACAACCGTTACAATAAATAATCCTCTATCCCAATGCCGTGCAATTCCAACGCTTAACCTATTATCTTTATTCAATTGGGATTCTTCAACTTTATATGATTTTATCATTTTGACCTCACTTTGCTTACAAATACGCGCCGTGTATCAGAGCGCAGTTGCCTACGCGACATCACAAAAGCCACTCGCACAGCTAAATAAGGGGTTAGTCTCGAAGTCGTAGGTTGAGCCATCAACTATGTCATTGATACCAATATGCCCCCACATTTTATAACCTGTTTCTTCTTCAACACGTACCCAACCATCAACGATTTCTGAGCCATGTTTGTCAATCGCATTGCGAATACTGTCAACTCCAGCGAAAACACAACCTATACAATTACTTCGTTTGTCGTTTTCGTAAACAGCATTGCGTTTAACACCATATTTGTCGTGCATAGCCCAAACATCGTGAATTGTGTAATTGGCAATGGGATACCATAGGTCAACACCATTGTCAGGATTATAAGCAAACATCTGTTGTTTGGAGCGGTTTGTACTTTCGCCTCTACGGATACCTAAACAATGCACAGTTAGCGACCTATTTTCAAGACTAACAATTGATGTAAGGTAACGCCCGAATGTTTGTGTTTTTAGCGTTCGGGTACAATGCCGATTATGAATACTAGGATATGGCGAAAAATTAGATTTTAATTTCGGATGTATTGACTTAATTCGGTGGTAATAGTCAATAATCTCATCATAGACCGTGTGGTAATCACGGCGAACCGTTTCCGCTGGCATATCAATTGGGATTTTTACGCTTTCAAACTTGCGTGTTTTCCCTCCATCGTTGTCTAAAAGACGTGTTGCAAGACGTGTTACAGGGTGTATATTTTCATGAAAATACTGAATGTATTCATATGTTTCAGGCGCTTCATCACCTGTATCACAAAAAATTGCCTCTACAATGTGTTTAGGATACTGCTCAAGACATGCCATTAGTGTAGCAACGCTGTCCTTGCCACCACTAAAACTAACCATAACCCTATTATGAGCTGTTCCAAAGTCAGTAAATCCTGCTTCTAAGTCTAAAATATCAAACAAGCTGTTTTTCTGCACTTCTATCTCCTTACTATCAGAGCGCAGTTGCCTACGCCCTGTTATCGTTAGCTTAAAACGGAATATCTACCGTGTTACTACCAGCACCTTCGTATTGCGTGCTATCCTGATTGCTATTGCCGTTACCATCAGCACGGTTCAGGAATTGAATATCGCGTGCGGTGATGTCGAGTGATGCTTTCGGTTCGCCATCGTTGCCCATGTAAGCGTTGGCTTCAACCGTGCCAACGACCATTACAGACATACCTTTTTTAACGTACTTACCAACGACTTCGGCAAGCCCACGCCATGCTGTCACACGATACCAACTGGTTTTTTCGCGCTTTTCGCCTGTCCCGGTATCCGTCCATGAAGATGTTACCGCTACCGAAAAATCGCTAACTGCTGTCCCTGATTGCGTGTAGCGTAATTCTGCATCACGCCCAACATTACCCACGATGATTGTTTGCTCAAAATTACCTGCCATAGTTACGCTCCGATTGCTTTGATTTGATTTTCTAATGCTTCAAGGTAAAGGTCAGGTGTATCATAGCCACCTGCGATAACGGTCTTACGCGCGTCCGTGAGAACATCTTTGCCATAATTTAATTCAAAAAATGTCAATTGCGTTTTTACTTTTTCAAGCGCATCATCATTTTTCAGCCAACCAGCGCTTGCGGTTTGCTGTTCGCTTTGGCGTTCCTGTTGACGTGTTGACGTTGGCATATCGGTAACGTTCGCAGGTGTCACAGGTTGATTGCTTGCACCGATGAAATTGCGGATGTAATCTTTGGTGTCTGTTTTGCCGTTGAACTCGTATTCGCCCTCGTAAGTTGCAACCTTTACGGGTTTAGGCATTTGAATAACGTAACGGTTGGCTTTTGCATGGTCACGAGGCAAAAAGGCTTCACCATCGTAAACAGGGATGTCTGATAACTTCATACCGCTAACAGATTCAAATTCTGCAATGTCATCAGAATTATTCAGGTACTTATGGTCTAATTTGTACTTCATACCCACGTTCTCATGATAGAGCGCGATAACGGGGGTTTCAGAACCATCTTTATTCATTTTTACACGGTGCATCACATGGGTTACTGTCTGGATTTTATCGCCAACTTCCACGCCAGCAAAATCAATTGAGAACCCTTTAGCTTCCACGCCAGCAATGATGTCGTCGGCTGTTGGCATGGTGTCTAAGCTATCGAAAACAAGGCTAACAGTTGCCCATGCGCCCGTTGGGAAATACGCCTTAACTTGTATCGTGTTTTCTGCCATTATGTTACTCCCTATGCTATTACTGCTATACTTAATTATAGCACATTTACATTACATTTCATATTCTAATTACAGGACTAAAACCCTTTATTCATGCAGGTTTGACCCACTTGGCAACGCGACCATATTTCGCCACGCGCAAGTTCTGCAAAGTGACGTTCATATCGGCAAGCATACCGTTGACGTGTGCCATGTGCGCGATAGCGATGCGCTTGCGGTCAGCGCCATTGTTATC
>CAKZMU010000088.1 GCA_937129145.1 uncultured Lacinutrix sp. | reverse complement strand
TATTTTGTATCTTGTATGCCAAGTCCAAGTTTTTTGCTAAGTCTCTCTAGCCAGCTTAATCTACGTTTTACAAGTACATTAGATACCCACCAAGAGGTTCCGTGAGTCTTATAGGTAATCGATATTGTATCGTTAGGTGATATTTTATCGGAATTACGTCTAAGGTTCTCAGTATCTTGGTGAAGGTGTACCTGTCCGTCTATAATTCTGGATACCTTCGGTTTTTTAGGTTGTTTTGAGTTGTTGTTTTCGCGGGTTTTAACAACATACTTTTTAAGGAGTAGTTTATTGTTGATGGTATCGAATTCTTGTCCAACATTTTTATTTTGAATAACATTTACGTCACCTGACCACTCGTAGACTGTCAAAGAAGGTACAAGATACCCCATAGAACGAACCTTGCCTTTCATCATCTTCATAGCGCGTACCCGTGCATTTTCCTCAAAAAAACCTTTTGCTTCCTTATCTTGGTTTAGTTCAGGATTTCTGAACGTATTTGTAAAGGACAGAAACTCTTTGTTTATCTGGCATTCTATGGGGAAGTATACCATGATATCTCCTACCATAGTCTCTTTGGATACGATTACATCCTGAAAATCAACTACGGCGATTTGTATCCTATCGGCTCCCTCTATTGGTTTTAGGTTATCTATCCTTACTATTTTTGCCAAGTAATTTGGATTATGTTCTTTCGATTTTGTTAACATGCTATCTATTTGTGTATTGTTCAAAAAATTCATCTACTAAAAAACTGGCATCATAAAAAGAAAAATCTGATTTATGTTCATTCATAAATGCCTCGAATTCCTGTTTAATTCTTCCTGGATGTGTTTCGCTTGTGGACATCCACTGTTTGAACATGTCTTTACATTCCCAACATACGTATCCAACACCATCTACATATGTATCGCACATAATATTTTCACAATCTCTCTTACTACAACTCATTACTCCCATTATTCTACTAGTTTTAAATATTGTTCATTGTTCTTTTCTTCTAGTTTTAATACTTTACCTATATAATATCTTTTAATAAGAAGTTCTCCCTCTCTTTCAAATACTACGGTATATCTTAGTACTCTTGGTGTGTTGATTGGATATCCGTTTGGATATTCTATACTTTTAATACATGTTTCGCATCCCAATGCTTTTATGATAGTTTGTTCTACCTGTTCCTGTGGAAAATGTGGAGGTGTTAAGAGTCCATTTGTGACTCCATACTTGTTTTCGCCGCAAGAAATTGATAATAAAACTGTTAATAGTAAAAATAATTTTTTCATAACTCTATTAGTTTTAGTGCTTCTTGTAATCCTTTTTCAAGCGTGGATTCGTAAGTTTCTTTTGCTTTACCTGTAATTTTTACAGGTTTGTCCCAAACCATATCTGGTATTGCAATTTCTATATTATAGTAAACTACATGTCCTCTAAAAGATTGAGGTGTAATATTAAAATATACAGAATGTTTTTCTCTAAGCCATTTTTGTAATAAAGATTGCGTTGGTGCTTCACATACCTTCTTCGTATATTCATCTTCTTGGTCTCCCCTGTACCTGCTCTCCAATGTTCTTGGAGATTGGTATGGAAAAGTAAACTCTCCGCTTCTTCTAGGGTCGTCAACGGTATGTTCTAATGTTTCAAAATAAGCGTTATCACAGCGAATATTAAACCCTTTATCTTTGGCTAATTTGGCTGTATCGAATTCTATAAGTTGTTCTTTCATGCTTTATCTTCATTTATCAATTTATTATATTTTTCTAATAGTTTTAAATATTGTTCAAAATCAGATTCTTGCATTTTTCGTGTCATTTTCCTTAAACTTCTTTCTGTATCCCACATTCCTGCAAATAATATTGCGGCGGTAAAAAACACTAAAGTTAAAATCTCAAATATATCTTCCATGCACCAAAGATATGACAATAAAAAATCCCTACCAAACTAATGATAGGGATTTGTGATAATTTTAACGTTTTGAACTTACTCTTCTGCCATCGCATTCTTAATTATAAAATGATTAAGAGGAGCATAGATTGGTCCTTCTATAGTACCTTTGTTGAAATACAAATAAGTATTCAAATTGTTATTAAGTCTTTGTGTGTTAGATAAATCATAAACTGTTTTAGCTCCTGGTGTTACTTTGAGCCAGTACCTCTGACCCTTAGTTAAATTTTTATATGAGCCTCTGGATATAACTTCACTATCAAAAGATTCATCTATATTTGCAACAGACTCTAGGAGTCCTAATCCTACAAAAGGATCTTTCAGGGTATCCCACACTGATTTTGGTAGTGCTAAAGATACAGAATTAAGTTCATTCCCAAGACGTGCCAACATAAGATTTGCGGCAACCCTACCATAACTATGCTCATCCTCATCATCTCCTCTTAACATGGCACCTATTAATAAGATGGAGTTCATTACAGCCATCTGTATACCTAATCTTTTAATATTAGACTTATCTGCATCATCAGCTTCTTCGTAAGCTTGTTTAAAAGCTTTTAAGATATTTCCTTTACCTGTCTCTCTAACTATTTTAGAATACCCTTTTAAATAATCTGCCGCTGTGGTGAGTGTTCCAGATTCTACTTGTCCTGTGTCTAAATTTAAAGATTTACTCTTAAATGTATTCTCAAGAGCTATCTGTAACCATGACTTGTGGGTATTGAAAATATTGAGCCTAAAATCACGTTGCATAACAGTCTTAAAATTATTATTACGTTGACCATCAACTCTTTCATTTATAGAAGATACTTGTCCTCTAATTCTATCTACAAAATCCAATCTAGTATAATTGTCCATTTTTGAAGATAGGGCTTCATCGTTTACGGTCATCTGCCCATCAACTACATCTATATAATTATAAACAGCTTCATTTTCATTAGCATCCCATACTGCCCTTGCTTCTTTTTTTGATACTCCTAATTTTTTCTGGTTATTCTTATAAACGTTCCATGTAGTCATTTTACCATCAATTATTCTGTTGTCAAAAAGTACTCCTAAAAACACTTTAGAATACGTTGGATGGTTACTTAAAGAGTGTATGCCCATACTAAGTTTAGGTATTAATCTTCCTAATTTTCCGTAGTTGGAATTTTGAAAAGTCTCTTCTATAGAAAATGCTCCTAATTGTTGCCCTAATACGTTTATCTTACTTGTGGTATTTATTTTTCCAAATTCACTTACTGTTTTGGGAAATAGTTTTGTGTATTCTCTTGCGGCAAGTTTTTGAGCTCTTACATCCAAAAATTGTCCAATTAACCCTTCCGACGCTCTAGTTGCCGATGCTGAAAACATACTGGTCAAAGCTATTATAGGGGAAAAAGCTAAGTTTCTGAACTTAACGAAATTAATTATTACTTTGACTGCCTTCGTCAAATCTATTTTCTTACCATTAAAGGGGTTCGTAACTTTATAGATAACTTCTTCCTGAATTGAGAAGAGGCTTGAATCAATATAATTTTTAGCTAGTTTGTACGTGTTCGTAGATTCCGCCTTCTTATCTAAATTTGTGTACCTATCATCTTGTTTTAGAGTGTCCATTACAGTCATTATATCGCCGTATGCGTCCAATCTAGCCTCTCTAAGGTAGGCTTCTTGTACCATAAGGTTCATACTATAAAAAAGTTCGTTAGAAACGTCCTGTGGGTCTTCTACTTTATATATAAATCTCTTAGGGATGACTTTTATATCAGACCCCATAGATACGTCTCCAGAAACCATGTCATCGTCGGAAAATCTCAGGGCTTCACGAGCACTTAGAGCCATACTCTTAGGATTTTTAGCTAAGTCGCTCCATCTTTCATTAAATCCTTTTCTTACCTGCGGTTTTTGGTATATATTGTAGCCTTTTAAGAGTTGACCTGCGTCAAGACCTTTTTCATACCACTCCATAATCATATTGTAAGCTTGTTTCTCTTTACTCCCTTCTGGAAACTTCTTATAAAATTCTTCGTTACGGTATTTTTGATTAGGTTGAAAGTAACCTCCTTTGAAATCGGAATTATAGTTTGGGTTTACCATATCGTTTTCGGTATTATCGTAAAACGAATAATTTGGTGTAACTTCTACATTATTATCTTTTGCACCTTTAACTAAATCAGCTATACTTTGCTCTGACTCTCTAATACTCTCGGAGAACTGGTTATAATTTTCCGAAGTGTATCTTTTATAATAAGGCAGTAAAGATTGTCTGATAGCTGTTTTTTTGATTATTTCAAAAAGTTCTTCCCGCGATACAGATTCTTTCTCTATTTTAGCACGTTCTTCTTGTGAGAAATTTTCTCCGTTGTTTAATCTCTCTATAAATTTTTTACCAAATGCTACCCTATCCTCTTTCCAAAGTTCGAATGTTTCCCTCGCTCTTTTTGGAAGTGAGTTGGTTATGCCTCTCTCAAAACTATCAATCTGCGTTATAAAATCCTTGACATACTTTTGTTTGTCGGCAGTCATGTGTTCTTTCGCCTCACTATACTCATCTTCTGCACTGGTAATACCTATTGCAGAAATATGGTCTGTATATGACTCATTAGCGGACGATGAAAAAGCTGATTCGGAAGCATCTTCTTTCGGTAATGCTTTTTTAGCTTGATTATATAGAACTTCCAGCTCTTCTTGTGCCTGTTTTATAGAGTCTTTAGTGATACTAGGTAAATCCGTCCCCTCTACTTCCGAAGGTTGATTTTTCTTACTATACTCTTTTAATATATCGTTTATGTAGGTCTTTTTTTTGAGTATATCATTATATAAATCAACTTCTCCTTCATTTTTTAATCTATCTAATAGAGATAAGTCTGAGTTTTGACTTTCCCAAAATTCCGAACTCATATTTACATATGCATTGGCGTATAAAAATTCTATTGCTTTTTCTCTGCCGTGTTCATTTTCTGTACGCTGAAGGTCTTCAAGGAATTTCTTTGGAAGCCCTTTTTCTACTTTATCTTTTTTTGCATTTTCTTCCCGAAGTATGTTATCTAAGTTAATGATATCAAATGCAATTTGTGCCGCTTCCGAAGGATTTTCAGTAAGTTCTACTACAGGTTTACCATTATCTGCTCTTAAAATGGCACCACTATCGTCAAAAACATATTTTAAGCCTTTTTTTAGCTTACCTGTTTTATCAAGTATTTTTTTATACTCTTTTCTAGTTGAATTAAGATTCTTCCACTCCTCTTGTTGAGATTTAGATAAAGTAAAGAAATCTCTTACACCGTCTGAGCGAGTAGCTTTTTTTCTAAGTAAAGACATGTCGGCAAGATAATCTCCTAAAACCCTTTTAGTTATTTCCGAAGTATTAGCTTTTTCTGATATTTCATCATACTGGTCATAATAGTCCTGAATCATTGGTCTTTCCCTTAATGGAATTTCTGCTTCTCGCTTCTTTTCTTTAAATTCTATTTGTTTATCGAAAGGGATATCAAGATTTCCTTTATTACGTTTTTTAATTATTTCCTCAGAAGATAACTCAGTCCCAACAACTTGTTTATAAGTATTTACAAAGATGGTATCAAGGTCTTTTTGAAGTTCATTAAAATTATGTGGACTCATTATAAAATCTCCGTCCAACATATAGTTTTTAAAGAAACTTTCATCGAAACCCAAATCCCTAAGTTTCTTTTGCATCTGTTGTGCTGATGGAATATACGAAATATCAGACTGAGTATGTAGCTTGCGAACTAAGTGATGTAACACTGAGAGATTCCCATCTTTTCCATTTGCAAGTGACCCGCCTAAATAATACATAAATGAAGTATCCGATTCGGCGTTTTCAGCCCACTTCATTAAATTCTCTTTAGTTTCAGCAGGGAAGTCGTACTTTGCAACAATTTCATCAATTATACGCTCCATGTTCTGAGACTTCTTTTCCGATACTTGTCCCTCCAATAAAGATAAATCAGAAAGTGTTTCAGATATTTCAGAATTTAATATTTGCCAATTATCTGTATCTTTTATATTGGCTTTATTGAGCTGCTCTTTGGTGGTTAATGCTTGTAGCTCCTTTAAAGAAGGTCCAATTACATTTTTAAGTGTTGTCATTACACTAACCTCTTCAGAAGATAATGCGTAGGATTTATTGTTTTGTTCTGAATCCGAAAGTGCCGCTTTTATGAATTTTATTTTATTCTTACTCATTTCAACAATATCCACTATTGCTGATAAGGAAGTTGTATCTTTTAATTCTTCTTGTGCCTTTTCAAGTTTTCTTTTATTGGTGGCAGTTGGTGCCGATTTTGACAATGCGCGGTAATTTGCTTCAAGACCTCGGATAATACGCTGTGCTGCTTTTTTAACTTTCGTGCTTTGAGTCCCTGATTCAGGAGCAGAATAAAGCCTGAACTTATTGTATTTAAAATTATCGGTATCCAACGGGGAAACGTCCTGGTTTTGAACGATTGCTTCTATATCGGATAAATAACTCTCTAATTCTGTTTTGTACTGTGGTTTGAAAATGTTTCTGACGTTATCGAAAAACTCCTGCAAAAGCTCTTTTACCCGATTTACAATGGAAGTTTGTGTTCCTGTCTTATTTTCGGTGCTGAAATTGCTTTCAATTGTGTTTTTGACTACTTTTCCCAGCACTTCTCGTCTTACCACTTCCTCTAGTTCTTCCGCGCCATAATCCTTTCTATAA
>CAKZMU010000087.1 GCA_937129145.1 uncultured Lacinutrix sp. | reverse complement strand
CAGCCGTCAGCCCACTTAGCAATCCATCCATTCCAGAAATTAACGGAAAAGAAACCTTCAAAGGGCCTATTTTTCACAGCGCTCACTGGGATCATGACATAGATTTAAAAGGCAAAAATATTTTAATAACAGGTGCTTCTAAAGGCATTGGTCAAGGCATGGCAGAGTATGCTATGAAAATGGGAGCAAGAGTGGCTGTTCATTATAATTCTGATAAGGCTTCAGCTGAAAATTTAGTAGCTAAGTATCCTGAGACTAATTCACAAATTTTTCAGGCAGATTTAAGTAAAACAATAGATGTCGTGCATCTTGTTGAAAATGTAATAAAAGCATTTGGACGTATAGACACCATTATTTTAAACGCTGGTGTCTTTTTAAAACACTCCACAAATGATAGCTTAGACGATTGGTTGAAGGTTTGGGAAACTACTATTGCCATTAACCTAAATGCTGTTGGTATTATGACCAAGTTAGGCATCGACCATTTTAGAACACAAAACAGCGGACGTTTTATCTACATTGGTAGTCGTGCCGTATTTAGAGGTGAAACCGAAGAATACTTAGCTTACGCAGCATCAAAAGGAGGCTTAACCTCATTAGCTAGAAGTGTAGCACGTTCATTTGGGAAAGACAACATAAAATCGTTTGTGATTGCACCTGGATTTACCAGAACACAAATGGCAGAAGCGTTTATTGAAACGCATGGCGAAGCACGTGTACTTAATGAAATTGCTTTAAATGAATTGACTAAACCAAGTGACATTGCACCATTAGTTGCCTTAATGTGCAGTGGCAATATGGATCATGCCACAGGAGCAACTATTGATGTGAATGCAGGGAGTCATATACGTTAGTTGTAGCCAATTAGAAAACCAAGGTTTACAAAATACTCTCTACGTTTGTAGAAACAAAATAAAAACTCTACGTTTGTAGAGGATAAATATATTTTTTATGAAAAAAATCTTAACTCTATTAATTATTCTAATTGGATTAACTTCTTGTAAAGAAAATGCAGAAAAACAAACAACATCAGATGAAACATCAGATTTTATTGATTATTCTGTAGAAATGACAGAAAAACAAAAGGATTTAAAAAAGAATGCGATACCTATTGAAAGCTTATCAAAGTTGAGCAACAAGATATACGATAAAATTGCAAATTTTGAAATATTAATGATTGGCGAAATGCACGGAACAAATGAACCTGCTGAATTTGCTTATGGACTATGTGAACTGATTGCTAAACACGAAGGCAGCGTGATAATGGCTATGGAAATTCGTGCTTCACTTATGAATAACTTGTCAGACGAGATGTCAATTTCCGAGTTAAAAGAATTGGATTTCTTTCGTGGAAAAAATTTTGACGGTAGAAATGGTGTAGCATGGCTTGATTTAGTATACAAAAGCATTAAAAATGATGGAATTATTTTAAAATTCATTGACAATTCTTACCAATCTTCACCCAGAGATTCATCCATGTACAGGGAAATACGCAACATCCATGATAAACATCCAAACACCAAAATAGTTACTCTAACTGGAAATGTACATAATTCTTTTACACCCCTTTTTGACAAAGTAAGAATTGGAGGTTACTTGTTAAAAGATTCTGTAAATTTTGATTCTAAAAAAATCACGTCCATTGACCATGTATTTAGTGAGGGAAGCATGTTAAATAATGACGGTACAGGGTTAAAAATTAGCACTATTGAAAGAGAGGATAATATCTATAATACTACCTTATCCCATGAAATGTTTTTATATAAGAAATTTTCTGAAGAACAAAATCGATATACACATATCTTATATACTGATAAAGTAACTGCTTCAGAAATAATTAAGAAAGATGATAAGTAATGATAGTATATATCTCTTTTACTGAAAAATGGTCTTGGCAAATTTGACTCTAGAACATGGAATTACAAACAGAAATTCAATAAATCGAATAAAAATAACTGGCTACAACAATGTGTATAATTCATTGCTGGTAAAGTCTTACCACGGCAATTCCTGCAGAGTTCCCCCGCCGCTTTGTACTTGCACTTTATCGCTAAATTGACGGAACGAAACCATACACTAGACCGTTATATTTTATAGACTAACTAAACATCACTTATTAAGCAAATTATACTTGCCATACCATTTTGCCATTATATTTTGTGCTGGCTTGTGTTTTGGTGAGAAATCAAAGCTTTCGGCGGACTGTTCTTTTGTCGTTCTCATATCCCATTGCCATAAAAAACAGCCTGCAAACCAAGGCTCATTCCATAAACTTTTAAACATAGCTTCGTAGGCGTTTTGCTGCGCGAGGGTTGAACGTTGATTGGTAAGCATATTTTCTAATGAATTCCACTTCCAAGGCTTTATAGTTGTAGATGCATCACTTCTATAGCCAATTTCTGTGAATAAAATGGGTTTGTTGTGCAATTTAGAAAATTCTTGTAGTTTATTTTTATGCTTTTGCCAACCTTGAATAATATCTGAAATCTCTGGGGTTTTATGTTCAGTTAAAGGAAAATAACCCTGAATACCTATATAGTCAAGATGTTTCCAAAAGGCAACATGTTCATATTCGTCATACCAATTGGCAGCATAAGTGATTTTTCCAGAATAGATTTTTCTAATGTCTTTTATAAGTTCAATCCATAGGTCAGGTTGGTTTTTTATTGAAGTCCTCAATTCTGTACCAATGCATAACAAATCTACATTAGTTAATTCTGCCATTGTTGCATAATGTAGCATTGCGTTTCTATAAACATCAAACCAAGTATTCCATTCACCCTCAGAGTTTAATTCTATGTTAGAACGCCATCCGCTTGTCATCCAAATATGAGGCTTTAGCATTGCATAGAGTCCTTTTCCTTTTATAATATTTATTGTATTAATAAAAGTCGAATCTCTGCGAGTCCAGTTACCAACCTCAAAACGTGATGTTAATGTCTTAGATGATTCATCTTTTTGATATAAAAAAGGAACAACAGCAATCCATTCAACATTGTTTGCAATTAATTCATCAATATCATCTTTATTTGAGCGATGCCAACCAAAAACATTCATTCCTCTAAATTTACTATCTTCTTTAAATAAGTTATTTATTGAGCCTGTTGTATTTTCAAAAGTTGTTTTCCATTCATATTTAAATGTATCAATTGAATTTTTTGTTAAAATATAATTTACACCCAAGTACAATAATAGAACAGGAGTGAAGCATCTAAGTATTAACATCTTGAACATTACTTTTAGTCCTTTGTTTTTTGCGATATTCTTAAAGTAACGATATAGAAGAACTAATACATACAGAACTAAAAATAAAATATGAATAAAGAATACAAATTGTTTATATGTAAGTAATTCAGCAAGTTGAGAAAAGGAATTTTTTATTGATATCTCTTCAGTATAAGCACGAATAAAAAACCAAATAGCAATTACTAACCATGTGAACACATAGGTTTTAAAGGCAAGGAAAAGTTCTTTTTTGAACCTAGTCATTTTTTGTCATCATACTATCAAATATAGTTTTTGATATGTTAGCCAACTTATCTGTGCCTTTATCAAAATCTTTTAGGTTTTTGGATAACAACACCAATACATAAGTTTTTCCATTTGGAAGATACACAATGGCAGCATCATGATGTACTCCAGTGATAGAACCTGTTTTATGTGCCACTTCAACATTGTCTGGTAAGTATTTAGGAATCATATCGTTCCATTGTTGGTCTTTGAGTATGGATAGCATTGCTTCGCAATCTGCTTTTGTACCAGCAGTTCCGTTGGCTATGGCTTTCATAATAATCATTAAATCCCTTGCTGTGGTGGAGTTGCTTAATCCTTGTTCATAGGCTTTTATATCTTCCACACCACGCAGTACGTCAATATTTTCTGCTCCCAAATCACGCATAGTTTGTGTGGTTTTTTTGGCATCGACAATTTCTATGAGTACATTAGTCGCTAAATTACTACTTACGGTTATCATAGGCACCATAAGGTCATATAAGGTTTGTTTTGTGCCTATTTTACTGTAGATAACATCATCACTATCGTCTCCAATATCCATTTTGTATGGGCTTCCATCAACAATACTTTTAAATTCGTTTATGAGCAGTATGGAATCTTTTAAATTAATTAACCCTTGATTTTGTTGCTTATAGAGTTCAATCATAACAGGTACTTTCATCGTACTAGCCGCATGAAATTTTTCATCTACATTTATAAGAATTGAGTTTTCTCCATTTGACAAATCTAGAAAAGCGACAGCTACATCACCTTCAATGGCGTTTATTTGTTGCTCTATATCTGCTTTAAGCTCGTCTAGAGGGTTATTGGTTTTGCAAGCAGAAATTAAGATTAATACGGTAAATAGATAAATAGTTCTAGTAGTTGACATTGTTGTTATGCTTTTTACGATAAAAAACTAAGTTAATAAATTATTTATATAACTCTTATGCAAGCATCTTACTTTGTTGAACGAAATTTTACTACTTTTAATTCTTATTTTACTTGAACCATAAAACCACACAATATGATTTCCTATTTTTCTAGGTACTTTAAGTTTCTTTTTAGTATTACAGCTTTATGTTTTTCGCTTGTTGCAACTACGCAAAACTCTCAATTAGAACCTGCTTCAGAAGATGATTTTGGAAAGTGGGAGCGTATTAATTGGGGAACTTCTTTTTCTAACGATGGTAGTTGGATACAACATAGTTTGGTTACTAACGATTTAGATAAAACATTGACTGTAACCAATACTAAGACAAAAGAATCTAGGGAAATAAAAAATGCAGAAGCTGCTGTTTTTTCAGCTGATGGTAATTGGATGGCATTTAAAAAGGTATTATCAGGAAAAGCTCAGAAAAGCCTTGACATTAGCAATCGAGGTAAGAAAACAAAAAAGAAAGCACCTCAAATAATGGGTGTTATAAATTTATCTACTGGAGATTCTTTAGAGTTTTTAAATGTTGTTGGTTATAAATTTAGCGGAGCTAATTCATATTTAGCCATGAAGCGTGAAAAGAATAAAGTAAATACACTTATTGTAAAAGACTTAAAGACTGGTAAAGAGGTTACATTTGGAAATATAAAAGACTATGAATGGCAAGATAAAGGAACTCTTTTATCAATGATAATTAATACTGATGATAATGTAGGAAATTCAGTTCAGTTATACAATCCTATAACTGGTAACTTAAAGGTGTTAGACCAAAAAGAAGTTGTGTATAGTAACCTTTTATGGCGTAAAAAGAGTGCGGATTTATTGGTTTTAAGAACAGCAACAGATACTTTGTATAATGATGATTCGTTTGACATTTTATTATGGCAAGAATTAAACAATTCAAAAATTGTAACAAAAACTTTTAATCAAAATAATTACTCAAGTTTTCCAAAAAACACTAAAATAAAAAGTAGAGGTGTATTGTTTTCAGATAATGGTGAGCGTGTTTTTTTTAGTACTGAATATAGAGCGCTTAAGGAAGGAAAAGAAGCAAAGAAACCTACCGATGATGAAGCAGCCGAAGTTGAAATATGGAATAGTGGAGATGTAGATATTATTCCCGCACAAAAGAAAAATGCAAACTATGGCTCTAAACTGTCTGTTTGGAATACAGCTGGCAATTCGTATTATCAATTAGAAAACGATATAATTGACAGAGTAAGAATTCAAACAGAGACTAACGTTAGCATTGGTCAAGACCAAACTCCTTATGATTTTGAGACTATGTTTGGAAGACCAAATTATGATTTATATATAGTCAATACAACTAATGGTGTTTCTAAAAAAGCAGTAACCAAGGCTAATCGCTATTGGAGTGTGAGTCCAAATAACAATTACTTCGTCTATTTGAGCGATGATAATTTGTACTTGTATAACATTAGTTCAGGTAAATCAATAAATATAACCAAAGGTGTAAATGATAGATTTGTTGATTTAGAAAATGATCACCCTATGGCTCAAAAACCAGCTTTTGGTTTTGCTGGATGGAGTAGTGATAGTAAATCTTGTTTTATTAATTCTGAGTTTGACGTATGGCAATTTTTTACAGATGGTTCTAGTCCAAAGCGAGTTACAAATGGTAAGGAAGACAAAGTAATTTATAGGCATTATAATTTTGATAGAACTAAAAAGAGTATGGATTTAAATAACCCTATATACTTTAGATTATTTGGAAAATATAATAAGAAGTCTGGAATGGCAATATTGTCAAAAAATAAGGTTAAGACTTTAATTTATAAAGACGCAATGATTTCTGGTGCTATTAAAGCTAAAAAATCAGATGATATTGCATTTATGGAGCAAACATATTCGCAATCACCAAATTTGTACTTAACAAATACGTCATTTAAAAAACCATATCAAATTTCTAACACAAATGCTTTTCAAAAAAATTATGCTTGGGGAAAAGCGGAATTAATAACTTATACTAATGCCTTGGGTAAAGAAGCTCAAGGGATTTTATATTACCCAGCTAACTATGTTAAAGGGAATAAATACCCTATGATTACCTACATATATGAAAAGTTATCTGGTGGATTTCATCGTTATATCAATCCGTCTAGAAATAGCTATTATAATACAACAGTATGGTCACAAAATGGTTATTTTGTTCTAAACCCTGATATCGAATTTATTGCTGGTGACCCAGGAATTTCCTCGACAAAAAACTTAGAAAATGTTGTGCAAACTGTTATAAAAAAAGGAGATGTAGATGCTAAAAAAATTGGCTTAATTGGTCATTCTTGGGGAGGTTATCAAGCTGGATTTGTGCCAACTCAAACAGATATTTTTGCTGCTAGTGTTGCAGGTGCAGGTTTAACAGAGCTTATTAGTATGAACCTAGCAGTAACACCTGCTTTTGGTGGAATGCCTGAAAATGCACATTTTGAAGTAAGTCAAGAACGTATGGAAGTAGCCCCTTGGAAAGCTCCAGATAGTTACTTAAGAAATTCTTCGGTTATGAATATAGAAAATTTAAATACACCTATTATGTTTGAAGTAGGTGATAATGATCAAAATGTGAACTGGTTTCAAGGGATTGCTTATTATAATGCAGCCAGAAGAGCAGCTAAACCTTTTGTTTTATTGGTATATGCCAATGAAGGACATGGGTTACGCCAAGACAAGAACAGAATAGATTATCAACAACGTATATTAAAATGGTTTGGACATTATCTTAAAGGTGGGCCTGCAGAAGATTGGATGACTGAAGGAATACCTTATGCAGAACAACAACGTCGATTGAAAAATAAATCTAAAAACTAAAAAAAGGGAAGCATATGCTTCCCTTTGTGTTTATAATAAATTATAGTTTAGTTCTTAAATTTATCGGCCTCACTTTGGTTGATAGCAGCTTCCCATGGGTTTCTAAGCACCAAGTGTTCAATAAAGAATTCCATCATACGTTCTTGATTCATTCGTGTGTGCCCCTTATCTGGACCAACTTGCACTTCAAAACTTTTTCCAGCTTTTTGCAAGGCTTGAATCAACTGTAACGAATTTGCTGGATGTACATTATTATCGTTAGTTCCGTAGAAAATCATTAATTCACCCTTAAGATTATCAGCATAATTCATAATACTACCTGCATCATATCCAGCTTTGTTATTCTCAATAAGGTTCATATATCTTTCGGTATAAACATTATCGTAGTTCCTCCAATCGGTCACAGCAGAATTAGCAACAGCTGCATGATACACATCTGGGAAACGTAATAGGCTAGTGGCTGCAGTTGTTCCACCATAAGATGTCCCAACTACTCCAACTTTATCTTTGTTAAAGTAAGGTCTGTTGTGTAGTGACTTAATGCCTTCAGCAAAATCGTCCATTTCTACTATTCCTAAATTTCCGTAGAGTTTATCCAACATCTTTTTTCCTCTACCACCAACGTTTCTACCATCCAAATTCACGACTAAAAATCCGTATTCAGTCATAACATTTGGTAAGGTGAAGTTTTCTCTAAACCCATTAGTAGAAGGCCCTCCGTAAATTGCTAAAATGGAAGGGTATTTTTTGTTTGGGTCAAAATTTGAAGGAAAATGCAACATACCGTGCAATTCTGTTTCACCATCTGCAGAAGTAAATGTAAATACTTCTACTTTCTTTAACCCTAGTTCGTTAAACTTGGTCATATCACTTTTTGCAAGCTCATCAATTACTTTTCCTTTGGCGTTTACTAAATTGGTAAAAGGCGGAACATCGTGAGTTTGTGCTATATCTACAAAATGTTTTCCATCTGGAGATATGTTTACACTGTGGTTAAAAGCTGGGTCAGTTAATCGTGTGTTTTGAGTACCATCCAATTTTACGCGATGCAATTGCATTTTCATGTGATTATCACCACTTCTTGCGTAGTAATATAAGTAACCTTTATCTTCATCTATGCTAACTATTCTTGATACTTCATAATCGTGTGATGTAATAGGGTTGATTAAAGTACCATCAATATTATATAGGTAATAATTATTGAAGCCACTCCTTTCAGAAGCCCAAATAAAACGTTTGCCATCTTCTAAGAAGCGCATTTCTGGTGAGTTTCTCGTGAAACTTGCTAGCCATTCTTCACGAACTACGACTCTAGACTTTCCAGTAACTGGATTGGCAGCCTTATATTCCATGATGTCTTGCTTTCTATTGGTGCTGTGATAAAGCAATTCGGTGCCATCTGGAGACCAATCAATATTATAAATGTAAGTCCCAATCGCACCATCGTTATAAGGTTTGCCATCTCTAAGGTCTAGTTTAGTTGTTTTTTTAGTGTCCAAATCATACACCATTAAATCTACTGGCAAATTTTTTGCACCTACTTTTGGATAGGCTTCAATTTCAACAGAATCTTGAATTTTAGTTTGATTATAGATAACATAATATTTCTTTGCCTCTTTCTCATCGAACCTGTAAAATGCAATTTTCTTACTGTCAGGCGACCACCACATAGCTGTGTTTTGACCTAATTCTTCGCCATAAACCCAAGTAGCAATACCAAATTTAATTTGATTCTCGTCATTTCCTTTGGTTGTAATTGGCGTGACATTGCTACCATCAACGTTACTGAGGTACATGTTTCTGTCTTTTGTAAAGGCTTTTAATTTTTTATCTGGAGATTCAGCCGATGCATATTGTCTTCCTCTAGCTGGTCTGTTACCAAAACGACGTCTTGGTCTTGGTTGTGGTTCGCCAATTTCGGTAGCCTTTTTTCTTTTTACATCATATCTATATTGCTTTCCATTTTGATTATAAGTGAAAGAACTACCATCATCACTCCAAGTGACAGATAATCTACCATATTTAACTGAGCTACGAATTTGCGGTGCCATTTTTTGATATTGTTCATATCCTGGCATCTTTTTAAGTTTATCTTGAGAAAAACTTGAGTTAAAAGGAATAGTTAGGGCTGCGACAAAAGCCATTATTGTTATGGCTCTAAAACGATTTTTCAACATTTTGGTTGGATTTAATAAATTTTAGTAAAGGTAATCGATTTAATACTATTGTTTAATTCAATTTGATATGAATTTGGTTAACAATATGTTAAAATTATTTCTAAACTTAAATATGAAAAAAAGCGTAAATTTTACTTAACTTTGGGTTCTAACCAACCAATTTTTTCTTTTATGAAAACGAGATTATTTTCTTTTCAATTCTTATTGTCTTTTTTTATTACATCTACTTTAATCGCTCAAGATTTTAAAGCTTTAAAGTACAGAACTGTTGGCCCTGAAAGGGGCGGACGAGTAACAACTGTGACAGGGACACCAATGCTTCCTGGTACATTTTATTTAGGAGCTTCTGGTGCTGGTGTTTGGAAATCTGATGATTATGGAACGACTTGGAACAATGTTTCCGATAAATTTTTTGCAACACCTTCTATTGGAGCTATTGAAGTTGCTGTTAACGACCCGAACATAGTTTATGTAGGCACAGGTTCTGATGGATTGCGAAGCAATGTTATTAGCGGAAAAGGTGTTTACAAATCAATAGATGCTGGAAAAACATGGGACCATATTGGACTTCGTGAAACTGGTCAAATTGGCGCTGTAGAAATTGACCCAACCAATAATAATGTGGTTTGGGTAGCTGCTATTGGAAATGCTTTTAAAGCCAATGAAGAACGCGGTATTTATAAAACCACAGATGGTGGTCAAAACTGGGAAAAGATGCTCTATATATCAGATACTGTTGGTTTTGCCGATTTAGAATTACTCCCAGGAAATCCCAACATTGTGTATGCAGCTGCTTGGAAAGCAGAGCGTAAGCCATGGACGATTATTTCTGGTGGTGAAAGCAATGAAGGTGGTATTTACAAATCCATAAATGGAGGTAAAGATTGGGTAAAACTTGAAAAAGGGTTGCCTAAAGGGCTCATTGGAAAAATAGATTTAGCAGTATCGCCAGTTGATTCACGTATTTTGTATGCTGTTGTTGAAGCACCAGGAAAAAAAGGAGGTTTGTATAAATCGGTTGACCAAGGAAAATCATTTAAGCAAGTATCTAGCAACATTGGTTTAGTGAATAGACCTTTTTACTATACAAATATTGAGTTAGACCCTACGAACCCTGATATTATTTACTCTAATGCAAATCCATTACTAAAATCAATTGATGGTGGTAAAACATGGAAGCGTATGAGCGTACCTCATGGTGATAATCATGATATTTGGCTCAATCCAAATAATCCAGACTTATTAATTCAAGCCAACGATGGAGGCGCCAATGTCTCTCACAATGGAGGAAAAACATGGTCAACACAATTTAATCAGCCAACAGCTGAAATTTATACTGTAGAAGTTGATGACCAATACCCTTATTGGATGTATGGTGGGCAACAAGATAACTCTTCGACGATTGCAGTACCTAGCTTTCCACCAAGTGCTATTCAAAAAGCTGGAATTGGTTGGGTAATAAATACTGGAGGTTGCGAAACTGGACCAGCCGTTCCAAAACCAGGGAACCATAATACGGTGTATGCTAACTGCAAAGGTCGTTTTGGAGTATTCAATAAACTTACTGGTGTTGAACGAGGCTATTACGTAGGCGCATCAAATATTTATGGACATAACCCTAAGGATTTAAAATACAGGTTCCAGCGTGTAGCACCAATTCATGTATCACCACATAATCCAGATGTGGTATATCATGGGTCACAATATTTACATAAAACAGTAACCGATGGTCTTATTTGGGAAACTATTTCACCAGATTTAACTGCTTTTGAAGATGATAAGCAAGTCATTTCAGGAAGTCCAATTACAAGAGACATTACAGGTGAAGAATACTACAGTACTTTATATTCTATAAGGGAATCAAAATTAGTAGAAGGATTGATTTGGACAGGTTCCAACGATGGAGTTGTGTCAGTCACTAGAGATGGTGGTAAAACTTGGAACAACGTCACACCTAAAAAATTACCAAAAGGAGGAAGGGTAGAATCGGTTGAGCCATCACAATTTAATCCAGCTAAAGCTTATATAGCAGTAGATAGACATTTATTGGGTGATGCAAAACCTTACATTTACAAAACGGATGATTATGGTAAAAGTTGGGAGTTATTAACTACAGATAAAAACGGCATTCCAGCAGATTTTACAGCGCGAGTGATGCGTGAAGACCCAGTTCGTGAAGGGTTATTATACGCTGGAACTGAGTTTGGAATGTTTGTATCGTTTAACGATGGAAAGTCTTGGAAGAAGTTTCAGCAAAATTTGCCAGTAACACCAATTACAGATTTAAAAGTATTTAGAGGTGACCTTGTATTAAGTACCATGGGAAGAGGTTTTTGGATTCTAGATAATATCACATCGTTAAGACAACCAGAAGCTAACAATCTAGCAAAAACACCGCATTTGTTCAAACCAGATAATACCGTTCGCTATAGATATCCAAGTGCACGTAGTTCTTTCCCAAGGTATCCACGTACAAGTGTAATTATTGATTATTACATTCCTAAAGGCACAAAAGGAGGCGTGCAATTGGAAATTTTGGATGCCAATAAAAACGTTGTTAGCACTATTTTAAGTGATAGTACAAAACTAAAATCTACGGTAAAAGAAGTTGAAGATATGAACCTAAGTCAAATATTTAGGTATGTAGATAAAAAGTTAGTTGGAAAACCAGGATTCCATCGTTTTGACTGGGATTTAAGACAAAAAGGCGCATGGAACAAAAGCAAGAGCCGACGTTACAAAGGAGGACCAATGGTAGCTCCAGGTAATTATACAGCAAGATTGACAGTAGGTGAACAGTCTTTTGAGCAAAATTTTGAGATTATTATGGACCCAAGAGTAAAGGACGAAGGTATTACTGTTGCCAATATCAATGAGCAAATTGCGATGCAGAATAAGGTAATGAGTTTACTTTCCGACGCAAGAAAACTTGAAGCAAGTCTTGAAAAAGAAGCAAAATCATTAAAAAAGAAGAAAGCAAAGGCAAAAGTTGCTCGATTAGAAAAAATTAATAATGCTTTAAAGCAATTGCAAAATGAAAAGAAGGGCGCTTATCCGCAGCAAATGATGCTATCGCAAATGTCATACTTATTAAATATGATTAGTAGGGCAGACCAACTACCAGGTGAAGAAGCAAAAAATAGATATGAAGAATTGGTTGTTCAATTCAATAAATTAAAACAAGAAGCCAAGGCAAGCGAATAGATGCAAAAACCAAACAATACGCTATTAATAGTATTAGCATTTTTTTCGATTTATGTTGTTTGGGGTTCTACGTATTTATTTAATAAAATAGCAGTTGGAGAATTACCACCTTTTATGTTGGCTTCCATACGGTTTACAACCGCTGGTACACTTATATTTGTCATAGCCAAAGTATTAGGGTTTTCTACTAAAATTACTAAGCGCCAATTAATTAATACAGCAATTGCTGGTTTTTTGTTTTTAACGTTTGGCAATGGCATTATTGTTTGGGCTTTAAAATATGTGGATAGCGGTTTTGCTGCGTTAGAAATTTCGGCACAGCCATTAGTAATCCTTTTATTGATGCGCATACATCAAGGGAAGAAAATACAGTTAATGTCTTTTGTTGGTGTGATTTTAGGTTTTATTGGTATATATCTGTTAGTAAGTCAAAAGCAAGTTATAAGTCAGGAAAATTCCATTATTGGAATGCTCATGATATTTGCCTGTATGCTAAGTTGGGCTTATGGAAGTTTATTTGTTGCAAAAGCAGACTTGCCTAAAAACTTTTTTATTAATACAGGATATCAAATGTTTACTGGAGGAATCATGCTTTTAGTAGTTAGTTTTTTGTTAGGCGAAAATTGGTCGTTACCAACCACTTGGAGTAGTGAAGTGCAAATTTCGATGCTGTTGTTAATATTGCTTGGAAGCATTGTAGCCTTTACTGCTTTTAACTATTTGCTTAAAATTGTGTCGCCTGAGAAAGTGGCGACTTCTACCTATGTAAATCCTATAGTTGCTCTGTTTTTGGGATGGTATTTTTTAGACGAGCAGATTACTTTACAATCTATTATTGCCGCCATTGTTTTGTTAACAGGCGTCTATTTTATAAATACAAAAAAGACATTGAAAATACTTTCTAGATTCAGAAAATGGTAAGAACTACATTTCAAGAATTAACTTTTGCCCAATTTTAAGAACTGTTGTGCTTTTTATATTGTTTGCAACACAAATCGCCCTAATCGATACATTGTTTTTTCGTGAAATATGCGATAATGTATCACCCCGTTTTACAACATAAATCTGCTTTTCTTTTGTTAAACTAGCAATAGCTTCATCTTTTGTTGTTAATAATTCCATTTTGGTTTTACGCTTGGAACTATGAAAGTATGGAGCAGTCCAACGTTGGGTAACCCATAATTCTTTTGATCTAATTTTATTTGAATCATCAAAAGCAAATACATATTCTGGATTAATAGCAATGCCTTTATAATTAACAACTAAATGCAAATGACTGCCACGTGCATTTCCAGTAGTACCACCTTTTCCAAGAATTTGTCCTCTCCTCACCGAATCATTCACCTTAACAGCATAGGACGATAAATGCGCATATACAGTCTCTAATCCGTTGTAGTGCCTAACAATAACTGTTTTGCCGTGCCCAGAATTGTAACGAGCAAATCGCACAACACCATCTAGAATAGACACAACGTCGTCACCAGTAACTAAGTCAATATCAATACCTTTATGCGCTCTTCTATGTCTCCATCCAAATCTTGATGTAATGACCATACTGTCAAGAACTGGTGTGCGGTATATACTATCTTTAAATTTTAGTTGAATAGGAAATTTAACAAGCTCATCTTTATAAGGATTGAATTTTAAAGTATCCCAATGGTTACTCTTTATATCTATTAAATCAACCGGCTTTTTTTCTTCTTTAACTTCTAACGAATCATTTATAACTAATGAATAGGGAAGTGGTTTTGCATAAGAAAATTTTGTGCTAGATTGAGCAAACCCTTGAAAAGGCAAGAAAAAAATAAAAAGTAAACAGATTATTAACTTCATTTAAAAATAAAATAATCAGTAAGAAGAACGATGCAGATTTGATTGAAGGTGTGCGAATTTAGTAAAAAGTAAAGAATGACGTAGTGTTTCTTACAAATTATTTACGATTTTAAGGCAACTATTTTCAAACTTTTCATAAAAAAATAGTTTTATAAGCTTAATGGCACTATCTTTGCTTACTAAATAGTAATTATTAAATATATTAAAATGAGTAAAGGAACAGTAAAATTCTTCAATGACACCAAAGGTTTTGGATTCATTACTGAAGAAGGTTCAAACAAAGAGCACTTTGTGCACATTTCTGGATTAATTGACGAGATTCGTGAAGGCGATGAAGTTGAATTCGATTTAACAGAAGGAAAAAAAGGATTGAATGCAGTAAACGTAAAAGTTTTATAACATATACGCTTAACTATGTCACAGAGCCCATCTATTTTTTTAGATGGGCTTTTTTATGCACAATATCTAGATGTTTGCAATATTTCCTTGCAATAGTCAAGTGTAAAAGATATATTTGAGTAATTACAATATTATATTTTAAATATACGAATGGCAAAATCGCAACAAACATTTAACAAAAGTGAAAAAGAAAAAAAGCGTTTAAAAAAACGCGAAGATAAAAGAAAGAAAATGGAAGCCCGTAAACTTGAAAAAGAAGAAAGCGGAAAAAAAGGCATTGAGTTTGCCTACGTTGACCATAATGGCAATTTAACCGATACACCTCCAGACCCTTCCAAAAAAATTAAAGTAAAAGCCAAAAACATAGAAATTAGTATTCCTAAAACCTTAGAGAGTGACAGGGAAGAAATAGACCCAGTTAGAAACGGAACAGTATCCTTTTTTGATACCTCCAAAGGATTTGGTTTTATAGTCGATAGTGAAAATCAAGAAAAATATTTTTGTCACGTTAGTGGTTTAGTAGACGAAATTACCGAAGGCAACAAAGTCTCTTTCGAGCTGGAAAAAGGTATGAAAGGTATGAATGCTGTTAAAGTAACCTTAGTAAAGTAACTTTTTAGTTATGCACTTTCAAATCGTTTACGCATAGCAGTTTCTTTAATATGCAATAAACTGTTTACTACAGCTGCTAGCTCAAAATGTAAAAATCGTTTATTTTTCTTACTAAAATGAGCAATTTGGTAAGCATATAAGTTATGCTTTCCCTTTTTAATCTTGATAAAAAAGGTGTCTTTTTCAGCATCAAGAGCTAATGAACTTTTATAATTGCTCTCTACTAGAAACCAATACGATAAACTGTTTATTTGGTTGAATAATGATAGGTTTGCGTCCATAATCAAAAGAATTTATTTATAGGTTTTGGGTTGTAAATCTATTATCAATTTATACCATGTTTAGAAGTCTTCAAATTTTATTTGATTAACCACATTGTTAATTCGACAAAAAGATGTTGAGTCAATATTTATCGGTTGAAATGAATAGCTAGAACTTAGCTACTTTATAAATATTTAGAAAAGCAATTACTTTGCATTATGGTTGGTTGTATTAATGAGATATTGCATGGAAAGGTTTTTTAATCTAAACTAATGGACTAAAAAATGTTACAATTAGCCTCGTGATAAGCAATTATAATAGTTTTAATCATTGAAAATTGAATACGAGCATGATATTAATTATAATGTTTTATATTTATTTCTTTAATTTATTGAAATTTTCACCTAGCTAAAAAACATATATGTTAAAAGGAATATCTCCATTAATAAGTCCCGATTTACTAAAAATATTATCCAGTATGGGACATGGCGATGAAATTTTGCTTGCAGACGCACATTTTCCGGGTGAGAGCCATAACAAAACCATTATACGTGCAGATGGCATAAAAATAAATGATTTGCTAACTGCAATTATGCCTTTGTTTGAATTAGATTCGTATGTAAAATCGCCATTAATCATGATGAAAGAAGTAGAGGGAGATATGGTTAATGTAGACGTTGAAAAAAACTATTTAAATAGTATAATTCCTTTTTGTACTTCTATTCCTACCATTGAAAAATGTGATAGGTTAGAGTTTTATGAAAGAGCGAGAAAAGCTTTTGCTATAGTGATGACTGGAGATACTGTAAAATACGGGAATATCATATTAAAAAAAGGTGTTATTAGTCATTAATCATTGTTACATAAATAATCTATGAGCAACAAACCAAAAGTTGTAGACAAAAAATATCTTCTTCCATTTTTGTTAATAACCAGTTTATTTGCATTGTGGGGATTTGCCAATGACATAACCAATCCTATGGTAGCTGCTTTTAAGACTATTATGGAAATTACAAACTTTAAGGCTTCGCTAATTCAGTTTGCATTTTATGGTGGTTATGCAACTATGGCTATTCCAGCTGCATTGTTTATTCAGAAGTATTCATACAAAAAAGGCATATTATTAGGTTTGGCACTTTATGCTGTAGGTGCTTTGTTATTTTGGCCAGCAGCTCAGTTTCAGGGGTTTGAATTTTTTCTAGGATCATTGTATATACTAACTTTTGGTTTAGCTTTTTTAGAAACTACTGCTAATCCATTTATTTTGTCTCTTGGCTCAAAAGAAACGGCAACACAACGCTTAAACCTTGCACAAGCATTTAATCCAATGGGATCCTTAATTGGTATGTTTGTCGCTTCTAAAGTAATATTGGCTTCGTTAGAATCTGATAAGCAGCGTAATGCGTTAGGAGAACTGGTGTTTTCTTCATTAGACGAAGCTACAAAAGCTACAATTAGGTCTAATGACTTAATGATTATTAGAAATCCTTATGTAGCTCTAGGTCTTGTAGTTATTTTTCTCTTAATTGTTATTGCATTGGTAAAAATGCCACAACCCTCATCAACCAAAAAAGTAGATACCAAAACTTCTATAAAAAGATTATTTAAAAATCGCTTATATCGAACAGGAGTAATTTCACAAATATTTTATGTAGCAGCACAAATTATGTGTTGGACTTTTATAATTCAATATGCAGAAAACTTAGGTCTAGATAAAGCCACCGCACAAAATTATAATATAGTAGCAATGAGTTTGTTTCTAGTGAGTAGATTTGTTTGTACTTTTTTAATGAAATATATAAATGCACGTAAACTTCTAATGCTCTTTGCTTTTGGAGGTATTCTTATGATGCTTGGTACCATATTTGCCCAAAGTATCATTGGTTTATATTTTCTTGTAGCAGCATCAGCATTTATGTCGTTAATGTTCCCAACTATTTATGGTATTGCCTTAGAAAATGTAGGTGATGATATAACTATGGGGTCTGCTTTTTTGGTAATGGCTATAGTTGGTGGTGCATTAATGCCTCCTTTACAAGGTGCAATTATAGACTTAGGTAGTGTTGGTTTTTTACCAGCTGTAAATGCGTCTTTTGCATTACCCCTAATTAGTTTTTGTGTTGTTATGGTCTATGGTTACACTGCTAATAAGCAATTATTATCTCATAAAAAATAGAAATATAATTAAAAAATGAGTAAAAAAGTATTTGTCTCAGGTTGTTTTGATTTACTACATAGTGGGCATATTGCCTTTTTTAAAGAAGCATCTGCATTTGGTGATTTGTATGTTGGACTTGGCTCGGACACCACAATTAAAGAGTTAAAAGGAAGAGATACAATTAACTCAGAACTTGAACGATTGTACATGGTAAGTGCTATTAAATATGTTAATACTGCATTTGTCAATAGTGGGTCGGGAATATTGGATTTTGAAGAAGAATTACGAAAATTAAGACCAAACTATTTTGTAGTAAACGAAGAAGGATATTCTTCAGTCAAAGCAAACCTCTGTAAGGAATTAAATATAGAATTGCATGTTTTAGAACGTATCCCAGATGCTGGCTTGCCAGAAAGGTCCACAACAAGCATTCGCTCATCAAATATATGCAGGTTGCCATACCGAATAGATTTGGCAGGTACTTGGATAGACCAACCATACGTATCAAAGCACTATCCTGGTTGGGCAATAACCTTGTCATTAGAACCTATATTCGAATATTTTGAACGCTGTGGCATGTCAACATCAACTAGAAATGCTGCAAAAAAAATATGGCCTCATAGTTTGCCCATTGAAAAGCCCGAAAAACTTGCAGAAATTCTTTTTAAGTATGAAAATACTCCAGGTTCAAAGCTTATATCTGGAGCTCAAGATGCAATAGGAATCTGTATGCCTGGGTTGGTAAGGCATTATTACAACAAAGACTATTGGCCACTTAAATTTGAAGAGATACAGAGTGAAATTATTTTGAGTTGGCTCGAAAAACATATCAGTATGGTACTACTTTGGCCAAGAGAGGATAATCTTGATTTGCTCAAAGAAACACATATAAATAGAAAAAATGTTGAATTTCTTTCTCAATCATCAAATAGAGTATGGGAGGCTATTAAAGAAATGGACCTAATAAAATTTGCAAACGCATTTTTAGACTCTTTCAATGCGCAAACAAAAATGTTTCCAGCAATGATAAATCCAAAAATCACCCAAGTAATAGATAGTTACAAAAATCATGCTCTTGCTTGGAAGTTAGCAGGAGCTGGAGGAGGAGGATATTTAATCTTAATTTCTGAAAAACAAATAGAAGGTACTATGCCAATAAAAATAAGACGCAAAATGAGCGCTTTATAATACTCGTCTAAACTAAATAGTATTAAAATTCAATAATTCACAACGAATATTAAGTTGCTAGCTACGTTTATTACTTGAAACCTTCCAAAAAAAAATTTTCTACACCATAATGCATCTTCTCAAGCTACATTAGTTTATATTGACGCTTTGTTATGGGTTGCATTTTAAATCTTAACATATTTTTCCACTATTTATAATAAAATTGTTATTTAGCTAAAAGCACAGTAACACCTTATATGAAAATCATCAGTTTAAATACACTAATTCTGTTATTTTTCCTACTTTTTACTTCTTCTGGGTTATCGCAAAACACTAAAATAGATAGCCTTAAAATTGAATTACGGAATCACAAAGAAAAGGATACAACAAAAGTGAACATCTTAAATGCATTGGCTTTTTCTCATTTCAGTAGAGATATGCCAAAAACCCTTGAATATTTAGATGAAGCGGATGGACTAGCTGAAGTTATCCATTTTAATAAAGGCAAAGCGAGGAGCATTTACATAAGAGGTATAACCGAGGCAGTGCAATCAAATTTTGACCGAGCACTTGATTACTATGATGAAGCATTGAATTTGTACGAAAATATGGATCTCAAAAAGGGGATAGCCAGCTGTTACAATGCCATAGGTATAGCTTATAAAAATAAAGGAGAGTTTAGAAAAGCAATATCATACTTCAATAAATCAATTAAGATTGAAGAGGAAATAGGAAGTAATAACCTAGCTGCTAGTCTAATAAATTTGGGAAGCTCATTTTCGGATTTAGGGGAATTTGATAAAGCCATCCCACCTTTAAATAAAGCACTTTCTATTGCTAAAGTTAATGAAAATGAACAGCGAATTGCTTATAGTTTAAATAATTTGGGTACTATTTACTTAGATCAAGGGAATTACCCACTTGCCCAAGAGCACTTCAAAGAATCTTTGTACATTAATGAAAAGCTTGGCGATAGTTTAGGTATTGCCAATCACTTGACCAATATTGCTTGGATATATAAGACTCAAAAACACTACGATAAGGCAATGAAACACTATGAAAAGGCCTTAGAAATAGATAGGCGAATTGATAATAAAAAAGGAGTTTCTTCAATATTGAATGATATTGGCGTCGTATACGAAGAAAATGGAGATAACGAACGTGCTCTCGATAATTATGTTGAGGCGCTACGTATAAACAAACAAATTGGTGCAAAAAGTGGAATTCCACATATTCTAAATAATATTGGTGAGATTTATTTGGCATTAAAAGATTACAGCACAGCAAATCGATACTTCTTAGAGGCGAAGAAAGTCAGTATAGAAATTGGAAACAAGAGAGTGTTATGTGAGGTATATATTGGATTGGCGAGAACATTTGCAAAACAAAAAGAATATAAAAATGCTCTGGACAATGCGCTTAAAGCAAAGGAGATTTCCAAAAAATCTGGTTTTTTGAATTGTCAAAAAAATGCTTCAGAAATTCTTTCCAAGATTTATAGAACTACAGGCAACTATAAGAGCGCACTCGAAAACCACCAGCAATTTAAGATACTAAATGACAGCCTTTTCAATAAAGAAAATATTGAAAAAATTGCTCAATTAGAGTATGAGTATAAATACAAACAAGCATTAGACTCTGCAAGTATTAAAGAATTGCAACTCACAAAAACAATAACCACAACTACTAAAAATTTAGAAAAAACACAACGTAACCTTCTTTTAGGTGTCATTACTTTTTTAGGAATAGCCTTGGTTTTAGGAATTACTATTTTTTCTTTAAAATTGCGACATGCTAAAACAACAACTCAAAATGTTGTGATAGAACAAAAACTATTACGTTCTCAAATGACGCCACATTTTATCTTTAATTCATTATCTGTACTGCAAGGTATGATACTGAATAAGGAAGAGGAAAAATCTTTATCATACCTGTCAAAATTCTCAAAACTATTGCGTATTATTTTAGAAAATTCAAGGGGCAAAACAGTTTCATTATCACAAGAATTAAAAGCCATACAAAATTACCTAGCGTTGCAAAACCTTGAAAACGATGCTTATGAACATACTATTTTAGTTGAAGAAACTATAGATGTGCCTTCGTTTGAAGTCCCACCAATGCTCATTCAGCCATTTGTTGAAAATGCTATAGAACATGCATTTGTAAATAAAACGGAACACATGAAAATTGATATTCGTTTAACGTATGAAAACAAAAAATTAACTTGCACGATAACTGATAATGGTATAGGCTATGAGTCACAAAATGGTAACAAGAATGGCAATAAAAAATCGTTATCTACTGCAATTACATCTGAAAGACTTAAAATATTATCAAAAGATTTAAAAATGGAAGGGTCGGTAGTTATTGAAGATAGAAAACGTTACAACGAACAAGGCACCATAGTTACATTGGTAATTCCTCATAAAATTATTGTATAATGAAAACATTACTGGTTGAAGACAAAGCCTATATTAGAAAAGGCTTGGTTAATATACTGCAAACAATAGATACAAAAGTAGAAGTCATAGGCGAGTGCGCCTCAGTAAAAGATGCATTAGTCGTGACAAATGCCTGCAAACCAGAATTGATTTTTTTAGACATCAACCTTACCGATGGTAATGCCTTTGAGTTTTTAGAGCAAGTAGAACACTTGGATTTTAAAGTCATTTTTATCACAGCTTACGAAGAATATGCCTTAAAAGCCTTAAAAAGTGGTGCGGTAGATTATATTTTAAAACCCGTAGATATTGACGAACTTACTGCTGCTCTAAAAAAAGTGAAGCTGCTACCATTAGCCGAACAACAACAGCAAATTAAAACTGTAAAACAAATTTGGAATAACGACGATACTAATTTAATACTATCGCTACATGATAGTTTTCAAGTCATAAATTTAAACGAATTATTGTTTTGCGAATCCGATAAAGGCTACACCACATTTTACTGCAATGATGGTAAAAAATACGTCGTATCTAAAACCTTAAAAGAGTTTGAAGAACAATTAACTGCTTCCAATTTTGTGCGCCCACACCAATCGTATATAGTAAACCTAAAGTTTATAGATAAATACGAGAAATCTGGTGCTATTCATTTAAAAAATGGCAAAAAAATCCCTGTTTCTTCTCGTAAAAAAGAACATTTTGTGTCCACCTTTTTAAAATGGAGTAAAAGCTAAGTTTCAGGCTGTTACGAATACCCTTTCAAATATTACACATATTTATTAATCACTATCGGAAATAGTTTCCCTATTTCTTACTTCACTAGTACTACATAGTTTTATATCGCAATTAACACATTAATCATTTGGTTTCAAGTGTTTAATGACTAAGCCGTATAAATCCCAAAACTTAAGTACTCATGAAAAATCACTCAAAACTAAAATCAGCGTTTACCCAAATCCTTCAGCTTCTTTATTAACAATTTCTGGATTAGAAAATGTTACTGCATATAAAGTATTCAATCATTTGGGAAGCGAAGTCAAGAATGGAAAAATTTCCAGCTCCCAATATATTGATATTAAAAATTTGTCTGTCGGACTTTACTTTCTAAAGTTAAAAAATAAGCCAGCAGTAAAATTTATAAAACAATAAACCCAATTTTTATTTAACCACAACTAAATACAACTTATATGAAATTTTATAAAATCATGATGCTACTAACAATTGTAACCCTCATGTTCTGCGGAGGTGGAGCAAGCAATGAAAAAGCAGATGCCGAAGGCTTTACAGTTATTGAAAGCGAGATTAAAAGCAAGTTTGGTGCTGATGCATAATATACTGATGTTGCCATTTCTTATAATGAAAATGTTGGAAATATCATTGGTGTAACCGTTACCGATGACCCAGAATCATTAAAAATGGGACAATGGAATTTAATGCAAAATTCTTGGAAACAAAACTCCGAAATAACGCTTGAAGTTCCCAACGGCACCAAAGCAGCAGACTATATGTATCAATTAAACGACAAGATAAATTTAACCAAACTTGGAGAGTTGGTTGAAAAATCAAGCAAGCAATTAACTGCCGAAAAAAACATTGAAAACCCAGCATTAGATATGGCATTTATAAAATTTCCAAAAAATGGAGATATATCTAAAGCAGAATATATAGTGATGCTTGAGCCAGAAAATGGTGGTACAACATTCCGCTTTTATTACAGCCTAAGTGGAGAATTAAGAAAAATGAACTATTAATAAATATTAAACAATTTAAAAACCCAATACTATGAAAAATGCACTTAAATTAGTCCGTCTATTCGCATTAGCTTTACTCGTAACAACTTATGGTTGCAGTAAAGACGACGAAGTAAATTATAAAATAACCACACAAGATGTTACTATAACTTTTACTGAAAACCCAACTAATGGCGACATTGTTGGTACTGTAGAAGCCGAAGGTAACGGCACCTTGAGTTTTAGTATCACATCACAAACACCAACTGGTGCTTTAAATATCAACAACACCACAGGAGAATTAACTGTTGCGGATGCTACGTTGTTTGATTTTGAAACCAACCCTGTAATTACAGCAAACATAACGGTTTCAAATTCTGAAAAAACGGAATCTCTAATAGCTACTATTAATCTTAGTAACATTAATGAACTGAGTATCGATGATTTTTCTGAAACCATCGGTGAAAACCCAACTAATGGCGATGTTATTGGTACTGTTCAAGCTACAGGAGATGGTACTTTAGTTTTTAGTATAAATTCGCAAACACCATCAGGTGCGTTGAGTATAAATGCAACCACAGGAGAATTAACTGTAGCAGATGCAACTTTATTTGATTTTGAAACAAATCCTACAATCACAGCAGATATTACGGTTGATAATTCGGTAAGTACTGAAACCGCAGTAGCAACTATAGACTTGACTAATGTAATTGAATTAAGTATAGAGGATTTTACTGGGAATATAGATGAAAATCCTACCAATGGAGATGTTATTGGTACAGTTCAAGCCGTTGGAGATGGAACTGTAGCTTTTGGAATGACAACTCAATCACCAACTGGAGCTTTAAGTATAAATACTGTTACAGGTGAATTAACTGTAGCTGATGCTACTTTGTTTGATTTTGAAACAAACCCTACAATTACAGCAAATATTTGGGCGGACAATGGAAGATTTACGAGAACTGCTACTGCAACAATTAGCCTCAATAATATCAATGAGGTTGGTGATTATAGTTATGGAGGTGTTATTTTTTGGATAGACCCTGCAAGCAATAATAGTGCAGGTTTAGTTTGTGCTGTTAGCAATACATTTATTTCAGGAACATGGGGTTGTTCAGGTACCACTACAGGAGCAACAGGTACAGCAATTGGTACTGGTAGCACAAATACTGATGCAATTGTTGCTTCAGGATGTGCAGCTCCAGGAAGCGTAATAGAAGCTGTTTCTAATTTAAACTTGAATGGATATGATGATTGGTTTTTACCTAGTGAAGATGAATTAATTGAAATATACACAAATATAAGTACAGTTAATGCTGCTATTACTGCAAATGGAGGGCAAGTAACTTATCAATTTCATTGGAGTTCTACCGAAATAAACACTACTGCAGCGAAACTTGTTAATCTAACAACTGGCACAGTTGGAGGAAGCGGGAAAAATGGTAATTCATACTTTGCAAGAGCAGTTAGAGCATTCACTGATTTTTAAAGTAACTATAATAAAACCACTTATAGTTTTTAAACTTTAAGTGGTTTTACATTAAAAATTAGTCAAAGCTACTATGAAAAGACCATATTTTAAAATGTTTAACCTTAGAAAACTTAAGAACCCTCTAATATGTTCTTTTTTGTTTTTGTTTTGCCTTATATCATATGCTCAGGTAGGTATTAATACTACAAACCCCAATGCTGTTTTAGATGTTAGGTCATCTAACCAAGTAAACCCTGGGCAAAATGATGGGATTTTAATTCCTAAAGTAGATAATTTTCCTTCGGTTAACCCAACCACAAACCAAGATGGTATGTTACTGTTTGCCACTGGCAATGGCGCACCCAATAAAGGGTTTTACTATTGGGATAATACCAATACCTCTTGGGTGTCTTTAACAGCTACTGGAGGTGGAGGTAATACCCTAGACCAAGCTTACGACCAAGGTGGTAATGGATTAGGTAAAAACATTAACGCTACAAATGGCGCTGTAAGAATTAATGGAACAGACGGTTTTTTAGTGACAGGAGACGTGTTTTATGGTAATCCTATTGACACAGAAATAACAGGAGCTGGCACACGGATGTTTTTTAATCCACTAATGTCAGCTTTTAGAGCAGGCACAGTATGGGATATTCCTCCATATGTAGGTGATGAGTGGGATGTTATTAATACTGGTCTTTTTTCAACTGCTTTTGGAGTAAATACTTTAGCATCTGGACTCTCATCAACTGCTTTTGGCGATTTTACAAATGCTATAGGGAATCAATCAACCGCTTTTGGTGCTGGAACTATAGCATCAGGTCAGAGCTCAACTGCTTTTGGATATAGTACAACGGCATCTGGGCCGCATTCGGTGGCATTTGGTTATCAATCAACAGCATCAGAAACTACAACTACAGCTTTTGGATCGTTTACTTCGGCTTCTGGAACATATGCTACTGCTTTTGGTTATCAATCATCTGCTTCTGGTCTTGCATCAATAGCCTTTGGTACAAACACGAATGCATCAGGTGAGAGAGCTACCGCTTTTGGTATAGATACTGAGGCTTCAGCAAACAATTCAACAGCTTTTGGTGGATTAACTGAAGCTTCTGGTGGTAATGCCACTGCTTTTGGATTTAATACAGTAGCATCTGGAGTTACTTCAACCGCGTTCGGTTATAATACTGTAGCACCATCATCTTATGAGACTGCTATTGGAATGTTTAATACCAATTATACACCTGGGGTAGCTGGTACAGGGTTTGATGTGAATGACAGAGTTTTTGTTGTTGGTAATGGACATAGTGCATCTCAGAGAAGCAACGCACTTACTGTTTTTAAGAATGGTCGTATAAACATTAATGATGCCTATGATTTACCACTTACAGATGGAACTGCTAACCAAGTATTGACCACTAACGGATCTGGTGTAGTGAGTTTTCAAGATGTTAATGTAAGTAATGCGGTTTATTCTTTAAATCAGTCGTATAGTATTGGAGGTACAGGATCTGGAAGAATTATAAATGCAATTTATGGTCCTGTTGAAATACAAAACAACGGTGGCCTAATTGTGAGCAGCTTTAACCAACCAAATATGCTATTTGTAGATGGCACCAATGATGCTGTAGGTATTGGCACCAATGCACCAACAGCTACATTATCAGTAAATGGTACAGCCAACAAACCAGGAGGCGGGACTTGGGCAGTATTTTCTGATGCACGTTTAAAAAAAGATGTGAATGACTACAAAGAAGGTTTAGAACTTATTATGAATGTCAGACCAATTAATTTCTCTTATAATGACAAGATGAAAATGCTTTTTGGTGGAAAACAAGTCATAGGTAATCGTGTTTACCAAGGCGTAATTGCACAAGATTTGCAAAAGATTGCACCAGATATGGTGCGCGAAATTTCATTAAAAAAAGAGCGCTTTCTGGAAGTAAATCCTAATAAATTTACCTATGCACTTATTAATGCTGTAAAAGAGCAACAAGAATTATTAGTAAAGCAAAACTCTAAAATTGAAGGTTTAGAAACGCAGCTTAAAAAACAACAAGAAGAAATTGAAGCTATTAAAGTACTTTTGAAAAACATTGATAATAAAAAATAGCCCATTAATACCCTGCAAGTTTTTGGTATACGTGTGCATCGTTACAGTGGAACACGTACTAACTCTTATGAAAACGAACTTCTTTCGCTATTTTTAAAATTCGGGAGCAAGCTAAACAGCTTGTTTTATTTCCATTGGAAAGTATAACAAACGGCTATTTTGATATTGAAGCCAAAAGCATAATCACCGAATCTAAAAACTATATGGATTATGGAGAATGTGTTTCTAAGGAAGATATAAGTACTACAAAAACAATGCTTGCATTTAAGGGAGAAATTTATAAATAAGGCGTTTTATAGAACCACAAAAAATTCGACATATTGGGAATAAACTGTATATTGGGAAATCATAAAATTAATTCATCTAACCAACCAATTATGAAATCCATTTTCAACCCTCGTTATTTTTTCACATTTCTTACGTTTTTATTATGTAGTCAGATAAGTTTCAGTCAAGCACAAAAGCCTTTAACTCTTGAAGATTATGCACAATGGAACCGAATAATAAACACAGCCATTTCACCTGATGGCAACTGGATGACGTATGCATATACGCCAAATGAAGGTGATGCCACACTACACATTCGTAAAGTTAATGGAGATACTTTGCACACAGCAATTAACGGCAAACGAGTTGATTTTTCGGCTAACAACAAATGGTTGGCTTATCTCACAGACCCAATAAAAGAAAAGCAAGAGAAACTTAAAAAAGATAAAAAACCTGTATTAAGTGATTTGCAAATTGTAAATCTAGCATCTAATGAAATTTCTGAAGTTGAAAACGTTAAGAATTACAGCTTTTCAAAAACCTCAAAGTTTATTGCTATTCATAAAAATCCAAATGATAAAAAAGCAAAGCATAAAGGAAGTGATGTATTGCTAAAGGATTTAACAAATAATAAAACTCTCAATATTGGTAATGTATCGAACTATGCTTTTAATAAAGAAGGCACACTATTTTCGTACCTAGTGGATGCCGATGGCGATAATGGTAACGGTCTTTATGTCATTGACCTTATCAACTTGCGTACATGGCCTTTACATACTGGAGCTTACACTTATACTCAAATGACATGGAACAAAAAAGGGAATAAAATTGCCGTGTTATTTGGCACTAATGAAGAAGATAAAGTTGAACGCAAAAACACCTTATTTTGGGCTTCAAACCTTACTCAAGGTATGACCACCTCAGGAACACAATCAACATATTCATCAGAAGGAGACGCAAAATTTCCAAAAGATATGGTGATTAGCGAGTACAGTAGTCTTACATGGAATGAAGCCAACACACAACTATTCTTTGGCATAAAAGAACAACAAACCGAATTAAAAAAGGATGATGAACTTAAAGCCAATGTCGATGTATGGCACTGGAAAGATGAACGTGTACAATCCAGACAAATCGTGCAAGCAGGAAGAGATAAAAAAGCAACCTTTGCATCTGTTTTAAATTTGGATACTAAGACATTTTTCCAATTGGAAAATGACGATATGCCTTCTGTAAACACAAATCAAAAGAATATTTGGGCTGTAGGACGTGTTGATACGCTCTACCGAAAAGACGTAAATCTCCCAGGAGGTTACACCGATTTATATAGCATTAATACACGTACAGGTGCAAAAAAATTAATTGCAAAAAAAGTATACCGAAACATGGGCATGTCCCCAAATGGCGAATGGACACTTTTCTCTAGAGATGCTGTGGTTATGGGCTATAATTTTAATAAAGGAAACATAACTAACCTAACAAAACGTACAGGTGTTAGCTTTGAGAACCTAGATAATGACAAACCTGTTGAAAAACCTACCTACGGTGTTGCTGGATGGTCTAAAGAAGGGGAAACATTAATCTTAAACCACGAATATGATTTGTGGACTATTGAGCTCAATTCAGATGAATATGCAAACCTTACAAAAGGCATTGGAGACCAAGGTGAAATCCGTTTTAGATTGGTACAATTAGATCCAGAGGCAAAAACCTTTGATTTAAAAAAACCTTTACTGCTTTCTGCCTATGGCGACAAAACCAAGAAATCTGGTTACTATCAAGTAAAAGAAGGAAAAAAACCAAAAGTATTGCGTTATGTAGATAAAATGATAGGAAGACTCACCAAAGCAAAAGATGCCGACAAGGTTATTTATACAGAACAGACCTTTGTGGATTTTCCAGATTATTGGGTATCTGACTTATCGTTTAAAAACCCTAAAAAAATGACTAATGCCAATCCGCAGCAATCAAATTATAAATGGGGAAAACGCGTATTGGTAGATTATACCGATGGTCGAGGACATGAATTGCAAGGAACATTAGCATTACCTGCAGATTATGATTCAAGCAAAAAATATCCAATGGTAGTGTATTTCTATGAAAAAATGTCGCAACGTCACCACCAATATTCCATGCCAGCCTATGATGACAGACCACACATGTCCACTTATGCAAGCAATGGCTATTTGGTGTTAATGCCTGATATTGTGTTCGATGTTGGTTTACCAGGGTCGTCGGCTTTAGATGATGTTACAAGTGCAGTAAAAGAAGTCATAAAACTCGGTTATGCCGACCCAGACAGAATTGGTTTACAAGGACACAGTTGGGGAGGCTATGAGTCTTCTTTTATTGTGACTCAAACAGATATGTTTGCGACTGTGGTTACAGGAGCGCCATTAACTAATTTAATAAGCATGTATAACATTGCCTACAAACGTTCAGGAAACTTAAATGGCCCTATTTTAGAATGGTCACAAGGTAGAATGGGAGTGAGCCCATGGGAAAACATGGAGCTGTATCGCAGTCAATCACCCATACATCATGCACAAAACATCAACACACCATTCCTTATTTTACATGGTACTGCCGATGGTGCTGTAGATTGGACACAAGGACTGGAGTTTTATTCGACAGCAAGACGATTGGGTAAAGAAGTGATATTACTATCTTATCCAGATGAACCTCATCATTTAAGGAAAGAAGCCAACCAAAAGGATTTTCAAATTCGTATGAAGCAGTATTTTGACCATTATCTTAAGGATGCGCCAGCACCACTTTGGATGACAAAAGGCATCGACCATCTAGATAAAAAACGTTTGGGACCTGAGGTTTTGGAAGGAGGCAATTAGAAAGTACCTAATCCCTAGCGATTATTTAATTTACACACACTAAACACATGAAAAAAGCACTTTATTTCTCGTCACTACTGTTAGTATTGACCGCTTGTAAAACTGAAGATAATTCAGCAACGAGTAAAATTGATTTTGATGGTATTTCCGAAACTATTAAACCTGGAGACAACTTCTTCGAACATGTCAACAAAACGTGGTTGGATAATGCTGTTATCGCCGATGACCAAGTTGGCGTGGGTTCTTATAGCTTTTTAAATATTCCGCAGAAAGAATTGTTAGAAAACATTTTAACCGAAGTGTCTGCTGAAACGCATGAAAAAGGAAGTGTCGAACAAATGGTCGGCGACTTCTATGCTTCAGGTATGTATACAGAAAGCATTAACAATCGTGGTTTTGAGCCACTTCAACCAACGTTTAGTAAAATTGATGCCATTACCAACGCTGCTTCATTAATGACTTTTGTAACTGACGAATTAAGTTCAGGCAATGGGTCAATTATAGGCATGTATGTGTCTCCAGATAACGAAAATAGTACAATTAACATACTGCATTTTGGTCAAGCAGGTTTGGGCTTGCCAGATAGAGATTATTATTTTAAAACAGATGACGCAACTGTAGCGATTCAAGAAGCTTATAAAACATATTTAGCGACCTTATTCAAATTATCTAATCAAGATGATACTGAAAAGAAAGCAAACACTGTATATACTATTGAAAAGACCATCGCAGAATCTCACAAAACAAGAATTGAACGTAGAAATGTAAAAGCCAACTACAATAAAATGGCTGTAGCAGATATAAATGAAAGTCAGTCTAATATAGGTTGGACTAAGCTATTAGCGCAATTAAACTTAGAAGCCGATTCTGTAGATATTAAGCAACCAGATTATTACGAAGCATTAAACACTATGTTGGTGTCAACGCCTGTTTCAGATTGGAAAACATATTTAAAAGCTAGAACATTATCAAACTATGCTGATATATTGAGTAAACCATTTGAAGACGCAAATTTTGAGTATGCGAAAGTGTTGTATGGTCAATCTACACAGAAAACTCGTGCTCAATTAATGGTTCAAAAGGTAGATAGACAATTAGGTTTTGCACTTGGACAATTATATGTGAAACGCTATTTTAATGAAGACGCAAAACAACGCGTATTAGATTTAGTAAATAATTTGCAGAAGGCCTTTGAAAACAGAATCAATCAATTGGATTGGATGAGTGATGTCACAAAAGAACAAGCCAAAGAGAAATTATATACGATTACCAAAAAAATTGGATATCCAGATGTTTGGAGGACCTATAATGCCGATATAAAAAGAGATGCTTATTTTGAAAATGTCGTTGCTTTAAAGCAAAATGCATATCAGTATAATATAGCCAAACTAAACAAAGCACCCAATCGTGATGAATGGGGAACAACTCCATCTACAGTAACAGCGTATTACAATCCGCCTTTAAATGAAATTGTGTTTCCTGCTGGCATATTGCAGTTTCCATATTTTGATATTACCGCAGATGATGCTGTTAATTACGGAGGTATAGGTATGGTGATTGGTCACGAATTAACACATGCATTCGATGACCAAGGTGCACAATATGATAAAGATGGTAATGTAAAAAACTGGTGGACAGATGCCGATTACACAAAATTTAAAGCCAAAACTCAGCAAATGATTGATAGGTATAGTTCTTTCACAGTTCTAGATAGTCTGCATTTAAAAGGTGCTTTAACAGTAGGGGAGAACACAGCAGACAATGGAGGTATTGCCATTGCTTATGACGCTTTTAAACTCACAGAACAAGGACAGGGCAATACTAAAATTCAAGGGTTTACTCCAGACCAGCGTTTCTTTTTGTCGATTGCTAGAATATGGCGTGTTAAAACAAGGGATGCTTATTTGCGTAATTACATTAAAACAAACTCACATTCACCACCAATTTGGCGAGTAAACGGCCCATTAATGAATTTCACACCATTTTACGAAGCATTTAATGTACAACCAGGAGATAAAAACTACAAACCAGAATCTGAGAGGATTAAGATTTGGTAAAAAGCTAATGAATAAGGTTTTATAGCACCAAGCAAAAAAATTGTATTTTTAAAGAACCAACCAAAATACTTTTTAATTATGCGCAATCTTGTTTGCTACCTCTTAATTGTTTTTGCTATTTCTCCAATTTTTTCACAAACCAATCCATCTCAATATCAAGAATTAAACTATAGAATGATTGGGCCTTTCCGTGCAGGAAGGACAGTAGGTGCTGTGGGTGTTCCTTCGCAACCTAATGTATTTTATATTGGAGTAAATAATGGTGGCGTATGGAAAACAGACGATTATGGTCGCACATGGAATCCTATTTTTGATGAGGCGCCTACAGGTTCTATTGGAGACTTGGCAGTATCACCTAGCCATCCAAATATTATTTATGTAGGTACAGGTGAAGGAATGCATCGACCAGATTTATCTGTAGGTGATGGCATGTTTAAATCAATTGATGGTGGCAAAAGCTGGCAACATATTGGTTTGGAAGATGTCCAACAAGTAGGTCGCGTTATAGTACATCCAACCAATCCAGACATCGTTTTTGTAGCAGGAATGGGTCATCCTTATGGCACAAATACGACTCGTGGTGTTTTTAAATCTATGGATGGAGGAAAAACATGGAAAAAAACATTATATATCAATTCGCAAACAGGAGCTATTCAAGTTGAACTTGACCCAAACAATTCGCAAATTGTATTTGCCACGCTGTGGGAACATCAAGAAGGTCCTTGGGAAAATGCTAAATTTTCAGGCAACAACAGCGGTTTATACAAATCTACGGATGGTGGCGAAACTTGGAATAAGATAACTAAAGGATTGCCTACAGCTGAAGATGGTTTGGGTAGAGTATGGGTTACAACGTCTTTAAGTAATTCACAACGAATGTACGCCATGGTGAATGCAAGAAATAATGGAGGGATTTACCGAAGTGACAATGCAGGTGAAAGTTGGTCTTTGGTGCATACTAACAGACGTCTTTTGGGACGAGATATACAAGTACATCCTAATAACGAAAATGTTGTGTTTATTGCTAATGTAGCTTCGTATCGTTCAGATGATGCAGGAAAAACGTGGACATCTATAAAAGGCGCACCTGGAGGTGATGATTATCAACGTTTGTGGATTAACCCACTACAACCAGACATTCGGTTGTTCTCTGCAGACCAAGGAGCTGTCATTACTGTAAATGGAGGAAAAACATGGAGTTCGTGGTATAATCAACCTACATCGCAGTTATACCATGTTTCTACCGATAACCAATATCCTTATTGGGTCTATGGAGGTCAACAAGAAAGTGGTGCCATAGCTATAGCAAGTAGGAGTAATGGAGGTCAAATTTCCTTTAGGGAATTTATGGGAGTTGGTGCAGACGAATATGCCTATGTAGCACCAGACCCAAAAGACCCCAATGTTATTTATGGTGGTCGCGTAACGCGTTTTGATAAAAGAACAGGGCAAAATCAATTCGTTGGGCCAGAAGTATTACGTTCTGGTGAAGTAAGATTTCTTAGAACTATGCCACTTATGTTCCATCCGTTAGATGATAACATGTTACTCTTTGGGACTAATGTGGTTTGGAAAACTTTAGATGGAGGTCAAAACTGGCAGCAAATTAGTCCCGATTTAACCAAAAAGAATCCCGAAGTACCCAAAAGTGTAGGTAACTATACCACAGATACTCATAGAACTATGCCACAACGTGCTATTGTGTATGCTTTAGCACCATCGTCTCTTGATAAAAACATTATTTGGGCAGGTACCGATGATGGTTTAGTTCACATCACTACCAATGGTGGTGAAACATGGAAAAATGTAACACCTCCAGCTTTGACATCTTGGGATAAAATTTCACAAATTGATGCGAGCCATTTTAATAAAGGCACTGCTTATATCGCCGTCAATGCCATTAGAAAAGACGATATGAAACCACATATTTATAAAACTAACGATTTTGGTAACACTTGGGAGAAAATAGTATCTGGTATGAATCCTTCAGGGCCAGTAAATGTGGTTCGTGAAGACCACAAACAAGAAGGGTTACTCTTTGCTGGAACCGAGCGTGAAGTCTATTTTTCAAATGATGATGGAGCTTCATGGAAATCACTACGACTAAATATGCCAGCCTCTTCGATTCGTGATTTGGTGATTCATGAAAATGATTTGGTTATTGGTACACATGGACGTTCTATTTGGATTTTAGATGATTTTAGTCCATTACGTGAATTGACAAAATTACAATCACAAAGTAATTATTTATTCCAACCAAGTGATGCCATACGTGTGCGTCATAATGTGTTTACTGATACACCATTGCCACCAGAGGAACCTACTGGACAAAATCCGCCTGATGGTGCACTAATTGATTATTATTTAGGAAAGACTGTTAATAAAGTTCAGCTTAATATTCTCAATCAAAAAGATGAATTGGTTGCCTCCTTTTCTAGTGACGATGTAATTGAAGAAATAGACTCTACCACCATGCGACACCCAACGTATTGGGCTCGCCCAGAACAGAAATTATCAACAAAACAAGGGCATCAGCGTTTTGTTTGGAATTTGCGTTACCCACCGCCTCAAGGAGCTCAAAGAAGCTACGATATTGCTGCAGTGCAATACGATACACCAAGTGGTCCTGTAGGCCCTTTTGTAGCACCTGGTACTTATAAAGTACAACTGATTGTAGATGGCGTTACTAAAGAACGTAGTATGACTGTTAAACTCGATCCACGGTCACAACTAAGCACAGAAGCATTAAACTTACAAACCCAACTTTCATTACTTTGCTACGCTAATTATAATAAATTGCAAGCAATACGAGAGAGTATAGACAACAAAATCACAAACCAAAATCTAAAAAAGAAATCACTAACAGCTTTAAATAAATTTAAAGGCAATGGTCAACCTAGAAGCATTAGCTTTTATTATGGTAGTATTAAAGCGAGTAGTTTAGAAGATGAAACTTTGGTTGGACTTCAATCTAAATTATTGTATCTCATAGACGTACTTCAAAGTGCCGATGCCATGCCAACTACAAAAACCATTGAAGCAGTAAATGTATTGGATACTCGCGTAAAGGAGTTACTTAATAAGTGGGAATCGATGGCTAAATAAATATAAAGACACAATAAATCAGTGGA
>CAKZMU010000086.1 GCA_937129145.1 uncultured Lacinutrix sp. | reverse complement strand
GGCATGCTATTTTTAAGAAATGATGTGGAAGCAAGAGTGCTTAGACTTCCAGGTCAGCTCTATGAACGTAAAGACAACAATATAATTAGCAATGTATTTACTTATAAATTGGTAAATAAAACAACCGAAGAAATTAATGATGTAAGTTTAAAGCTTATGTCGCATGAGGGTACTATTAAACTGGTATCCACACACGATGTTTTTGTAGTTCCAGCACAAGGAATGACCGAAGGAACTATATTTATAGAAATAGACAACTCTAAATTATCTGGAGATAGAAATACGATTAAAATAGGCGTTTATGCCGATGGTAAACTCATTGAAACTACAAGCGCAAACTTTTTAGGGCCAAGGAGTTATAATTAAAAAACACTAAAATGAAACTAAACTGGGGAACAGGAATTGTACTGGCTTTTATTGGCTTTATTGCCTTTATCCTATACTTTGTAATTAACATGACTACAAACAATAAGTATAATCATGATTTAGTTACCGAAGATTACTACAAAGCAGAGCTTGAATACCAAACAGATATCGATAAAGAAAATAACGCTAAGTCGCTTTCTAAAAACATTATGTACAAAAAAACCAATGAAGGCTTAGTTGTGTATTTCCCAGAAGATATTGAACCAGAAAAAATCACAGGAAACTTGTTCCTATATAGACCATCTAACAAACAATTAGATTTTGAAACTACACTTTCACTGTCTAAATCACATTTGCTCATACCTGACAAGCGTTTGGTAGATGGTCGTTGGAACATTAAAGTTGATTGGCAATATAACGGAAAATCTTATTTATTTAAAGAAGATATAATTTATTAACATGTTACTTTCGGCATTAGCATTAGGGTTATTAGGGAGTTTTCATTGCGTTGGCATGTGTGGCCCTATTGCTTTTATGCTTCCTGTTGATAGAACAAATTCTGTAAAAAAAGCATCTCAAATTGCTATCTATCACTTTGGTAGATTGCTATCTTATAGCATCATTGGGTTGATTTTTGGCTTAGTTGGAAAAGGGCTTTATATATTTGGTTTACAACAGCAATTATCAATTATTATTGGGGTTTTAATGATTTTGGTAATATTAATTCCTTACCAAACTTTTAATAAGTATAACTTTTCAAAACCTATCTACAAACTCATTTCTAGAGTTAAAAGTGCTTTAGGAAAAGAGCTGCAAAAGAAAACCCCTGACACCTTTTTAACTATTGGTTTCTTAAATGGATTTTTACCCTGCGGATTGGTTTATATGGCAGTTTTTGCAGCGATAGCATCTGGAAATGCACTCCAAGGAAGTTTGTACATGCTTGTTTTTGGACTAGGAACTATTCCGTTAATGACTACAGCCATTTATTTTAGTCAGTTTTTAAAAGGAAACGTGAGGCAACGTATTCAAAAAGCTATTCCAGTTTTTGTAGTAATTATTGGCGCACTATTTATTATTAGAGGGCTAGGTCTAGGAATACCTTACCTCTCTCCTGCTCCTATGCACGATATGGCAAATACTGCTATGGATTGTGTGACTTCATAAAAAAAGATTTTGAATACTAATTACAAAAATGACCCTTTGCTTTTAAAGTGATAGGAAACACAAAATACATCCCAAGTAAGCCATATTACCGTGCTGTTTTTCAATTAGTTACCATCTAAGCCTTTATTCTTGATTCTAACAGCAAAGCGGTCTTATATCTTTTATTAAATCATAAATGTTATGACTGGCAATGGAGAATGGTTAGCGATATCTTCACCTATGCTTCCAGCAAAAAAATGTGAAATTCCTTTACGTCCATGAGTAGGTATCGCAATTATATCTGCCCCAACTTTATTAGCATAATTCATGACGCCTTGTTCTACAGTATAATCTGCTTGGTAAGCAACATCATCAAGTTTATCTAAATTACCATCGGCTGTCAATAAAAATTTAGCTATTTTTTTCTCTATCTCAACAGAGCTTTTAAAATGTTCGTTTGGCAAGTTTACATATAACAACATTAGTTTTGCACCTAATGCCTCAAACATACTTGTTGCGTTTAAATAAGGACGTACATTTTCTTCTTCAAAATTAGTAGCAAATATAGCGGTGCCAAAATCAATATCTTTTATTTCATTTTTAATAACTAGCACAGGAGTTTCAGAATTTCTTACAACGCGTTCTGTATTAGAACCCACAAAAAATTCAGTAAAACCACTAGTTCCATGTGAGCCCATAACTATCAAATCTGCATCGTGTTCTTCGGCGACATCATTTACCTCACTAAACACTTTAAAATGCTTTACAATGGGCGTAATATTAACATCTTTTAAATAATCTTTATCCAAAAACGTTTCAAATCTTTGCTCAACTAATTTTAAAAAGAATAGTGCTTTTTGTTGCTGTTCAGAATCGCTTTTGGTAAGAATTACATCCGACATTTCTAACATGTGCAATGCTAAAAGTTCTGCATTACTTCTTTTTGCAAGTTTTGCAGCTGTTTTCAAAGCATACTCTGAGTGCTCCGAAAAATCTATAGGTACAATAATTTTTTTCATAATAGTACTTTTTTAGTGTTTAAATAATCATCGAAAAAAATGCTGCCAACAAACGAGAACCATTTCTTTATAAATCAAATATATTGCTAATAATCAAAATAAAATATGATTAATGTCATACACCAAATTTGCTAATACATAAATATTACTTAACTTTCACTAATAAACAAAAACCTATTTAATATGAAAAAAGTATCTGTTTTTGCTCTGGCTATATCGTTAGCATTTGCTACTTCTTGTAAGTCTGACAAAAAAGAAACCAATACTACAGAAACTGAAGTAGAAACCACCGATAATAACGAAACAACCACTCAAAACTCTTATGATGGAGGTGATTTATGGGTAGCTCTCAACCCAAAAAGCGGTAGTACTGCCAAAGGTAATGTTGTCTTTGAAAATAATGGAGAAAGCGTTAGCATGTTATTAACAGTAAGTGGACTTGAACCTGGTGAACACGCTATTCATTTGCATGAAAAAAGTGATTGTTCTGCTGAAGATGGTACATCAACTGGAGGACATTGGAACCCAACAGGACAACCACATGGAAAATGGGGAGCTGCCGAAGGCTACCATAAAGGTGATATTGGAAACTTTACAGCTAGTGATAACGGAAAAGCAACGTACACCTTTTCTACCGACGAATGGTGTATTGGCTGTGGTGACGAAACTAAAGATATTTTAGGGAAAGGCATTATTATACACGAAGGAACCGATGATTTCACAACGCAACCAACTGGTGCCGCTGGTGGCAGAATTAGTTGTGGCGGTGTAATTCAATAAAATAACATCCTCAAATAAAAAGTTGCGAGAGCAGCTTTTTTTAATAATTCGTAAAACCATACATGCAACTAGAACAACTCGTTTCTAAATTTCAAGAAAAAGACGTTAAGGCTTTTGAAACACTGTACAATATGTATAGTGAGAGCATGCATGGGGTAATTTTCAATATTGTTAGAGATAATGAAATTGCCGAAGAATTAATGCAAGATGTGTTTGTAAAAGTATGGCATAAATCGGATACCTATTCGGTTAAAAAGGGGCGTTTTTTTACGTGGATTTTAAACATAGCACGCAATGCAGCCATCGATAAAACACGGTCTAAAAACTTTAAAAATTTAAACAAAAACCTCAACGCCGATTTTTTCGTAGATATCTTACAAAACAATGAAAGTTTGGACAACAAAACAGACGCCATTGGCATCACTAAATTTGTAACCAAACTTGCAGATAAATGTAAACAAGTTATCGAGTTGCTATACTTTAAAGGTTATACCCAAAAGGAAGCCTCTAAAACATTAGAAATGCCAATTGGCACTATTAAAACAAGAAATAGACAATGTATTAACGAGCTCAGGACGATGCTCGATGTGTAATTATGGATATTAAAAAATACATAGACTCTGGAATTTTGGAACTGTACGTTGCAGGAACTCTTTCTGAAAAAGAAAGTCAGGAAGTCTATGAGCTTACCCAACAATATCCTGAGTTGCTGGAAGAAGTTAAAAACATTGAAGCCAGTATTATAAAGCTCGCTGCTGCGGTGTCACCAAAAGAGACTAAACAGTCGTTCGACACCATTAAAGCACAAATTACCTCAGGCGAAAACGAAACAAAAGTTATACCTCTAGACAAACCAAAAACACCTTGGTTTACCTATGTTGGTTGGGCAGCGTCATTGGTATTGGCAGCTGGATTACTGTGGATGCTTAACGAAAACAACACGCTAAAAGAGCAAATACGCATTGTAAAAACCAATAAAGAATTGTTGGAAACGCAAATTGAAAATGCCAATAACAGTCTAGCCGAAGCCGAAAAGTTGGTAGAAGTTTTACGCGACCGAAACATTATAGAAGTACCATTGGCAGGACAAGGTAATTTTGCCAATGCCTACGCCAAAGTATATTGGGATAAAAATAGCAATAACATCTACCTAGACGCCAAAGATTTACCTGAAGCTCCACAAGGCAAAGTGTACCAAGTATGGTCGCTTACCCTCAACCCATTAACACCAACCAGTTTGGGTACCATTGACGACTTTAACACCGACGGTAATAAGATATTCGCCATAGCAAACGCCAATGCCTCTGAAGCCTTTGGTATTACCTTAGAGCAAGCTGGTGGTAGCGACACGCCAACTATGGAACAGCTATATACTTTGGGTGTGGTGGCTAGTACACCTTAGTTTTATTAATTCCAATTTGTATTATTTATAAAACAATATGTTATATGTATATAAATTTATATGCAATCTGTTGGCAACAAACTGAAAATTAAACTAATAATGAACTTTAGAAAAGCAACCAAAGAAGATATTTCAATAATTGTAGAAATGATTGCGGATGATGAACTTGGAAAAACCAGAGAAAATTTTCAAACACCATTACCAAATGAATACTTAAAAGCTTTTGAAAATATAGACGCAGACCAAAACCAAGAATTAATTGTTGTTGAAAGCGACAACTCTGAAGTTATTGGAACGTTACAATTATCGTTTATTCAATATTTAACTTACCGAGGCGGCATACGAGCACAAATTGAAGCAGTAAGAATTAGAGAAGATAAAAGAGGTGTAGGTATTGGAAAAACAATGTTTAAGTGGGCTATACAAAGAGCAATAGAGCGAAATGCGCATTTATTGCAACTCACCACAGACAAAAAAAGACCAAAGGCAATTAAATTTTATGAAGATTTAGGTTTTAAACAATCACACGAAGGAATGAAACTACACTTTTAGCAAAAAAGAAAAGCATCAGTTTATAACTAAACTAACGCTTTTCTAACTAACCAACAAAAGCCTAAAAATTTTGTGGTACTAACTAAGTAAAAACTTCTCGTCTACCAAATTTAAAACAAAGAAGCATCAAAAATTATAAACGATACTTGCGCTTAGTAAAAAGTCGGCTTCGTGAGCAAATACTATATTTTCCATACTGCCATTGCCTTTTTCTAAATTTGGCTCAATGGCAAAATTATTGTTATTAGCACCAAGTATGTTTTCTACAATAATATTAAATTCAAAGGCTTTAAAAGTATATGCAAGGTTAATGTCAAAAAAAGCGACTTCATTAAATAATTGGTAGGTTTCTTCACTCGATAATTCATCCTCCATTCTAAAATTAATTGAACATGATAAGCTTTCTTTTTCCAGTTGAATGATATTAAATTGAAAGGATTCATCAAGAGTGTTAACAAAGGTTATGGTTTTTGTGGTTGTTTCATTATTATTTATATACTGCGCATTACACATAGTAATCATTCCAATAAATAATAAAACAAACATATATATAGCTTTCATAATCACATTTTTTATAGTTGTTTTATCTGTTGTTCCATCAAAGGTCCAAGCTCATAAGTACTTTTCAATAATTCTTCTTGCAACTTATTAGCTTCTTTGTATAAACCATTTACTTTATAAATTTGTGCCAAATGAAACAATACTTCTGGTTCGTAGGTTTTATCAACTACGTGTTTTTTAGCTATGTCTAAAGCTTTTTGCACATCACCTTTCTTGTAAAGGGTCCAAGCCAGCAAATCATACGATTGTGCTGTTGGTCTATTTTTTACTTCTTCGAGTGCAATGTTATATGCCTTGTTTATGCTTTTTTTATCATTAGATAGCAATAGAGCATTGTGCCTGTTGTACATAACGCCATAATATTTTTTATCTACAGTCACTGCAAACTCATTAAGATTGTTTTCTTTAACCTTATTGTTATTCATATACTCAGCTATGTCTACTTTTAACAAATAGTAATCTGGAGCGTTGTAATAGTTTGTAATGCTGTTTAAAATGCGTAGTGCTTCTTCTGGGTTGCGTTCATAAGAATACACTATCCAAGCAATGCCTTTTTTGGCGTAAGCATCTTGCGGCTCTAACTCTAATGCTTTTAAATAGTACACATACGATTTTTTTATTTGCCCATCATGACCGTAAAAATCAGCTAGGTTTGTGTACGACCATTGTTTTAAATAATCGTTTTTGGAATATTCTGCCAATTCCATAGCTTTTTCCATATAAGTAATAGCTGATGCCAAATCACCTTCGTGGTCTTTCCACTTAGCCAAACGGATTAAATAGTCGAAACCATTATAATCTATAAACGTGTTTAAGTACTGTTTTGCCTGTGTAGTATTACCAAGTTCTAAATGCACATCGAATAGCATTTTTTGTGTAGACTCCAGTTTTTCGCCATTGGTCTCGGCTTTTTTCAATAGCTCGAGTGCTTCTTTAAATTTGTGTTGAGAAATGTAATTTCTTGCAAGACTGCGTAAATAAGAGGCGTTGTTATAATTTGTTTTAACATTGGCTTCCACTAAATGTTTTTCGGCTTCAGCTAAATGTTCAATAGTACCAGTTAATTGAAATAACTGCGATTGTGCTGCTGCTATTTTTGCATTGTACGGAAATTGATTTTCATTTTTCTCTAGCTTTTCTTCCCAAAAGTTGTGGTCTTCTTTGGTGATGTTCAATGCTTTATTTTCTGATAAGCTTAAAAACTTGTTATAATCTTCTATATCTGTAATTTGTGTGTCCTTGGTGTTACAGCTCATCATTAAAGCTGAAACCATGAGGATTGTGTATATTTTTTTTAAAAACATAATTAAAAATTTTTAGGGTTTTTCTGTTAGTTTATTATAGAATCGTTAGAACATGATGTACATGTCCTAACGATTAATTTCTATCTTACCAAGGCGAAGCTAGGTAAGGAAATGAGGTCAAAAAAGGTTTATCGTTTGCATCTACATTGTCGTTTGATAATCCTGGGTTTTCAGAGAAATCTTCACCTCCAAAAATCAGTAAGAGTTCAACTGTAATTACATCATCGGCTAAAGCGCGACCAGTTAATACATTGGTGCCATCGTAAAACGTTGTAGTGCCATCCAATGATACATTAAGCACATCGGTAGCCAACAAGCCAGTAAAGGCAGCTGAGTCTAAGCCTAAAGCGTTTTCATCTCCTGGGTTTGCGTACGCAGGACTTAATCCTTCCAAATTTGTTTGAAACATGGTTTGAAACGCTGCGTTTTGTTCTGAAGGAATGGTAACGTTAAACATATCTTTGCTAGACGATGATACAAACACGGTGTTTACCGCTGGTCGTCCCATTTGGTCTTCTTGCGCATACGTTCCTGAAAAATCAGGTTCGTTATCAATAATAATGATATCGTCATCATCAGTATTCGTACAGCTCATTACTAATGCTAGCATCATGAATGAACTTATAATTAATTTTATATTGTGCATTTGTTTTAAAATTTTCATAATTTCTGTTTTTTAGTTGATTATTGTTTAGTTTTTGATTCTACCCAAGTATTTATGGTTCCAGATGTGCCAATCATAGCTTTAGGAACTTCTACCACAATAGACATGACGTTAGTACCTGCAAATGTGTCGCTTCCTGGATTATTAAAACTTGTAGCTGTCCCTCCAATAATGGCTGAATATTGTGCAAAATCCATAAAAAATGGGTCGTCACGTGGGCCTGCGAAAAAACGCATTCCTTCATTGGTAGTAACAAATTCTGAGTCTCCATAACTTGTAATATCAACTTCAGATACAGTTGCATTGGTTTCGATGGTACTGTTCAAACCAGTTGCTGATGGCACAGTTGGCCCAAAAAAGTACATTTTACCATCCCTTGCAATTGCTTGGATTACTAAATCTTCAACATTATCGCCTGTATTGTCAATATTGAATTCGACCAATACATTTTCATCAAACATCGCCTCGGCTGTTGTCGAAGGGCTTAATAAACCTTGTACGTTTGCTACAAACACCATATTATCGGCATTCGTGCCCTGAAAGGCATAAAAATCTGTGATATCGCTGGTACCACCTTGTACAGCAGGCGCATCAATGTGGTCTGCTGCAATCATTACGGAACCAACTATGGCTAGTAGCGCGATTCCAAAAATTGTTTTGTTGTTTTTCATAATAAAGAGTTTTTGTTAATTAATTTTGTCTTCAGGCATACCTACGCAAAAACTCAAAAGGTGGTTTTGTTAAAGTTTTGTTAAAGAAAAATTATCTGAATTTTTAGATATAAAATCTATCTTTACATTAACTAAAAAGAATGATATATGAATCCTTCAGCTAGTGGATGGATTACAAAACTTTTAAAGGAATTATCCAAAAATCAGGAATTCTTAAATCAATCTGAAGCAGCCTTTTATTGCAGTTTAAAAGATGCTGGATTTATTTATGGAAATAGTAAAAGTACCATTGCTACTTTTATTGAAGTTCAAGATTTAACTGATGAGGAAATGAGTAAAGTAAACTTATTTCTTGCTCTATTTATTGCGCATCATAAATCTAAAAGTAAACAAAAATTTTTGGATAGTATTGTTGATTTTTACAAAAATATTGATGTCTATAAATCATCTTTTTTTAGTAATCTTTTTTCAGAAAATATATCAAACAATCTCCTTGAAAAAATTATTCATAAGCGCGTACAAATTGATGATAACATATTAATAAAAAACTTTAACTACTTTGTAATTAACGCTTTACTATATGTTGATATTTTAGCTTATCATGAATACTTGATAAGAAACTCAATATCTTCTAGTTACATAAAGAAACTTGAAGCATCAATTGAAAAAATAGTTTTAGATGTTTTAAACTCTAAAATCGTAAAAACTAATTATGATGAAAGCTTAATTAAGTTATTTGAATCATCAATGCGTTACCAAGATAATGCACATATTTCTCACGAAGAAGCTATCGCTAATTTAACATCAAAATATGAAAAATGGTACTTGTTCGACATTGCTTGTATGTCCACATGGAATGATAAGATAATTGATGAAAAAGAGCAACTTTTTTTACATAACATTGGTAACAAATTAAACCTAGATGAGAGTACTATTGTTAGCTCGATAAATTCGGTGAATTCATTTTACACCAAACACAAAGACAATATTGATTTATTAAGTTCAAGAAATATTGTTGAAAATTTTTACGACAATTCAAGTAAAATGGTGTCAAAACTTATTTCACGTAACAAAAAACGTTTACGCAAAGAGCTTTCGCAAAGTAAAGAGCTTGTAAAATTAATTGGTCAATCTACCGTACGTGATTTAAGCAAAGAAGAACAAAAACAATTACAAGACCAGCTTATTGACGTTATAAAATCAATACCTAGTTTAGCAATTTTCATACTCCCTGGAGGTGCGTTATTATTGCCCTTACTGGTGAAATTTATTCCAAAACTACTACCTTCAGCATTTGATGATAATAGGATTGACGAATCTTAGTTATTTGCATAAAAAAACACTTACCTTTACTTCATGGGACTAACAAATAACGACATCTTTAAAAAACTTCGCGTTGCACATAAACTACGTGACGACGATATTGTAAAAATATGTGCTTTAAAAGACTTTAAAGTAACCAAAAGCGAATTGGGAGCCATTTTTAGAAATGAAAATCACCCAAAATATATGGAGTGTGGCGACCAATTTTTACGTAATTTCTTGGACGGACTCATTATTCATTTACGTGGTCCAATGCCTCCAAAACAAGAAAAAAAACCAACCAACAAATATCTTTAAAAATATGAGTAATCACACCAAAGGCTTTGAGACGCTAGACCCAGAAGATTGGGAGCAATCAAAAGCCTTAATGCACCAGATGGTTGAAGATGCCTTTGACTATGTAAAAAACATTAGAGAGCGTAAAATTTGGCAAGAAATGCCAGACGATGTCTTAAAAACTTTCGATACTGAGTTACCTCAACAACCCAACGATGCCGAAAAAGTCTATCAAGAGTTACAACAAAATGTATTGCCATACCCAATGGGAAATGTGCATCCACGTTTTTGGGCTTGGTATATGGGAAATGGGACTATTTCTGGTGTGATGGGTGATTTTTGGGCTTCTATTATTAACCCAAATTTAGGAGGCGGTAATCATGCAGGACACAAGGTAGAGGAGCAGGTTGTTAATTGGATAAAAGAAATAGTTGAATTTCCAAAAACATCAAGTGGGCTTTTGGTAAGTGGTGGTTCTATGGCAAATTACGCTGCCTTGTCTGTCGCTAGAAATGTAAAAGCTGGTTACGATATTCGTGCGGAGGGTTTAAAAGAAAATAACTTAGTGTTTTATGCCTCAACCGAAATACATAGTTGCAACACCAAAGCAGTAGAACTTCTGGGTTTAGGAACAAAAGGGCTTAAAAAAATTGCTATAAACAATGACTACACTATTAACATTGAAGCTTTAAAAAATCAAATTGAAGAAGATAAAGCCAATGGCTTACAACCTATTTGTGTTATAGGAACTTCAGGAACTGTGAATACTGGAGCAGTTGATAACTTAAATGCCATTGCAGATATTTGTGAGCAAGAAAACCTTTGGTTTCATGTAGATGGTGCTATTGGTGCCATCGCCATGTTATCTGACTCTTTAAAACCTCAGCTTAAAGGCATCGAACGAGCAGATTCTGTGGCTTTAGATTTGCATAAATGGCTACACATGCCATTTGAGGCTGGCTGTGTAGTTATAAAGGATAATGATGAGCACAAAAAAACCTTCTCGTTAATCCCTGAATATTTAGCTAAAAACACACGAGGTTTAGCTTCAGGTGAAAATTGGTTTAGCGAATACGGCTTGCAACTCTCTAGACGATTTAGAGCCTTAAAAATATGGATGTCACTTAAAGAACATGGTAGTAAACGTTTTGGCAGGATGATATCTCGTAATGTCAATCAAGCATTTTATTTAGGCGATTTAGTTAATGAGTATCAAGACTTAGAACTCCTCGCTCCTATTGGTATGGACATTGTTTGTTTTAGATATAATCCTAGAGGGAAGTCTTTAGAAGAATTAAACGCTATTAATAAGGAAATAAAACTCCAACTGGAAGAGCAAGCCATAGCTTTACCAGGCTATACTACCTTAAATGGTGCTTATTGTATTCGTTGTGCTATTTCTAGTCATCGTGTGACAAATGCCGATTTTGACGTGCTAGTCGAGAATGTTTTAAGGATTGGAAAACAGTTAATAAATTAAGTTATCTTTTTAGATATTAAAAATAAAAAGCATTATATATAACCTGTTAAATGAGGAAGCTGAATTTCATATTTATAATCCTAATTATTTCTTGCGGCAGAAATGAAAATTCTGAAATTAGAAAACCCTTTGACTTAAACCGTAATTTAACAGTAGATATTTTATTGGATAATGGTTATGAACAACTATTTGGTGATGACATATATCTTTTTGGTAAAAAAATTGATAACATTAACGTCTATTACCAGATAGATTTACCCGAACAAACTGAAGAAATAGCTAACGAGCTTGGCTTTTTAAAACTTTTAAGAGACAAAGGTGTAATTACCTTCAAGAATTATCAAAAGGAAGTTAAAGAGGAAGAGTACAGTTATCTTAAAGACACTATTAATCAAAAGAGATTTAAAGTAATTAAGCTTGAAAAGGGTAATTATGTTAACATAAAAGATAGATTTAGAGTTGTTAATTTAAAATCAAAAGACACTTTTAATTGTGAATTGACTAAAAAGAACAATAAATTAATATTTAATAGCTATATCATTATTGAATAATTAGGCTACAACAATTTATAACCGTAACTACGGCTGAATTTCTAATTGGAAAATTCGTCTTTTGATTAAAATTAAATTAGAAGATTTTGATTTGCTTGTTGAGAATGTTTTAAGGATAGGGAGTGAATTAAGATAATGTAACAATTCCACAATATTTGACACATATAGGTTATTAATTACATTGTTATGATCATAAAAAACTACTACACTATTCTCAAAATTGAACCAAACAGTGATCTTGAAACGATAAAAAAAGCTTTTCGTAGTGAAATAGCAGTATATCATCCTGAAAATAATAAAACTGAAGAAGCCAAAAGTAAATTTGAAGACATTATTGAAGCTTTTGATGTTCTTTCGAAACCTGAAAAACGAACTTCTTACGATGAAATCCTGAAAAATCAATCGCAAAACAAACCAATACTTTTAGAGCAAAAGCAAGAAAAGCAATACAAAGATTGGAACAAAGAGGCCAAAAAGAAATCTAAAAAATATAAAGAGACTACCCTTACTGATATTCTAGCTCTTGATTTATTAATCGATGTCGCTCTAATTGATGGCTTTTTTAATGGTTCTGATGATTTAATTGATGGTCTTGGAGATGCTATTGGTGATATTTTTGATATATTTTAAACCATCAAAATTAAATTCACCTAATAATAATGGCAGGAGAAAAAAATATTGGCAAGTTAATTAATGAGATGTCTCCTAAACTAAATGATGGAGAATATGTATTTGTTTCTGTAAAAAATTTAGACAATATTAATCGAAATGATACTATTTGCGAGTTCAAGGAAAGTGAAGGAACAACTATTGTTATTGAACGCAAAAAAGCTGACAAATTAGGTCTCAATTATAGTTATATAGCTTCTTGGATAACCTTAACAGTTCATTCTTCATTAGAAGCTGTTGGTTTAACAGCAATATTTTCTAATGAGTTAGCAAAAAATAATATTAGCTGCAATGTTATTGCTGGATTTTATCATGACCATATTTTTGTAGATAAAAAAGATGCCAAAAAAGCAATCAGAGTTTTAACTTTATTATCTAAAAATTTCAAATAATTATAAATCAATTATTCTAACCACTCCTTAAAATCCTTTACACGCTCCCTAGCAACAATAACATCTTGTTCATTATAGTTGTTTAGCTTTATTTGTAAACGTGAATTGGTATAGCTTATCATGTCCTTAATGGCATTGATGTTGACGAAGAATTTTCTGTTTATTCTAAAGAAAGTATCTGGCTCTAATTCGTTTTCTAGGTTTTCTAAAGTTGTGTCCAATAAATAATTTCTCCCTTCAGATGTAAACACATACGTGCCTTTATTTTGACTATAAACACACTCAATATCTTCTATATTAATAAGCTTTAAGTGTTGTCCTACTTTTACAGAAAAACGTTTTTTATATTCTCTCTCTATAGGATTTACAAGCAGGTTTTTTATATCGTTAAAATCTAAAGTAACTGCCTGTTGCTTTGGTAAGCGTTCTTTAAATTTTGAAACTGCTTTCTTTAAGTCATCTTCATCTATAGGCTTCAACAAATAGTCAATACTATTTAACTTAAAAGCTTGTAAAGCATATTCGTCATACGCTGTAGTAAATATCACTGCCGATTGAATGTCTATATTTTCAAAAATTTCAAAAGACAAACCATCACTTAATTGTATGTCTAAAAAAATAAGGTCTGGATGTGCATTATTCTGAAACCAATCGATAGATTCTTCAACCGAATGTAACATCACTTCAGCATTAATATCTAAACTGCTTAACATACGTTGTAAGCGTCTTGCTGAAGGCTTTTCGTCTTCAATAATAATTACCTGCATTATCTTAAATTTAATTTCTTTGCTTCTTTATTAATTATTCTTGCTCCAATTGCCACTGTGGCAAATGTTGCTATTGCAACTACCCACCAAAAATCCTTCATACTATTTGTGAATCGAGTTCCTATTTCGGACCAAAGTGCTGCATACAAACCAACTACAGACCAACTCATGAAATAAAAATGATATCCAAACCAGTTTTTCTTTTTCTTAATAGTAGGAATCATCCCTGCAATAACAGTTAGTAAACTTATAATTGCAAAAAAGTGAAAAATACTAAAGCCTCCAAAGCTAATTATAAAAAAAGAACTCAAATTTAACAGCAACATGGAGACAACATAAACATAACCTATACGCTTATGCATCAATGTGCCTTTCTTATTTAATAACACTACAGTGCCTGTTAATAATGCGAGTAAAGACATTATTAAATGAAACATTCCTATGTTACTATGTATGATATCGTTGAGCATAATTATTGAAAACGTTGGTATTCCTCTTTATCTTTATCCATGTACTCTTTTATTTTCTTTTCTTCCCAGTTTTTGCCAAACATAAAATTTGGTCCAAAAACACCCAAAAAATGAAACAACAACCCTATTCCCCAGAAAAATGGCGTTGCCCAAGTACCAAAATCAAAGAACCCTTGGTCAGAATTCGATACAATAAGAATGATTAAAAATAAGTTTACCGCAACATAAACAGCCAAATGCCAGTAAAAACCAACTAGTTTATCAAGTTTCTTTTTTGCTCTTAGGTAAGCATCTTCTTCTTTAAAACTGCGCTTTGTCTGGTTATCGTTGTACGGTTCTATATTATATTTTTTCATGATTTCTTAATTAAAATTATTCTTTTCTTCTTCTTCCATAAATTGTTTAATCTTCTCTTCTTCCCAATTGTGTCCAAGTATTGATGGCAAAACAAACACCGAAAAAGCATGAATTGCTAAACCAATTCCCCATAACGTCCACAACCCAAAGGCGCCCCAATCAAAAAATGCTTCCTGAAAAGATTCTCCATTTTGCATATTTCTAACAATCTTAGCTGTTGAAATAACACCATTAATAACAAGATACACTGCTAGATGTATGTAAAAATTCCTGAGTTTTTCAACTCTATTTTGAGCGTTCAAATAAGCGCGCTCTTTATCTGAATAATTCATAATGTCTGAGTTTAATTCCAGCGGTTTTTTTCTTCTTCCTCACGCATAAATTCTTCAATTTTTTTGCGTTCCCAGTTGCGACCAAACATGCCATCATTTATATATACTTTGTAAGCGTGAAAAGCCAATCCTATTCCCCAACCCAACATTGGCCACCAAAACCATTGGTAATCCCAAAATGTCCAATAATTGACAAACGCTAAAAATGGGATTACAATAATGTAAGATATAAGGCTGTAATAAAATTCTTTTACCTCTTCAACATGTTTACGTGCTCGCACGTAACTGTCGTCAAATTGTTCTTTTGTTCTTGTTTTCATGACTGATATTTGTTTTGTAAGCATTGGTATTGCGACTGCAAAACTATCTGCTTGTTGATTGATGTTTACTTTTTTATCGGTTAATAAGTTGTAGCGTTGTCGTATATTATCCAACCCTACACCACTACTCTTTTTTACTATTTGTTTTGGTTGTAAATTATTTTCTACGACCAATGAACCATTAGATTCATATATTTTAATATGTAAAGGTTTACTGCTTGTTACCATATTATGCTTTACAGCGTTTTCCAATAATAATTGTAACGATAATGGCACCACCTTAGCCTCTTGGTTTGATGCTCGCTCAGGGATTTCAAAAATGATGCTATCTTCAAATCGCATTTTTAATAAAGACATATACGTTTTTGCAAATTCCAATTCTTCATCTACAGTTACCAACGCTTTGCTTTTTTGTTCCAACACGTAGCGATATACTTTTGATAACGATGTTGTGAACTTTTGTGCGCTATTTGGGTTCTCATCAATTAAACTAGTTAACACATTTAAACTATTGAATAAAAAATGTGGGTCTAACTGATTTTTTAAAGCATCAAACTTAGCACTTGCTGTTCCTGCTATAACTTTCTGCTCCTTAATTTTGTTTTTTTGTAATTGCTGATAGAAATACACAGCATGAAAAAACAAAGAAATAACCAACGTAATTAACAAGGCACTAAAGTAAAACTCAGGTCTTTCGGTATTAATAAATTCATCATAACTCTCACCTTCAATAACCATTTCAATAAAAGCTCTAATAAAGAATATGGTGATTAGTGTAATGGCTACTGAACCAAAAAATCCAATAGCAAGTCTATACTTTTTATAACGGTTCCAGACAACATCTGTATTTATGTAATCAAAAAAGTAAGAGTTAACAATACTTAATGGCACAGCATACAACATATAATATAGAAATGTGCGATAGAAATTATTATCAAACATAATCTCAGTTCCAGAAAAGTAACGTATTGTTTGGTCTATAAGCATAATAACTACACCTACTAGGATTCCTGACGCTATGGTTTTAAATAATTTCTTCATTAGTTTTTCTCTAGTTTAATATACTTACTTCTTGCAATTAGAAAGTACTTGTTCTGCTCTCTCTTTTCCCCAATTTGGGTGAAACGGAGTTTCTGGTTTAAAGTTAGCAAAAAGTTCTAAGGCTCTTTCAATATCTTTACAAAATGGTGCTGTGTCTTGCCCAAAAAATTGCGCAGCTCCCATGTTCCATTCGGCTTTATTTAAAATAACTCTTGGGTTATTTGGGTCTATACTTGCAGCTTTCTCATATAAAGCAGCTACTTTAGGCGATAATTGCATACCATACGTAGCACCATCGTAAGCTACCCAAACCGTATGCAACAATGCTTGCAATATTAAGATTTCAGGGTTATTTTTTGAAATTACTGTAGCATCGTTAATTAAATCTTGTGCCTTTTTTAATTGAGAATCCAATTGGTCTTTGTCTTTAATTTCAAAACCTTGTAAAATTAAAACTTGGGCTGCATAATATGGTGGTAACCAATTGTCTTTTTCGGCAGCAGCAATACGCTCAAATAGGTTAGCTGCTTCGGTTGGATTTGTTCCCCAAAGCTCAAGAGCTTTATTCATTCCTTTTTCGTAATTTGATTGTGCAGTTACAATTCCTGAGATTATAAATGCGATTAAAAGTGCTAATTTTTGCATAATAGTTCGTTTTTTAATTATGAAGCAAATATCTATCGTTTACTATCTTTTTTAAAAACTGTTTTACCGAACTGTAATTATTAAATGACGAATTGTATTTTTTTTAAAAAAACCACATAAAAAGAGTAACTTTATATGCCTTTATCATACTAACCTCTATATAACATAAACCAGCCAAAATGAAAAAGTTATTCCTTTTAGTATTTAGTATTTGTTTCATTACACCAGTTTTAAGTCAAACAGATAAGCGCTTAAAAAATATTGATAAAGAATTGAATAAAATTCTTGAAGCAACAAATGCAGCGGGTTTTGCTGTAGCAGTTGTTGAAGGTGATAAAATTGTTTATGCAAAAGGATTTGGATATCGTGATGTCGAAAATAAAATTCCAGCAGATGCAAATACACTATTTGCAATAGGATCAAGTACTAAAGCTTTTACCTCTGCCGTTTTAGGGCAATTAAGAGCAGACGACAAATTATCTTTTAATGATAGTCCAAGAAAACACATTCCTGAATTAGAGTTTTTTAATGATAACATGAATAATAATATTATTATTAAAGATTTAATGAGTCATAGAACTGGATTACCAAGACATGATTATTCATGGTATTTATTTCCTACTAATGATCGCGCTAGTTTAATGAAACGTGTAAAACATCAAGAACCTTTTACAGGTATTAGGCAGCAATGGTATTACAATAATTTTATGTTTTTAGCACAAGGTGTTATAGCCGAAAAAATCACTGGAAAAAGTTGGGAAGATAATATAAGAGAACGATTCATAAAACCATTAGGAATGTCTAGATCAAACGTCACTATTGATGAAATGAAAACAGCCAGTAATACTGCCTATGGATATGAGACCAAAAAAGATAATTCTAATTCTAAAATGGATTATTATGATATTGCAGCTATGGCTCCAGCTGGAAGTATTAATAGTAGTGTAAATGATATGTCAAGATGGTTAGTGACTTGGATAAATAAAGGAAAATTTAATGATGAAGTGATAATTCCTGAAACTTATGTAAATGAAGCCATGAGCTCACAAATGATTATAGGTGCAAATTTACCGACTAAAGAAACTCCAGATGTACATTTCTCAAATTATGGTTACGGTTGGTTTATGGCTTCATATAAAGGTCATTATCGTGTTGAACATGGAGGTAACATTGATGGGTTTTCAGCCAATGCAGCATTTTACCCGAGTGATAGTTTAGGAATTGTAGTATTAGCCAATCAAAATGGGTCTCGCGTACCAAGTTTAGTAAGAAATACAATTGCCGATCGCATGCTAGAAGTAAACCAAACAGACTGGACGCAACGTTTTATTGATGATTTAGAAAAAGCTAAAAAAGCTCAAGCTGAAGCTGAAGACAAAATAACCTCTACGAAAGTAGAAAATACAAAACCATCACATATTAAAGAAGAATATACTGGAGTATATTCTCATCCTGGTTATGGCGAATTTAACATAAGTGCAGAGCGTGATTCATTATTTGCAAATTTCAAATTAATAAAAATGTGGTTAAAGCACGAACATTATGATGTATTCGAACCTTTTCAAGTAGAAGAAACTGGAATTGACACTTCAGATACTGGTCCTTTAAGGTTTAAATTTATAATGAGTAATAATGGAGATATCTCTGGAATAGAAGCTCCAATAGAGCCTGCATTGTCTGATCCAATTATTTTTGAGCGTACTCCTAACACTATTGACATATCGGCTGAAGATTTACATAAATATATTGGTAAATATGAATTACAACCAGGATTTGTTTTAGAAATAACAGTTAAAGATGGAAAGATTTTTGCCCAAGCAACTGGTCAAGGAAAAAATGAAATATTTGCAAAACAAGAAGATCATTTCTTTTTAAAGGTTGTAGAGGCACAATTAGTTTTCTCGAAAGATGAAAATGGAGTTGTAAATATGCTGACATTACACCAAGGTGGAGCAAAAATTCCAGCTAAAAAAATTGAATAGGTATTAAGTACATTTATAAATAAAAGCTGGAGGCAAGTTTATTGGCGTAAATCCAAGTGTTACGTTATCAAAAACAGATTTCAAAAATTTGTACTTGTTCAAACTGTATTGATACTGTACAAAGCTCCCATCGTTTATTAAATATTGAGGTATTTTCTTAAACAAAACATCCAAATCTGCTTTTGGTAAAATTGCTAGTGGCAAACTGGAAATTAGGTAGTCAACTTTTTCTATTTCCAATTGCTTTAAAAGAGAGTCGAACTCAATAGCTGAGTGGTTATAGATTTCAAAGTTGTTATACACCTTAAATTTATCTTGACAATGCTTTAAAAAAGGGTCGTTAATTTCTAGGGAAATTAATCTAGACGACGAAGGCATTTGTTTTAAAATTTGCTTGGTAATAGCACCATTACCAGAACCAAATTCCATAATAACTTGGTTGTCCTCAAAGTTTATATGCTTAATAATATTATTTGCTAAATATCTAGAACTAGGTGCAATAGCGCCTATATGCTTTATTGAATTAACAACTTCTTTTACAAATAATTTCATTTAACAGTTTTAGTTCTCTTGTTTTTGCTATATCGATATGACGACTTACACTTGATAAAGTTACGAATATGACTATAATTTTAATGAAATCAAATAAATTAGAATCATTAATAGAAAAATCTTTAACTTTAATATCTAAAATTTTTTAAATGAAGTTTTTACGAATTCTTTTCTTATTTGTCCTTTGTATTGCTTGCAACGATAAGACAAATAAGTTTACAATAGACGATGCTTATCGTACGGAAATAAACGATTTTTTCAAGGCAAAAATGGAAGAACGACAAAATGATTATTTACAGTTAGCAGCCTTACATAAATTAGATTCTGGCAGTAATACTTTTGGAAAAAGCAATACAAACAACCTTACTTTAAACATCGACGCCTTACCCGAAACCATCGGTAGCATATCATTGCAAGATGATTCGCTTAGTTTTAAAGCAGATGAAAATAGCGTAGTAAAAACAAAAAAAGACTCTTTAATTACTGAAATGCCTTTAGATTTAAATGAATACGGAAGCTCAATAAAACTCTATCACAAGCAGTTAAGTTGGCAAATCATAACACGTTCAAAACAGCATTATTTAAGAGTTTGGGATACTAAAAATCCTGCAGTAGATGCTTTTAAAGGGTTTAAAAAATTTGATTTAAATGCCGATTATATTCTTGAAGGCAACTTTACCTATTATGAAAAAGAAAAATCTGAAATTGTAAAAGCCAAAGTCGATGGACAACGAAGCATTAATTTCATAGGCGAAGTAAATTTTAAATTCAAAAATAAAAACTACACGTTAGATATTGGTACAGATGGTTTCACCATGGTTGGAGACATTACAAATGGAGACACCACTTATGGTGGAGGCAGATATTTTTATCTAGATTTACCAAAACAAAACGGATTAATAAAGATTGACTTTAACAAACTTTATAATCCGCCATGTGCTTTTAGTGAGTTTACTACATGTTTATATCCACCAAGGCAAAACCAATTACCTTTTAAAATATTAGCAGGCGAAACTATAACTTCTCATTAGTCAGCCAACACAAAATTAATTGGAAGACTATAAGGAATACTTACTGCTTTTCCTCTTTGTTTTGCTGGTTTCATTTTTGGAACCAACCCAATTATTCTAGAAGCTTCTCTTTCTAAAATTTTATCAGGACCTCGTACTTGAATATCAGCAACATGTCCTTTTGAGTCTATATTAAACATTACAAATACCTTACCTCTAATGTTCAGTTCAAGAGCCTGTTGTGGGTATTTAAAATTCTTATTTACATGTTTAATCATTTGGTCTTGAAAACATTTTTTTAACTCTGCATTATTGCTTCCAGTACACCCAGGCCAAATAGGCACTTTTTCAACAACCGAAAAAGGCACGCTAATGTCCTCTTCTACTTCTTCTACTTCAACATCACTAACTTCTACCCGCTCCTCAATAGCCTCGTCCATGTTTGTTTCAGTACTTTCAATAACTGTTTCTTCAATTTCTACAACATCCTCAACAACAGTAATTATTTCTGGAGCTGCTGTTGGAGGTGGTGGTGGAGGTGGTATATTAACATCTACTATATTAATTATGTCCTCATCTTCTAATTCTCCCATTTGGAGAATGTCTAGTGCGATATCTTGTTTGTCGTAGGTTTTATAATTTAGTAGACCATTGGTAACCAATAACATCAAACAAAGACCTATAGCAAAATATAAGCTGCTATTTCTGCTTACATCCACATCTGGATTTTTCTTTACTTGCATGACTTTAGGTTTTATTATTAGAATACGCTTATGAAATTACGATTAACTTTTGTCAAAAAACATGATAAATATCAGTTAACACCTGAATATTAAACACTTAAAAAAGTTGATAGGTAACTTTAATTCTAGTATTTTAGTAATCAACTAATAACCAACCACAAAATGAAACAGATTTTTACACTAATTGTTTGTGTGTGCCTAACACTTACAATTACTGCTCAAAACCCTACAACTACCAAAACCGATATTGCTGACGTTATAAAAAAACATGGATTGGAAAATAGCCAAGTAATGGATATTGCTGGCTATATAACCGATGTCTTAGGGCAGCGCCTAACAGGTTCCACTGGATTAAAAAATGCTAATGACTGGGCCAAAAACAAGCTTACTGAAATGGGAATGTCTAATTCTCATCTAAAACAATGGGGACCATTTGGTCGCGGTTGGGACATGACACATTTTGAAATGCATGCCGAAGCACCAACCTATTGGCCAATAATTGCCTATCCAAAAGCGTGGTCTTCATCCTCAAAAGGAACAGGCGAGGTTATTTATTTAAATGCAGCGAATCTTGATGAATTAAATACATTTAAAGGAAAATTATCAGGAAAATTTGTAATGATTGAAGATATGCGAGAAGTAAAAGAAGCCTTTGAAGCTACTGCAAAACGTCATGATGCCGAAAGCTTACTAAACCTTGCCAATGCCACACAACCAGTACCTAGACAACGTAGACGATTTGGAGGAAATTCATCTGCTGCTGAATTGAGAGCTGCCACATGGAAGTTATTAGAAAGCGAAAAACCACTCGCTGTATTAGATAGAAGCCGCAAAGGTGATTTAGGAACCGTATTTGTATCAGGAGCTAGAACTGCCGAAGGAAGTGCTCGTGATAATGGCAAATATGTAGTACCACAAATAACAGTTGCCATAGAGCATTATAATAGAATTTTTAGAATGCTTGAAAAAGGAATTCCTGTAAAGCTAAGTGTGGATAACCAATCAAAATACACCAATCCTAACGGAATGGAAAATAATGTCATTGCCGAAATTCCAGGAACCGATTTAAAAGATGAAGTGGTGATGTTTGGAGCTCATTACGATTCTTGGCATGCAGGAACTGGCGCAACCGATAATGGTTCAGGGTCAGCAGTAATGATGGAAGCTGCAAGAATACTTTTAGAAACTATTAAAGAGACTGGAATAAAACCAAGACGTACGCTTCGTATTGCACTTTGGACTGGTGAAGAGCAAGGTTTACATGGGTCAAGAAATTATATAACCCAAACATACGCCAATACTGGTGAAAATAGTAGAAGCATAGCTTCTTTAAAACCTGAACAGAAAAATATCTCTGGGTATTTTAATATGGACAACGGTACAGGGAAGTTAAGAGGCGTTTATCTTCAAGGTAATCAAGACGTATCTCCAATTTTTAGAGAATGGTTAAAACCTTTTCATGATATGGGAGCTTCTACAATAAGCTTAGGTAATACTGGTGGGACAGACCATTTGGCATTTGATGCTGCTGGAATTCCGGGATTCCAATTTATTCAAGAACCTATTTCTTATTCTACAAAAACACACCATTCAAATATGGATAATTTTGACCATTTAGTAGCAGACGATTTAAAGCAAGCAGCTACTATTATTGCGTATTTTATTTGGCAAACATCGCAACGTGATGAAAAATTACCAAGAAAGGAAACAAAATTAAAGTATAACTAATCAACCTATTAAAGCCTGTTTTTATAAAATTAAGAGCAGGCTTTTTTAATCTCATTTTTTATGAAACGATTACTCCTTTTGTGTGTGATACTTTTATCAGCATGCAATCAAAATGTACAAAAAACTGAAACAACTGAACCGCTTTACGATTACGATGTTGAAGAGCGTTTGGAAGAACTAAAAATTACTTTAAGAGAGTCTCCTCCTCCTGTTGCAAATTATGTAAATGCAGTAAAAACTGGTAACCTTATGTTTATGGCTGGCAAAGGTCCTACAAAAGCAGAAGGTGGCTATGTTACAGGCAAAGTGGGTATCGATTTAACGGTAGAAGAAGGTTACGAAGCAGCTAGACTAACTGCTATCGCTCAACTTTCTGTTTTAAAACATGAACTTGGCGACCTCAACAAAGTAGTACGCATTGTAAAAGTATTAGGTATGGTAAATTGTGATAGCTCATTTACACAACACCCTGAGGTCATTAATGGCTTTTCCGACTTAATGGTAGGGGTTTTTGGTGAACGAGCTAAACATGCAAGAGCCGCTGTTGGCATGGGTTCGTTACCAAGAAACATTGCGGTTGAAATTGAAATGATTGTTGAAGTTCAAGAATAATAATTGACTATTAAAAACACTAAATATAAATACATGAAAATAGTTTTAAAGCTTATGCTTTGTTTCCTTTTAATAACAACATTAGGATGCGATAAAGAAATTGAAGAAGGCGTCATGAAAAGTGACTTATCTAAAGACGTAGAGATGGTTACTGATTTTGGTACCATCGTCATGCGCTTATCGGATGACACTCCACAACATAGAAACAATTTCATTAAGCTCGTCAATGAAAAATTTTACGATAGCATCGCGTTTCATCGTGTCATTGAAAACTTTATTATTCAAACTGGCGACCCAGAAAGTAAAAATCCAGATTCAGAAAAGGATTTAGGTGCATCAGATTTACCATATAGAGTTCCCGCTGAAATAAATAACAACCTATTCCACAAGCGTGGTGCACTTAATGCAGCACGTGAAGGCGATGACAATAATCCTGAACAAGCATCAAGCAGCACTCAATTTACTATAGTACAAGGTCGCGTTTACAATGATAGCACTCTAAAAGTTGCAGAAGGAAGAATTAATAATTGGCTGGCTTATAATAAAGTAATCAATAAAACCGAGCATAAAAGTAAATTAGATGAGCTTCAAAATCTTTTTAAAAATTGGGATTCAACAAAAATTGATGCTTTAAATCTAATAAAAAAAGAGTTAGATTCTTTAACAGAATTGGAAGAAGTTGCTATGACTAAATACACCTATCCAGATGCGCATCGTGAAGCCTACAAAACTATTGGTGGTGCAGCGCATTTAGACCAAAACTATACTGTTTTTGGTGAAGTCGTTAAAGGAATGGATGTGGTAGATAGTATTGCAGCAGTATCAACAAACGACAGAGATAAACCTATTAGTGATGTTCGGATTATTTCAGCTAGAATGATAAAACGTAAATCTTACGAATGATAGTAAAAGTTGCCGTAGTACAAGATACACCAGTATTTTTCGATAAAGAAAAAACACTTGCTAAAGTGGAAACCATTGTCAAGCAACAAGCTAAAGATGGTTACAATTTAATTGTGTTTCCTGAATCGTTTGTTCCAGGTTATCCTCGTGGCTTTTCATTTGGTGCAATCATTGGTAGTCGTACAGACCAAGGCAGACAACATTATGCCGATTATTATAACAATAGTTTCGATTTAGAAAGTGACGATTTAACACGACTAGAAACCTTAGCTAAAAAGCAAAACATTTACATTGTTATTGGTATTACCGAAAAACAACAAACCAATGGCAGTTTATATTGTTCCTTGCTCTACCTCTCTCCTACTGAAGGCTTACTTGGTGTACACCGAAAAATAAAACCAACAGGCACCGAACGCTTGGTTTGGGCTGAAGCAAGCGCAGAATCGTTAACAACATTTGACACCAAAATTGGTAAACTTGGAGGCCTTATTTGTTGGGAGAACTATATGCCTTTAGCCAGAATGAGTATGTATTTAAAAGGTGTAGAAATTTACATTGCACCAACAGCCGATTCTCGTGAACAATGGACCGCAACCATGCAGCAAATAGCTATGGAAGGTCGTTGTTTTGTTTTGGGTTGTAATCAATACATGACAACATCAATGTATCCAGATACCTATAAAGATGAAGTTGCTAACCAAGATGAAAACTTTTGTCCTGGAGGTTCTGTGATTGTGTCCCCTTTAGGAAAAATAATAGAAGGTCCTTTATTTAATAAAGCTGGTGTATTAGTTGCCGAATTAGATTTAGAAGACATTAAACGTAGCAAGCTCGATTTTGATGTTATTGGCCACTATGCTCGTAATGATATTTTTGAGTTTAAAGTAAAAGGGCAACCAGATATTAAAAAGGAATAAACTATGACAAAATAATTTGTCATTCCGAAATGACAAAACATTAAAAAAAAAATGATTAAGTTTTTTAGACGAATTAGATATAACCTCATTGAAACAGGAAAAACAGGCAAATACTTTAAATACACCATTGGTGAATTAATACTTGTTTGTTGTTTATCTGGCAATGATTATTAAAAAGTATTAGCAGAAATGCTATTTTATAAATTGTTTAGGGTGTTTTTTGTGGTGTATATGCTTAGTGTTTTGTTTCATATTGAACAATAGCACTTGATTTTCTTAAAAAACAGACAACCTTCGTTTAGCGTCTGATTTAAGTCACTTGTACTGAACTTTTTTCAGTATTAAAACGATCTCAATTATTAAAGTTAGAACAAGCTGCCTAGAAGCCCTAAACGTCTTCAGTGCATTAGTCAGGTTAATCTAGACTTTTGGAACATTATATGCCTCAACTAACATTTGACATGCTATTCATCAATTTAAAATTGTTGATTCATAATAAAACCCTGTTAAGTGTCGCATTTTCCATTTTTCAAATCCAAATTTGAATATTTTAGCATTAAAATTCTCATTATTAGAAAATTTAAATAACTAGCATTAACATGTTCGCAAAAATTAGACTTATGAAATTCAATTCGAAAAGAAGAAAAAAGACGTATAATTTAGTATATATTTCAATCATTTATTTGGGTTATTTATGTACTTCCTGTAATAATTCATCTAACGTTTCAATAAACACTGAAAGTGAATTGATAACGAAAATTAATGCTGTTCAAGAACAAGTGATGGCGCAAGGAAATATTACTAAAGAAGAGGAAAAGGCCTTGCTAGGTTTGTGTAGCATTATTTCACATAATGACGGTTTGGCAAATTATAATCCTGATAATAGGATGATATTAAAAGATGCCGATTTTGCACCTGTATATGAAGGTTGTGAAGATCTATCTAAAGATGAAACAAAAAGTTGTTTTATTAATAAAGTATCAGCCTTCATAAAACGGGAGTTTAATTTGGAGCTATCGAAAGAATTAAATCTTTCAGAACCAAAACAAGTAGATACTTTTTTCATAATCAACGAATCTGGAAATCTGACTGGAATGAAAGTCAGAGATTCAGAGGTAACAATTCAAGGAGAAATCTTGAGAGTGCTTAGAAAAATTCCTGAAATGAAACCTGCTGTTCACGATGGAAAAAGTGTTTCTGTGTTATGTTCAATTATAATCAAATATGGAAATGATATAGAAATTGATTTTGTTTATATTCCTGAATTACCTGGTGAATAAAAGTTGAATCAATAAATATTGTTACTTTCAAAAGCCAGTAGGATAAAACTTGGTACACCGTAACTAAAAATAGCTTTGGATCAATCCGCAACTAACCATTCACAATCGCGCTAACCAAAACTCAACTTACAACTTATCCAACTGGTTACTAGTATTATCTTCACTAATAGTCCAAAAGAAACCAATAAAAAAGAACTGGTCTGCAGCTGGTTTTAAGGCTCTACTTGCAAAATTTCCGTTTAAGTCTGGTGTGTTTGCGTATTGGTAGCCATTTACATTTTTAAATCCAGTGACATTATTAATTGAAAAATAGAGTATTTTTTGTTGACTTATTAAGTAAGCCCAATTCAAGCTTAAGTTATTATATCCTTTGGTTTTTTGGTTTAAAAAACCTTCCAGATTTGGATTTGTATAAGTACGTCCAGAGCCATGAATATAGCTAAACCCAACTTGACTTTTCCAATCTTCAATAAAGTATTTTCCAACGACCGATACATTATGTGTATTGGCAAAATTTGGTTGTTCCTTTGTTGGATAATTCCTATAATCTCTTTCAGAATCTAAATAAGAATAGCTTATCCAATAATCGGTGTTTTTGATGCTTTTATTATCTCTCCAAAATAAATCGATGCCTTTTGCAAATCCATAACCATCGTTTGAGAAATTGGTGTCAAAATCGGTAAACTCATCATCGTACTTTATGAGGTTTTTATAGTCTTTATAATAAGCTTCAGCTCTAAAAATGCGTCCTTCGCTATTCAACTGATAGTTTAATATATAATGACTCGTTTCTTGCGATTCCATATCTTGCTCAAATTTCAAGACATTGCTTTGCGGATTCTGATAAAAATTTCCATAAGCCAATGACACCTGACTTTTAGGCGATGTTTTATAAGCTAAAGACAATCGTGGAGATATAGTAAACTCATTAAATAACGACGTATTTTCCAAACGTAACCCTGCTTTTATAGCAAAAGCTTTTGAGAAAATAATGTCTGCTTCGGCATAACTTGCAAAGATATTATTATTGAATCCATAATCGGTTTTCGCAACAAACTCTGATGCGTATTCTTCATTAAAATTAGTTGTGAAATATTCACTTCCAAAATATAATTTTAGTCGGTTGCTAATTCTATTTTTTAATTTGAACTTAAAATGTGCTGAGTGTTCTTGGTCACGAATATCGCTATCAAAAATATTTATATTCTCATCTGCATACGTATAACTCATTCCTCCAAAAACAGTCCATGTATCGTTAAACATGCCTTGATACGACATATTCGTATAAAAATTGTCGTTTTTCAATTTAAAATGCACACCGTCTTCATAATTAATATCTTCTTGAGTCAGTTCAAAATTAGAGGTATCAAATGCTGAATAGAGTTTAAACAACCCATTGTCGAATTTTTGTCTAAACACAGCTTCGCCTGCAAGCCCTTCATATGGTTTTTTCCAATCGTTTCTATCTGGAAATAACGCATTATAAGGTGCTAAATTGATATATGACGCATTGATACTTAAAGAACTTTTATCCCATTTTTGAGTGTTTCCCAAAGTACCTCCAACGGTCATAATACCAATATCTGTTTTTTCTTGGTCTGGTTCGTCAATAGTATTCAACAATAATACAGAGGACAATGCTTGACCATATTCGGCAGAATAACCTCCAGTTGAAAACGTAATACCATCAAATAAAAATGGCGAATAGCGACCTCTAGTCGGCGTGTTATTGGTGGTTGGCGAATAAGGCGTAAACACACGAATGCCATCAATAAAAATCTGTGTTTCGTCGGCTTCACCTCCACGTACAAATAAACGACCATCCTCAGCAACAGTTGCAGTTCCTGGTAAGGTTTGTAATGCGCCTACAAAATCGCCCAAAGCACTAGCAGTCGTGACCACATCCAGAGGTTTTAAGGCGTTGACTTTACTGTTATCGCCAGCTTCAAAAGTCCCTGCGGATAACACTACCGTATCCAAGGAATTGACATCTTCTCGAAGTTTAATATCTACATCCTTCATGTAAGATATATCTCCCATCATAGTAAATTTTTCATAAGAAATATAAGATACAACCAAGGTTTGTGACCCAGTTTCAGAAGTAGTGAAATTGAATTTACCGTCTTTATCCGTTGTGGTGCCATCATACGTGCCTTCAAGGTACACGTTAGCGCCTTCTATTGGGATGCCTTTGTTACTGGTGACTGTTCCGCTAATAACAGATTGCGCAGATAAACTTAAACTTAATAAAACTAGTAGTGTGGTGATTAGTGTTCTCATCGTATTTGATTGTTCGTTCTAATTGATGAGACAAAAATGCAACAGCAACTTCAAGAACGAAACTTATAATGACCGAACTGTAACATTTTAATGACGAATTGAAAATCTAGCATTCTTACACCTTTAAATATTGTATTTTTATGTAATTAATTTTGAACGCAAAACATTACAAATTATGAAACTCTTCTATTTTAGAACAATTAAAACCATCCTTTTGATTTTTGCAATAACAACATCTGGATATATGTTTAGCCAAGAGAAGCTAAAAATATTTATCTCGGTAGATATGGAAGGTATTGGAGGTATTGGCACTCCAAAAATGACCAGAAGTGGTGGGAAAGATTATGCTACAGGTAGACAATTAATGACTGATGAAGTAAACACGGTTGTTGATGCCATATTTGAATTTGGTGATGCTGATATTTTGGTAAATGATAGCCATGGTGATATGCAGAATTTGTTACATCTTCAACTAGACCCTAGAGTCACTTATTTACAAAGCAATATTAAGCCTTTGGGTATGGTTCAAGGTTTGGATAGCAGTTTTGATGCTGCCATTTTTATAGGCTATCATGCAAGAGCAGGCAACTTAGGTGGTTTTCTTGCACACACAGGTTCTGGTTCGGTAAAAGGATTATGGATAAATGGTATAGAAGTTGGCGAAGGTGGTTTAAACGCCCTTTATGCTGGCACTTTGGGTGTTCCTGTGATTCTTGCTAGTGGTGACGATAAGTTTTCAGAAGAATTTACAAAAATTGTCGATACAAGAACTGTAATTACTAAAACAGCCGTAGGTTCGAGTGCTGCTAAATTACTTCATCCAGATAAAGTGAAAGCAAAGCTAAAAACTAAAACTGTTGAAGCCTTACGGAACTTAAAAACTGCTAAACCTTTAAATGTTTCAAACCCTGTAACTGTACGGTTTAAATCTTCAACAACCACAAGAGCAGATGTAGTTATGAGTATTCCGAATATGAAAAGAATTGATGGTACTACTGTTGAATATAAAGCTAAAAATATGGATGAAGCTTATCGATTAATTAGGGTGATGTATAAGTATATTTCTTGGTAATACCTAAAAATAACAGCTTACAAAACTAAATAGTATCTCTTTTAAAAGGCCTGATAATAAGTCGTGCTGCTTTATCAAAATTAATGTAGTTATACGTCCAATTAAAAAATGTAATCACACGATTTCTAAATCCAGCTAAAGACATTAAATGCACAAACATCCAAACGAACCAAGCAAAAAAACCAGCAAATTTATAGTGTTTTAAATCCACTACTGCTTTGTTTCGTCCAACAGTAGCCATAGACCCTTTATCTTTATATACAAAGGGTTTTAACGGTTTGTTATTAATGAGTCGTAATAAATTCTTTCCTAATAATTTTCCCTGCTGAATAGCTGGTTGTGCCACTTGCGGATGTCCTTTTGGGTAGGCTTCGGTTTCCATATAAGCAATATCTCCAAGCGCAAAAATATTAGAGTAACCTTCCACTTGATTAAATTGATTGACTTTATAACGATTGGTTCTCTCCAGCAAAGATTCGGCTTTCAACCCATTTACAGCATCTCCAGTAACACCAGCTGCCCAAATAAGTGTTTCGGACTCTAATGTTAAATTTGAATTAGTTGTCACATTTAAACCATCATAATCTTTAACAAATGTATTGCAATGCACTTGCACACCTAATTTTTTTAAAAATTTCTCAGCTTTTTTTGAGGCGTGCTCACTCATAGGTGGTAACACCCTACTATTACCTTCCAATAAATGGATTTGCATTGAGCTGCTATCCATATCTGGATAATCACGAGGCACAATATGGTTTTTTAATTCGGCAATAGCTCCTGCAAGCTCTACACCTGTTGGACCACCACCTACAATAACGAAGTTAAGCAATGCCATACGTTCTTCAATTGTAGAAGCAATAGTTGCTTTTTCAAAGTTTTGCAAAATCAAACTTCTAATATTTAAAGCTTGAGGTACTTTTTTCATTGGCATACTATTGGCTTCAATAGTTTTATTACCAAAAAAATTGGTTTTTGTTCCAGTGGCAATGACCAAATAGTCATAGGATAAATTTCCAATATTGGTTTCAACTACTTGCTCAGCAGTATCAATATGCTTTACCTCAGCCAATCTAAAAAAAGAGTTTTTATGATTTTTTATAATTTTCCTAAGTGGATAGGCTATGGAATCTGGTTCCAAACCTGCTGTCGACACTTGATATAAAAGTGGTTGAAAGGTGTGGTAATTGTCTTTATCCAACAAAACCACTTGTACGTTTTTATTTGCGAGTGATTTTGCCAAATTAATGCCAGCAAATCCTCCTCCAATAATGACAACCCTTGGGAATTTTGACTTAGGAATATTCATAAAATTATAATAGAAAAAATATGCATTACAAAGATACAACTTAGGCATTGTAAACACTATTTTTGAATATTATTTACGTACAATTGTAACAAATTAAAATATAAAGCTACTTACCAAGTAACTAACTTATCAAATTGCACAAAGAACTAGAACATAGTTTTGTTGAATTGCTGGAGAAGCATCAAAACATTATACATAAAGTATGCAGATTGTATACGTATGATTATGATGCACACAACGATTTATTCCAAGAGATTACCATACAGCTTTGGAAAGCATACCCAAAGTTTCGTGGCGATTCAAAATTTAGTACTTGGATGTATCGTGTTGGACTAAATACAGCAATTACGCTCTATAGAAAGTCGAAGCGACGCATTAGCACACAAGATTTTAATGATGTGCAGTTTAAAATTTCGGCTGAAGAATATGACGACACCGAAGAGCAACAACTAAAACTATTATATAACGCTGTAAAGCAGTTAAATGATATTGAAAAAGCATTGGTATTCTTATATCTAGAAGATAAGAATTACAAAGAAATAAGTGAAACAATGGGGATTAGTGAAGTTAATGCAAGAGTGAAAATGAATCGTGTAAAAAACAAACTTAGAACCATTTTAAATCCGTAATACTATGGATGAATTAGAATTATTAAAAAAAGACTGGAAAAAGGGAGAAAATAACTTCCCAAAATTATCTTATAATCAAATTTATAAGATGATACTTAAAAAATCGTCTTCCATTGTAAAGTGGATTTTCATTATAAGCATATTGGAGTTTGTGTTTTGGGTCGCTATTTCATTTTTATTAAAATATACTGGATTTGCCGATGATATTGGTGATATTGAATCTAACACAGCGTTTATTTTAATGAGTGTAATTTCATATATCATTCTAGCTTACTTTTTCTATAGATTCTATATGAATTATAGAACCATTAACACGACAGATAACGCAACAACCTTAATGGAAAATATCTTAAAAACAAGAAGAACTGTTAAACAATATGTTGGTTTTAATTTAATAGCTATGGTAGTTAGTGTTGGTGTTTTACTTCCATATTTTATGGAGCAAGACCCAGAAACTCAAACAATTATTGAACAAGCTACTGCAAATGGTGAATTGCTTAAATTTTATGCAGGAATTATTATTGTTACTTTATTAATGCTAGCAGTTGCAATTGGTTTAATATTGCTTTTCTATTATTTAATCTACGGAATTTTATTAAAACGCCTAAACAAAAATTATAGAGAACTTAAGAAGTTGGAGGTGTGAGTTAGGTGAAACTAAAAACAATTTTAACAAATTTCTTGAAAACCAAAACTAAAAAAACTGCTTACTGCTACTGATGACTGCCAACTGAGAACTACCACTCACGTTGTTTATTAAGCTCTTCTTTAGCCAATAACTCTTCTTTAGGAATTACTTTTAAAAATGATGGATGTTGCTCTATGGCATATTCAATTTTTTCAACTATTTCAGCAATAGATTCGTTGTCATAATCTATTTGTAACGGTTCTTTGACTTCAAAAGATTGATAGACATTTTTCTTCTTAACACGCAATCCTTTTTTATCAAACGAGCGTCTAAAACCATCAATAACAATTGGGACTACAATAGGTTTGTAATGCTTAATAATATGAGCTGTTCCTTTTCTAATAGGTTTAAAAGGTGTAGTTGTTCCTTGCGGAAAAGTAACTACCCAACCATCATCCAATGCTTTTTTTATACTTGTAATATCGCTCATTTTAACTTGACGGTTCACATTTTGACCTTTGGAGCGCCATGTACGCTCGATACTTATAGAACCTGTATAAGCAAATATTTTAGGAATCAATCCAGATTTCATAGTTTCCTTAGCGGCAACATAGTACATGTTCAACTTTGGGTTCCATAAGTAACCTACATTTTTAATGTTATCTAATCTGCCACTCAAACTAGCATTAAACACATGAAACATAGCAATAACATCGGCAAAATAAGTTTGGTGGTTGGATATAAAAAGTACGTTAGTATCTGGAAGGTTTTTTATAATTTCTGAACCCTCTATTTGCAATTCATTAAAACCCCTAAATCTTCTGTGTGTGAGAAGTCCTAAAATTCTAATGAGCCATTTTTTAATAAAAAGTATATGTCCGAAAGGATTTTTTTTAAATAATCCCATAAATTAAATAGTCGCGTCTATTAGTTAGTGAATGCAAACGTACATATTTTTTCTGTTTTAGACAGGTAACAAAATCCCAATTAACAGATTTCAATTATAATACTTCGTTTAAAATATCCTTTATTTCACTTAACATCATAGCTGTTGCTCCCCAAACCACATGACCATTTAGTTCAAAAGCTGGCACTTCTATTTTAGAAGTATATGAAGTTGCAACGAGTTTATTCACAACAATGGTTTCGTCTAGAAAATGTGTTAGAGGTACTTCTATTATAGCTTCAACTTCTTCATCTTGTTTTATAAATTTAGGCGTTTTAGCGGCAACACCAATATATGGTTGCACATAAAAATTACTTGGTGGAATGTAAACTTCAGTCATTTGCTTAACCACTTTAACTTGATGACTTAACACACCTATTTCTTCCCAAGTTTCTCTAATAGCTGTTTGCTCAAGTGTTTTGTCATCATCTTCATATTTTCCTCCTGGAAACCCTATTTGCGCAGAATGTACGCCCTTATATGTTTTACGTAATATCAACACCAAGTGAGTTTGCTTTGAGTTATCTGGGTAAAATAAAGCCATAACTCCGGCACGCTTTGCTTCTTTCATCCGCTCTTTATACTGTTTTATAAGGTCTCTTCTAAAAGGTGGAGACATTTTAAATTGCGATGTTTCGGCTGGCAATGGTATATTTTTTATTTTTGACAATGAAACTAAAAATTCATCAAAATTCATCTATGAGAGTTCTATTGTTTGTTTGTTGTTTGTTATTACTAAACTGTGAAGATAAAAAATCTCAATCTAAAAAGGTCGTAAAACCTGACATAGAAACAACTAACAATTCTAAAAAGAAAGATTCAGTAAAAATTATTACCGAAAGAGAGTTTCCGAAACTCAATAGTAAAAGCGCGATGTATTTCTTTTTGGATTACGAAAAAGAAAACAAAGAAAACAAAGTAAGAATGACAACCGATTTTGGCGAGATTGATATTTTACTATTTGAAAATACAAAGTATCATCGTGCCAATTTTATCTTTTTAACCAAGCAAAAATATTTTGAAAATACACAGTTTTACAGAGTAATAGATAATTTTATAGTTCAAGGTGGCAATAGCGACACAAGAGCAACAGCTAGAAAAAGGTCAAATATTGGTAGATATTTATTACCCACAGACACTAAAAAAGGTTATACGCACGACAGAGGAGTAATTAGTATGCCTAGCGGTGAGATTGATAATCCACATAAATTGGCCTCTCCATTTGAGTTTTTTATTGTTTCACAGCGTGGTGGTGCAAAATTCCTAGATGGTGATTATACTATATTTGGAAAAGTTATTCGTGGTATGGATGTAGTTGATAAAATTGCAGCTGTAAAAACTGATGAAGCCGATTGGCCATTAAAAAATATTTACATTAGAAAAGTTGAGATAATTGACTAACTAACTCGTTTTATAAATATTTGGCAATGCTATTTTAAACTTTACTGCCAATAAACGAACTAGAATAACAATTGCTCCCGAAATAACAAATACATAATCGCTTTCAATAGGTAGTTTTCTAATCAAAAAATAACTCAAACCTCCTAATATGCATGCAGTAGCATAAATTTCTTTTCTGAAAATTACTGGAATTTCATTACACAAAATATCCCTAATAACACCTCCAAAACATGCAGATATGGTTCCTAAAGCTATACAGATAATTGGATGTAAATCGGCAGACAACCCCTTCTCTACTCCTACAATTGTATATAAACCAATACCTATGGTATCAAACAAAAACAAAGAGGTTCGCAAATAATTAATCTTGTTTCTAGCAATAACTGCAAATATGGCTGACCCTAATATAACATAGGTAAAAGTCATATCTTTCATCCAACTTACTGGAGTTTGACCAATTAATACATCACGCAATGTTCCACCTCCAACTGCTGTTACAAAAGCAATTATTAATATACCAAACAAATCCATTTTTTTGTTCATGGCAATTAACACACCTGAAATGGCGAAAGCAATAGTTCCTAAAATGTCTATTGTATAAAACATTACATATTCTGAGTATAGTAATTATAATCCTTCAAAACCACATCAATAAACTCATGGTCTTTATTATGCTTAACTTCTTTTAATTCAAGAACTTCAATAATTTTTGTTCGTAGTTTAATAAGGGTTTTATAGTCCTTAGACTTTTTAGCAGTTTTAAAAGTATCTTTAATAATTCGTGCGTCATTATCAGATAATTTAATAACACTTGGGTAGGTTGGTACATAACCCTGCTTCAAATCTTCTAAAATAGTATGGTTGATATTTACATTATTTTTTAATGTAATTACTGATGTTCCAGCAGTCATATCACCTAGCCTTTGGTTTCTAGGGCTCGTGATTATGGCAATTAGGGCAATGACACCACTCATAATGTTTAAGTCAACTATTCTAAAAATCCAACGAATAATAAAATCAGATAATGTAGCTTGATAACCATCAATCTTAACCACTTTAATTTTTAAAATACGCTTTCCTGGTGTTTGCCCATCCAATAAAGATTCAAATACCAAAGAGTAGAAAATAGCAGGCAGGTAAAATACAGCAATAATGGCCATTTGCGACCAAAAATCCATATCCTCAATAAATTCATCAATCTTAAACAACTTAAATATTATCTGGTAAATCACGATGCCGTAAGCTATTTTTATTAGCCAATCAACTCCCCATGCAAGTATGCGTTCACCAACGCTTGCAGCGGTAAAATTAATATTTACATTTTGAGTCGTGTTTATTTGTAACTCTACCATTTATTCTGTTAATTTGAAAGTCTATGAGAGAAGTCGCGTTTATCAAACAAAACAAAGAGAAATGGCTCAGTTTTGAAAAAGCCATTTTTGGGAAAACACTCAAAAACCCTGATGAATTAGCGTCTTTATATATTCATTTGGTAAACGATTTGTCTTACGCACAAACTTATTATCCCAAAAGTAAAACAATTCTTTATTTAAACAACTTAGCTGCCAAAGCTTTTCAAAAAATTTATAAAACTAAGCGTGAAGACTCTAACCGATTTGTGCATTTTTGGAAAACTGAAGTGCCTTTAATTGTATATCAATACAGACGTTATGTGCTATATGCTTTCGCGTTGTTTTTATCGTTTGTAGCTATTGGAGCATTGTCTGCAGCGTATGATGACACGTTTGTTAGACTCATTTTAGGTGACAATTACGTAAATATGACTTTAGAGAATATTGAGGCTGGTGACCCAGTAGCTGTTTATAAAAGTGGTAGTAATTGGGGAAGTGCTTTTGGTATTACTCTAAATAATTTATATGTTGGTATTCAGTCATTCATCTATGGTATATTTGGTGGTATAGGCACAGGATTGGTATTACTTTTCAATGGTATCATGGTAGGCGCGTTTCAGTTTTTCTTTTATAAGCATGGTGTATTATGGGAAAGCGTTCGAGGCATCTGGATTCACGGTTCTATGGAAATTTTCGCCATTGTTATTGAAGGTGCTGCGGGGCTTATTTTAGGCGCAAGCATTCTGTTTCCTAAAACCTACTCAAGGCTAACCTCTTTTAAAATTGGTGTAAAAGATGGTGTGAAAATTTTAATAAGCACATTTCCGTTTACTATTGCAGCTGGATTACTGGAAGGTTACGTAACACGTTATTCAAACGCGATGCCTAATTGGCTATCTGTAGGGATTATACTTTTAACACTCAGCATTATTTCATATTACTATTTAATATATCCACGTCTAGTTCATAAAAAACTTAAACAAACGTATGCAGTTATATAAATCAAGAGGTTTTAGTGCCTTTTTTCAAGATACATTTACCTTCATTAAGCTTAATGGAAAGCATTATTTTAAGCACTTTTTTATCGTCAATGGTATCTTCTTATTAATATTAATAGCTATTGGCTATTTTATATCAAAATTTTACACAGATATTGTTTTTGGTGGTGTTTTTCAAGGTAATACAACTCAGATTGATGAGTATATGAATGAGAACTTCGGAATCTTTATACTACTAGCAATTGTTTTTACCATTGTAGCACTTATTGCAGGTCTTATCTCTTACTCCTATTCTGCTATTTATTTAAAGTTGTATGCCGAAAATGATGGCAAAAACTTTGAAACAAAAGACATTGTTCAGGTTTACAAAAATAATCTAGGGAAACTTTTTATTTTTCTACTCTGCGGAATTTTATTAGCAATCCCGTTAGCTATTGTATTAGGAATTGGAGCGTTTGTACTAATGATAACCATTATTGGTATTTTACTAATTCCTTTTTTAGCTGGTGCTTTCTCTTTGTTTTACAATATGACACTTATGGAGTATCTACAAGCAAAAAGAGGTATTTGGGACAGTTTTGGCTATGCTTGGAACTTAATGACCAAAAAGTTTTGGGCGGCTGTTGGTAGCGTTGGTCTGTTTTATTTAATGGCTTATGTGATACAGAATGTGATAACTATGATTCCATATTTATTCTTTCTGGGCGATATGTTTACTAGCGCACAACAAGGCGATAATTTAAACCCCGAAGAAGTTGGCGCCTCACTTATGGTGATGATGTTGGTGATATTTTTTATCACTTTTATCGTAGGTATTATTTTGAATAACATCACACAGCTCAACCAAGGTATTGTTTACTATAGCTTAAAGGAAGACAACGAGAATATTAACACCAAAAGTGTGATTGATCAAATAGGTTCAGGTGAATAAACGTTTTGCTTTACATATCATCCTTTTTACCTTATGTTGTTGCTCTTTTCAAGAAATTCAAGCAGCAACTTATCATGAGTTTACTATTGTTACCATTGAAAGTGACACGCTTAATGTAGATACTTCAAACATAAAATCGCGGTACTTTAACGACTTAAAAGAAACCTATAATGATGACGATTTTATTTACGAACGAACCGTTGAAAATTCAGGTTGGTGGACGCGCTTTAAGCAATGGCTAAGTGATAAATTCCGAAGTCTTTTTAATATAAAAAATGCAGGTCAAGCCTCTAGAATGACCGATTTAGCTATTAAAATTGGAGGAGTTATACTTTTTGTATTGGTAATATACTTCATTTTTAGGGCTATAGTGAATAAGGAAGGTGCTTGGGTGTTTGGAAAATCGTCTGATAAAAGTATTATCCCAGTCACAGATATTGAAGCCAATATTCATGCAACTAATTTTAAAAATCTAATTGCTGAAGCTGAAGAAAATTCAAACTATCGATTAGCTGTTAGATATTATTATCTGTGGCTTCTTAAAAAACTAAGTACTGCTGAAATTATTCATTATGACGTAGAAAAAACCAACAATGACTACCGAAACGAGATAGAAACGCCAAAAGTGAAAAAAGAATTTGCCTATACATCCTATCTTTACAATTACATATGGTATGGTGAGTTTGATGTAAACGACGAGCAATTCAGTAAAGCTAAACGTGCTTTTGAGGTATTTTTAAAATCTATTAAAGCATGAACAAGACCATAAAAATATATGTGGGGCTGTTAATTTTGCTTTTTATTGGAGCCATCGCCATTGAGTTTTCAAAACCAAAACCTATCAATTGGACAAGAACTTTTAATGAGGCGCATACGATCCCTTATGGCACTTTTGTGTTGTACAATGAACTGCCAAATTTATTTCCAGAAACTGAGATACTAGACATAGCTGTATCGCCTTACGAATATTTTGACGAGTTTTTTAATTGGTCAGACTCCTCTTATACAACCTCTGGAAGCTATATGCTTATTGATGATTATGCCCAAGTTGATGAAGTATCTGCACAAGAATTACTGGATTTTACGTCTCATGGAAATACCATTTTCATGTCAAGCAATTACCTGCCACAAAAGTTTTTAGACACTTTAGGAATTGAACTTAAAAACGATTTCGATTTTACAGGTGAAGCGCATTTTAGTTTGGCAAACCCAACTTTTAAAAACGATTCTATTACGATTGACAGAGGTTTGAGCAATATCTATTTTTCAAAGTTGGACTCTACCAAAACAACGGTTTTAGGATATCAAAATTTCAATAAAGAAGAACGCATCAACTTTATTAAAGTTGATCATGAATATGGCGAAGTATATCTGCATCTACAACCCATGGCATTTACCAATTTTTCTTTGCTGAAAAACGACAATAAAAAATACGCCGCAGCGATATTATCCTACTTACCTGATGATACAATTTTTTACGATTCACGTAACAAAAAACGAACCGAATTAGGCGATTCGCCTTTACGCTTTGTAATGAGTCAACCAGCTTTAAAATGGGCTTGGTTATTAGGTTTGGTATCGCTATTGATTTTTATATTTTTCAATGCTAAAAGAAAACAGCGCATTGTAAAGATTATTAAACCTTTGGAAAATTCAACCATTGCGTTTACAAAAACCATTGGGAATTTATATTACGAAACTAAAGACCACAACAATCTTATAGAGAAAAAAATTACGTATTTTTTAGAATCCATAAGACGTAAATACTATCTGGACACACAGTTATTGGATGAAAAATTTGTAAAAAATCTAGCCTTAAAATCTGGAAAAGATATAGGTAAAACCAAAAAAACCATTAATCTTATTGTACATTTAAAAGCGAAACAAATGTGCAATGAAAACGATTTAAAAAATTTAAACAACACAATAGAAGACTTTTATAACAATTAATATATGGAGCATACAAACGACTCTCAGGAAGATAATGTAAATCAAGAAAATCAAGAGCAAACGCCAATTGAAAAAGAGCCACAACAAGAGGTTCAAGCATCTCAAGAGGCAGATTTGAGTTTTAAAAACCGTATTGATTTAACGGAGTTGCAAGAAGGTATCGAACTCATCAAAAATGAAATAAGCAAAGTCATTGTTGGGCAAAAAGGCATGATAGATATGCTAATTGCTTCTATCTTGGCTAATGGACATTCTTTAATTGAAGGTGTGCCAGGAGTTGCTAAAACAATTTCGGCAAAATTGCTGGCAAAATCACTCGATGTTGGCTTTAGTCGTATTCAGTTTACACCAGATTTAATGCCAAGTGATATTCTAGGAACCTCAGTTTTTGATATGAAAACATCTGAATTTGAATTCAAACAAGGCCCAATTTTTTCAAATATGATTTTAATTGATGAAATAAATCGTGCACCTGCAAAAACACAAGCGGCGTTGTTTGAAGTGATGGAAGAGCGCCAAATAACCATCGATGGTCATAAATACCAAATGGAGTTACCTTTTATTGTATTAGCAACACAAAACCCTGTAGAGCAAGAAGGAACATACAGACTACCAGAAGCACAATTAGATAGGTTTTTATTCAAAATTGATATAGATTATCCTAATCTTGATGAAGAAATTGAAATCATCAACCGAGAGCACAATCTCCAAGGCGAGAAAAAAACTGCAAAAATCACATCGCATTTAACAAAAGAGCAAATTGCTAAATTTCAAGGTTTAGTAAATCAAGTAATTATCGAATCACATTTAGTCAAGTATATTGCAGATATCATAGTAAGTACAAGGAACAATCCGTTTTTATATTTGGGTGCTTCACCAAGAGCATCCATTGCTATTTTAAAAGCAAGTAAGGCTTTTGCTGCGATGAACGGACGAGATTTTGTAACGCCAGAAGATATAAAACAAGCAGCGATTCCTGTATTACAACATAGGGTTATTGTAACTCCAGAACGCGAAATGGAAGGTGTTACCACAAAACAAATAATTAGTCAGATTATTGAAGCTGTTGAAATTCCGAGGTAATTAATTTAAAAGCAATGTTCGAAAAACCATTTTCATTTAAAGGTAGAATACGAAGACAAGAATATGCATTAAGTGCTGGCTTGTACTTTGTCTTGTATTTTCTGTTAGCATATTTAACTAATGGTGTACCTTATGGAAAAGAGATATTTTGGGGAATACTATTAGTTTTAAGCTATTTTATGGTTGCCCAAGGATTTAAACGCTGCCACGATGTTGGTGTTAATGGGTTATATCAATTTATTCCTTTTTATTTTTTTTACTTGTTAATTGAAGATGGTATTCCGAAAAAAAATAAATATGGCTTAAATCCAAAAGGACTAAAAGGCCCTGAAGAAACTGGAAAAATTCGTCAAAACGAAGGGTGATTCAGTACAGAGTTCGCAGTATTCAGTAGGCAGTCAATGAATAATGAATAATGAATAATGAATAATGAATAATGAAAGATTAAACATTTTGATAACAACAACAAACAAAACTAATAACTAATACTTCTTCCCTTTGGGAAGATTGAGATGGGATGAAATTACTTAAACCGTTTTACATACAAAATCGTTTCTTTTACGCATGCATCACGCTCATGGTGTTGTTTGTATTCAGCTTTGTGTTTCCAAGATGGTTTGTTATTGTAAAGCTCCTGTTTTTAGTGCTTCTTATTTTCACGCTTCTTGATGTTTTGATTTTATTTGCTGCAAAAAAAGGTGTAAATGGTCAACGAATGCTTCCTGAAAAACTTTCTAATGGCGACCAAAACCCAATTAAAATAAGTGTTGAAAACTATTATACATTTCCAATATTTATAAAAATAATCGATGAAATTCCTGTACAATTTCAAGTGCGTAATTTTAGTATAGAAAGAAAATTAGATGCTACAAGTAAAACTGAATTACAATACGAATTACGACCTACCGAACGTGGTGAATATCATTTTGGAAAATTAAATATTTATGCATCCTCTGTATTTGGGCTAATTGCAAGACGTTTCAGTTTTTGTGACGACGCCATGATTCCAACATATCCTAGTTTTATACAATTGCGTAAATACGATTTGATGGCAATTAGTAATAATCTGCATCAATATGGTATTAAAAAAATTAGAAGGATTGGTCATACCATGGAGTTTGAACAGATTAAAGAATATGTTCTAGGCGACGATTTACGTACTATTAACTGGAAAGCTACAGCAAAATCCAATCAATTAATGGTCAATCAATTTCAGGATGAAAAATCACAACCTGTCTATTCTGTCATTGATAAAGGGCGTTTAATGAAAATGCCTTTTGATGGTTTAAGTTTGCTGGATTATGCCATTAATGCGGCTTTAGTGATATCTAATGTTGCCATAAAAAAGCATGATAAAGCTGGCATTTTTACGTTTTCAAAGAAAGTAGAAAATATGGTAGTGGCTGAAAAACGCACCTCTCAAATGAATATGATTCTCGAAGGGCTCTACAATATTAAAACCGATTTCTTTGAGAGTGATTTTGGACGTTTATATGGCGACGTAAGACGCAATATTACACAACGTAGTTTATTATTGCTATACACCAATTTTGAAACTTTAGATAGTTTACACAGACAGTTACCTTATTTAAAAGGAATGGCAAAAAATCATTTATTGGTTGTTATTTTCTTTAAAAATACAGAGTTGAATAGTTTAATTGAAAACAAAGCAGAAACGATTCAGCAAGTATATGATAAAGTGATTGCCGAAAAATTTGCGTTTGAAAAACGTTTAATTGTCAATGAGCTTAAAAAGTATGGTATCTACTCTATTCTTACCACACCTGAAAACCTAACGCTAGACACGATTAATAAATATCTTGAAATTAAAGCTAGAGGATTGTTATGAGTTTTCAGTCTCAGTCTCAGTCACAGTCGCAGCACCAGTTTTCAGCTTAATTTCAATCAAAATAACAATTCATACATAAAAAACTACAATTCAGTAATTCAAATTATAGAAATACACTTTGATAATAGACATTTACGGTGTTAATCATTAAAAAATAAACTATCATGAGAACATTATCATTCTTTATCGCATTAATTATAAGCACAACTTTAAGCTTTGCACAAACAGAAAAAGGGCAAGACATAACAGTTACTATTGAAAATATAAACAACAGTAGAGGTCACGTTATTATCGGATTACATACAGCTGATACCTTTATGAAAGCAGGAGCTGTACAGCAAACAGCAGCAAAAGTTAAAGATGGAAAAGTGGTTTACACTTTTAAAAACGTTAAACCAGGAGCTTATGCCATTATGGTATTACACGACGAAAACGACAATAAGCAAATGGATTTCGAGCCAAACGGTATGCCATTGGAATCTTATGGAATTTCAAATAACCCAACCTTAATGGGACCTCCAGCTTTTTCTGATGGAAAGTTTGAAGTAGCTGATAAAACCATAGAATTGACAATTTCACTCTAATCACATATCAATCAGTCAAAAAAACAAAAAGGAGCATGTAAAATACATGCTCCTTTTTCAATCAATCAAAAACTAACTATCAATAGTTATATGGTTTCATTCAACCAAGCTTTCATCATCCAAACAGTTTTTTCCTGCTCAGAAATAAAATCACTCATCATAGCATTGGTTCCTTCATCATCTGCATCACCTGACTTATTCAAAATATCTCTTTCAATTTTTAACAATTCAGTCAAAGAATCTACTATTAACTTTACTGCTTTATTATCTTCCGACACGTTTTTACCAACTGGTACTTTACCATAATTTGTATAATCGTCAAACGTATGTAATGGTGTTTCGCCAAGTGTTAAAATACGTTCGGCTATTTCATCAACTTTCACATTAGCATCATTATACAACTCTTCAAATTTAACATGCAAGTCAAAAAATGCGCGCCCTTTAATATTCCAATGTATACCTCTTAAGTTTTGGTAATACAATTGAAAATTGGCTAATAAGGTGTTTAAATCTTCTGCTAAAACCTTGGCTTTTTGGCTATCTAATCCTATACTATTTAATGTTGTCATATCTTATATTTTTTATTTACTACAAATTTAATCTATTAAAAAGGTGTTTTTGTATAAATTTTATTGATAGTTTTTATATCTTTATAGCATAAAATTATAAACATGACAATTACACAATTATACTATGTATTGGCTGTTGCTGAACATCAAAATTTCACTAAAGCTGCTGAAAAATGCTTTGTAACGCAACCTACATTGAGTATGCAAATACAAAAGCTTGAAGACCAATTGGATATTCAAATTTTTGATAGAAGTAAAAAACCAATCGAACTTACCGAAGTTGGAAAAAAAATAGTCAATCAAGCAAAAAACATCGTTAATGAAGCCGATAGAATACAAGATATTGTTGACCAGCAAAAAGGATTTATAGGAGGCGAATTTAGATTAGGCATCATTCCTACCATTATGCCAACGCTGTTACCTATGTTTTTAAAAACCTTTATAAAGCGCTATCCAAAAGTAAAATTGAAAATAGAAGAGTTAACCACAGATGAAATCATACAGCGTATCAACGATGGTCATTTAGATGCGGCTATAGCTGCAACACCATTGGAAAATGAATCCATTAAAGAACGTCCGCTATATTATGAACCTTTTGTAAGTTATATTCCAAAAGGACATCGCTTACATGATAAGAAAAAAATTGACACATCAGATTTAGAAATGGATGATATGCTGCTGCTAGAAGATGGTCATTGTTTTAGAGATGGTGTTATTAATTTATGTAAATCGTTTAAGCAACAAGAGGATGATAATTTTCAGTTGGAAAGCGGAAGCATTGAAATGTTGGTTAAACTCTCTAATGAAGGGTTAGGCATGACTTTATTACCATATTTAAATACGTTAGATATTAAAGAGTCAGAGAAACAAAACTTACATAGTTTTAACGACCCTGTTCCAGCACGGGAAGTAAGTATTATTTATCATAAAAGTGAACTGAAAATGCAAATTATTGAAGCTTTGCATACTGTTATTTCAGGAATTATAAGAGGAGCAATTGCTTTTCAAAATGTAAATATTATTAGCCCTTTGGCCAAATAAAAAAAGCGACTCAAATGAGCCGCTTTTCTTTATGCTTTTAAATAGATTAAACATTGGTTTAATTCTGGGTTCTGTTTTACTAGAGAATTAATAAAAATCTTCAACTCTTCAATTTCATAAGGTAATAAGCGTTGAAGTGCTTTTTCAAGTTCTCTACAGAACAACGTCGTGTCGAAACTAACTTTTTTAAGTACTGTTTTAGTGTACTCAAACATTGCTCTTGCCATAAGTTACTTAGGTTTTATTGGTAAAAAATAAAAAGTAGAAATATATCTATAAGCAAAAGTATTTATGATTATCTAACTCTAAATTTAGTAAAAAATTTGATTGCTTTTATTTTTTTATAAAAATTTAACAGCCAATTTTAAATAACAATCTGAATATCAGTTAGTTTTATTAAAACCTATTATCACCATCCAAGATATCTCCAATACCACCTAAAATGCTACCTTCTCCTCTATCTTTTCCACCACCTCTTGGCGCCGTTGCTAAGACACGTCCAGCCAACCTACTAAATGGTAAGGATTGAATATAAACTGTCCCTGGCCCTTGTAGTTTTGCAAAAAACAAACCTTCGCCACCAAATACTGTGTTTTTAATACCTCCAACAAATTCTATATCATAATCAACATCTTGAGTAAAGCCAACAATACAGCCAGTATCTACTTTAAGTATTTCGCCTGCTTGCAATACTTTTTTTGACATAGTGCCACCTGCATGTACAAACGCCATACCATCGCCTTCTAGTTTTTGCATGATAAAACCTTCGCCTCCAAAAAGTCCGCGGCCAAGTTTTTTTGAAAATTCAATACCAACACTTACACCCTTGGCTGCGCATAAAAAGGCATCTTTCTGACAAACGAATTTACCTCTAAACTCAGTTAAATCTATTGGGACTATTTTCCCTGGATAAGGCGAAGCAAACGATACATTTTTTTTACCGCTTACGGTGTTATAAAATGCTGTCATAAATAAGCTTTCTCCTGTTAAAATACGCTTACCAGCGCCTAATATTTTTCCCAAAAACCCTGTGTCTTTTTGTGAACCATCGCCAAAAATGGTTTCCATTTTTATACCATCATCCATCATCATAAAGCTTCCTGCTTCGGCTACAACGCCTTCTTGTGGGTCTAACTCAATTTCCACGTATTGCATTTCTTCGCCGTAAATTCTGTAATCTATTTCGTGTGCTGTCATTTTTATATTGTTTATACGTTAATTCGTTTATATGTTGATTTGTTTTGAATTTTGTTACAGTTAGGCTCTAACTTTCATTGACCAGGTAAAACTAAATCTAGACACTTCAATATTATCACTATTTCTGCCAATAACATTTAAAGTTACTAGTTCTCCTTCACCACTTTCAATTGCTTTCTCAATAACACTATCTATTAATTTTCCTTCATTACATTCAAAATAGATACGTCCTGTTGCCTTTTTGGAATAACTTGCATCGTTCTTAACTAGCAACATTGCGATATCTTCATTAGTTTCCTTAATTTTCTTAATAATTAAAGCTCCAGTTGTTAATTCAGCTGCCATACCTTGCACTGCCCAAAAAAGTGATTTAAAAGGGTTTTGATTAATCCATCTATGCTTTACAGTTACAATACATTTGGTATCATCAAGATATTTTGTTCTAACTCCAGTAATATAAGCTGAAGGTAATTTAAACATTAGAAAAGTATTGAGTTTTCTTGGATTAATAGTCATTAGAAAGGATAATTTGTCACGAAGTTACTCAAAATATATGACACATTAAATGTTAATTTTTTGTTAAATTTTAGTACTTTGTATTGCATAATACCTTCTTTTAGATATATATTTGTATAAGAAATTACTATATGTTTTAAAATCATGCTATCAAACCACCATAAAAATGTTGCCGCAGTTATACATTTATCTGCATTATCAAAGTTTATATTTCCGTTAGGTAATTTTATAATGCCTTTGATTTTTTGGACTATGAATAAAGACAAATCTGAATTTGTAGATAAACACGGCAAGCAAGCAATTAATTTTCAATTAAGCATTTTGCTCTATACCTTTTTAATTGGCTGTATAACCATACCGCTTTTTTTATTTGGTGTACTAAACCATATAGATTTTCCTGAATTTTGGCAAGCTTATGATTTTGACTTTAATTTTCATTTGTCAAATAGAGATAGTTACAATGTGGTTATATTTTCAATTTTAGCTGGTTTATTAGTTATAGCAGCGTTTATTTTGGAAATTATTTTCATTATCATAGCAACAACCAAAGCCAATCAAGGTGAACCTTATAAATACCCATTAACTATCAAATTTTTAAAATAAAACATCAATCAATCGATTATCAATCAAAAAATGAACAGTTATTTAAAAACTTTAATTCTAATCGCACAAAACCTCATCAGTTTTAATTTGTTGTTAGAACACAAACAAAAATGAACACATGAAGATAGAAAACACAAAAGCACAAATGCGTAAAGGCGTTTTGGAGTACTGCATACTATCGGTCCTAAAGGATGACGATGCTTATGTTGCAGAAATTCTAGGCACCTTAAAAGATGCAAAAATGCTAGTTGTGGAAGGCACCATTTATCCGTTGCTTACACGCTTAAAAAATGCTGGTTTGCTCAATTACCGTTGGGAAGAATCAACTTCTGGACCTCCAAGAAAGTATTACGGCTTAACAGAAACAGGAAAATTATTTTTAAACGAATTAAATACTACTTGGAGCGAATTACAAAACGCCGTTAATCTAGTAACAAGTCAAAAAACAACAAAAAAATGAATAAAACAGTCAATATAAATTTAGCAGGTACATTTTTTCATATAGATGAAGATGCGTATCAAAAGTTACAACGCTACCTTGAGGCTATAAAACGTTCATTTACAGACTCCCAAGGACGAAATGAAATAATCGCAGATATTGAAATACGTATCGCTGAACTTTTTAATGAACGTGTTGAAAACGATAAGCAAGTAGTTTCAACTAAAGAAGTGGATGAAGTTATTACCATTATGGGGCAACCTGAAGACTATATGGTCGATGAAGAAATTTTTGATGATGAGCCAAAACAATCTCAAAAATCTTCAAGAACAGACTCTACAAGAAAACTTTACAGAGATACCGACAACGCTTACATAGGTGGAGTTTCATCAGGTCTAGCCCATTATTTTGGTATTGATTCCTTATGGATTCGTTTAATATGGTTTTTATTATTTTTTGGAGCTGGAACTGGTGTGCTTATTTATATTTTATTATGGATTTTAATGCCAGCAGCCGAAACAACATCGGAAAAATTGGCAATGTCGGGAAAGCCAGTTAACATTACTAATATAGAAGAAAAAGTAAAAGAAGGGTTTAGTAATGTTAAAGAAAGTCTGGACGAGGTTTCAGACAAAATAAAAAGCGTTGATTACAATAAAGCTGGAGATAAAATCCAGACAAAATCACGCTCATTTTTCGATGCCCTAGGAAACGTAATCATGTTTTTCTTTAAGGTGTTTGCCAAATTCATAGGCATTATCTTAATTATTATTGGAGCAACAACACTAATTTCGTTAATTATTAGCTTACTATCAGTTGGTGTGGTAGATATATTTCATTTTGATGGTATAGACATGGCAAATGTGTTCTACTCATCCAATTTACCAATTTGGGTAGTGTCCTTATTAGTGCTTTTTGCAGTAGGAATCCCATTTTTCTACATCTTTATTTTAGGATTGAAAATATTGGTGGACAACCTAAAATCAATTGGTAGAACTGCCAACTTTACATTATTTGCATTATGGTTGGCATCAATAGTCACCTTATCCATTTTTGCCGCAAAAGAAGTTGCCGAATTTTCAAGAGAAGGCGAATTTACAGATACTGTTGGATTAAACGTAAAAGCAAACGACACCTTGTATGTTGAAATGATAAACAACGAAATGTATGCCAGTAATAATTACAGAAGCAATGATTTTGACATTGTTTATGACGATAATGATAAAAAACATATCTACTCATCAGATGTTAGGTTTTCAGTAAGGTCTACTAAAGAATCTACTGCGTACATGAAAATCATTAAACAAGCTAGAGGAAGAACTTATCAAGATGCAAGAGACCGTGCGGAAGAAATAAAATATAACTTCGATTTTAACAATAGGAAACTCGTTTTAGATAACTATTTTTTAACTGATGCTGATAATAAATTTAGAGACCAGGATGTAAAAATAATAGTGTACATGCCAGAGGAAAGTGTTATTTATTCTGACAAAAGCACTCGTAATTATAGAAGCTGGAGGTATTCAACCGATATTATTTCACGCGGTAAAGAAAATCATTACTTGAAAATTTTAGAAAACAACGATGCTAAGTGCTTAGACTGTGAGGATGAAGAATCAATAATTGAAATTAAAGAAAGCGATTCTTCTCTTGAAGTTGACAGAAATAAAATTGAATATAAAGATGAAGAAGTTAAAGCAACTATTGATTCTAGTGGCATTACGATAAAATCGACAGGTAATTAACAGTTCAGAAACAATATTCTACAATTCAGTCAAAAACAAATTGTAGAGCATTTAATAACATAGATATTTACAAAAATATAAAATCAATCAAATTATGACAACTATATCAAAATTTATCACAGCCCTAATTGCCAGTTTATTGTTGGTGTCGTGCAATTTCGACTTTGGAGGCTTTGGCGTAAGAGGCAATGGAGACGTTGAAACTGTTGAGCGCATGCTTAACGAAGACTTTAGCGAAATTAGAGTAAGTCGAGGAATGGATGTGTATTTAACACAAAGCGACGACGTAAGTTTAACCGTTGAAGCAGACGAAAACTTACACGACATTATTGTTACCGAAGTAGAAAATGGTGTGTTACGTATTACGACCAAAGAGAACATTAGCTACTCAAAAGCAAAAAAAGTAATGTTGAGTTTTAAAGACATTTCAAAAATTACAGCTACCAGCGGAAGTGATGTCTATTCAACCAACATCATTACAGCTGATAATTTAGAGTTATCTACAACAAGCGGTAGCGATATGGAGCTAGACGTTAACGCACAAGTAGTAGATTGTAGCTCTACAAGTGGAAGTGACCTAAGAGTTTCAGGAACAACCAATAAGCTATTTGCAAGTGCCACAAGTGGTAGCGATATAAAAGCAGGCGACTTAAAAGCAAAAATTAGTGAAGCAACAGCTACAAGTGGTGCAGATATTACTGTAAATACTTCGCAAGAATTATACGCAAAAGCAACCAGTGGCGCAGACATTAAATACTACGGAAATCCTGAAAAAGTAACCAAAAAAGATGGTGTTTCTGGTAGTGTTCGTAAACACTAGACACCAAATTTTAAACAATGAAAAAAATTATTAAGTCCGTTCTAGTTTTTACAGGACTAGTACTACTACTATTTTATTTTAATATTCTATGGAAATCGCCATCGTTTTATAAAACTCAAAAGCAATATACACTTGAAGTTCCAGTAGTTGACATGAAAAGTTATATGAAAGTTGTAGGCGAACATCGAAGACCTTATATATACACAGTTAAGTCAAAAAACAAAGGTCAAGTTATTGTAATGGGTATAGAACATACAAAAGATAAAACTAATGCGCAGTTTGATTCTATAAGAAGTTATTGGAATACTAATAAACCTGATTTTGCTTTAGTAGAAGGACGTATGGGGTTTTTCTTTAAATGGCTACAGGATCCTATAACAAGCTATGGTGAAAGTGGATTAACAACACATCTTGCGAAAAAGGATAATGTAGATTTATATACTTGGGAACCCACAAGAAAAGATGAAATTGAGCTGTTAATAAAGAAGCATTCTGCTAAAGAATTAGCTATGTTTTATTCACTACGTCCCTTTTTTGGCATTCCAATCAAAGAACGCTTGGACAATCCTGAAGATAAGCTTCAGAAATTAATTAATGAGAGAACAGATTATAATTATTTGAAAAACACCATTACATCTTGGGAAGATATTGATAATATTTGGCAGGAAGATTTTCCGAATATAGATTGGAGAACATACAATAGTGGATATGGCTGGCCAGGGTATTTTCAAGATATTTGGAATAGCTCAAATTTGGCAAGAGACGAACATATGATTAATATCATTTTAGAACAGATAGACAAAAATAAAACTGTGTTTGTAACTATGGGTTCAAGTCATGCGCCAAGAATAGAAAACACATTAAAAGCAGCTATACATTAATAAGTTAATAAACATTAAACCAATCAAAAATATACTCTTTTAAAGGAGTATGCTAATCAATCATGTTTAACCATTCCAGTGCTAAAAATAACATTGGGATGGTTTTTGCTATATTTGTTATATACAAAATTGATTATAATGCTTAAAAAAGGATTACTACTTACTTTTATTTTACTTATAAGCACTCTCACTCAGGCCCAAAAGAAAGAGCGAATAAAAGGTAATAAAAATGTGACGACACAAGAAACACCAATAAGTTCTTTCAATAAAATTTCGGTTGGGGAAAATTTTTTCATAGATATTATTGAAGGTGAAAAGGCATCAGTATTTATTGAAGCAGATGATAATCTACACGACGTTATCCAATTTAGCGTAGCAGATAGCACATTGAGTTTTAAAACAACTAAAAGAATTACTTCAAGCAAAAAACTCAGCATAAAAGTTATATACACCACGTCATTAAAGGAAATTGAAACTGTTGATGATGGTGAAATTAGTTCTTTAACTTCTATAGACTTAGATGATATCTCAGTTAACAGTAGTGGTGCCTCTAAAGTCTTTTTAAATATTAAATCGCAAACTTTTAACCTTACCAGTACTGATAGAGCAAGAGTAAAACTTAATGTCACCTCTAACGAAACTAAGTTTGAACTAAGCGAAAACAGTAAATTAGACGCTCTAATAAATGCCGATAGAATGTTAATAGACATGTATCAAAGAACCGATGCAAAGGTTCGTGGCAATCTGGACATATTAAAAGTTAGGGCAAGTAACTCAGCAAATCTTGTAGGCAAAGAATTAGTATCCTTAAACTGCGAAATACTTTCTGAAGATAACAGTGACGTAGCGGTTAATGTTACCGAAGAATTGTTTATAGATGTTTCAGGAAGTGGTGAGATTTATATTTATGATGACCCAAAAATCACCTTAAATAAATTTACTAATACAGCAAAACTTCATAAAAAGGAGTTAAGAAAATAAATTACTAATCAAAAAACTAATTTGATTGTTGCTTAATCTATTTGCCTCAATTTCCGATTCCCAATAATTATAAAAAGGACACAAATAATTAAACCAATTGTGCCTGGTAAAATAATAGCAAAACTTGACTCTCCAGCATTTTTCAAACTCCAAATCACTTTACCAGTAATCATTAAAATTATAACAGCTAGTCCCAGATATAAACTTCTTTTCCAAAAAGCGAGTGCTAATAAAAAAAGAGAAACAGGAATTGCTAGTAGTGATATTAACTTTGTAAAACTCCATGTACTTTGCAACCATTCTTTTTCAAATAACAAGAACTTCTCTACCTGTTTATCTAAAACCTTAGGCGCGCTAAACCAGAACATACTTGTTAGCAATAGAAAAATGACAATTGAAACTCCTAACATATTTCGCTTATAAGCGAAGTAAGAAAATGGAATTAAAAACAAAGGTCTTATATACCAACTCCATTTATTATGATGTCTATTAAAAGCCCAATCAAAAAAATCTTGATTAGTCATAAAAACTAAGATTAAGACTACACTTAACAAGAAAAATATTAAGCTTAGAATTTTATTATACATATCTTTTTCATGATTATTTAATCTTTAATCAACTTGTAAATACCAGAATATCTCCCATCGATTTTCAATTTCACAAAATAAGTTCCAGCAGCAATATTTAAAGTCGATAAATTCAACTTTGCTATTGTATTGTTTGAATAACTTAACGGTTTTTCAAAGATTTTTTTTCCTAATGCATCATAAATACTGAAAGTAATCGCATGAACCACTCTCTCATTTATTTCAATATTTAATTCACTGCTGGCAGGATTTGGATAGATGTAAATATCATTTTTATGAGGTTCAATCTTATCATTATTTAGCACTTCACTAAAACGTATATAGTCAAATTGTGCAAGGAGGTTTCCAGGATAAGCATCAAACACATAAGCAATAAGCCCTACTTGCAATGTAGCTGGCAAATCTGGGCGATTATAACTACCTCTAAAAACCCAGATTGAACTCCCAATTGGTCTTGAATATAGACTAAAAAGAGCATCTTCTCTCACTATTCTAACCTCTGCTGCTGTCCCAGACATATTATTTGTAAATGCACTTACCGAACTTAAATTATTGATAGTTGATTTTAACTCTATAGACGGATTATCAAAACGTATTCCAGCAACATTGAACACATAGTTTTCGTTTCCAGAGCTTGTTGACGCTGGGTTTCTAGCTATTAAACCTGCTAGTTGTGTCCATCTATCAATATCTTGTGTTGGGTTATTTTTTTGTTTGGCATAAACTGCGGTGACCACATCAAAATCACCAGTTACATTTTTATAAATCATTCCAGCATTCATATCGACCCACCATACACAGGTTTGGTTACACAATGCATCATCAAGATTCATTTCCATAAAGCCATTGTTTATGGATATTGGAGTTTGGTAGTATTGGGGTTGAAATAAATTCCAAGATGCATCTAAAGTTGTGCTGTTAAACTCATCGCTTAAGGCACTAATTTGACTAGAAGCAATTGTAGTAAACAACATATAAATACAAAATGTGTAGATTAAGTAAATGTGTTTCATGTTTGTGAATTTTTAATATTTATTGGGTATTACATTGTTTTTTGAAGGATGCAAAAAGCATTAGAAATGACTTAACAGATTTGTTAACCTATTTTTGGTCACATAACCTAGAATAGCGCCCCCATGCATAATGTCTTTATTAATTTATGATATATTTTTCCAATTTTTTGTGATTTTTGGTATTGAAACCCATAAAACTACAAACATGATTAATAATAAAGAAGCAACTAATAGCGGAATGTAGAACATAGCTTCCGAAGAAACGTTTAATCCTAGTATTAGACTTGATGCAGAAATAACTCCAGCGATAATCGCATAACTATTATCATCATAAAACCAAGTATAAGGAAACAAATGTGCTCCAGTAATTATAGCATAAGTCATAATAAAATGGTCTGGTGATTTTAGCAAAACAAATACCAAAAATGGGAAGTAAAATAGTTGCGCAAAGTTTAACCAAAGCCCTAAAGGTTGTAACGGATTATTTATCACTTTCCATTGGGTTTTAAACAACTTAGAAAAACCAAATGCTAATGGGAGCAATATAGAACCTACAATGAATGTAAAAATACTTTTGTTATATGATGATGTGTCTGAAATTAGCCATATTAACCCTATAGCTAACCATATAATGGACGCTGCAAGAATAAAATCGACTCCTTTTTTTGCTTTTACTGAAATTTCAAGTTTCAGCTTTTGAAATTCTAGGTGTTTCATAATATTATTTTATAATGTTTATTTAAAAGCCTTACCTCTAATTTGAGATGTAATTGGTATAAATGGTGAATACAAATTGTATTGTTCTATTTTTAAAACTCTAAACCCACCAGATTTTAATAATTGGCCAATGTTTCTATTCGTATTGCATCCTTCAAAAAACCAATGCCACGGTTTATGAAATATATTTTGAATGTATGATAATATTGAACCTTCCCTAGCTTTTACATGTTCTATAAAAACAAATACTCCCGAAGGTTTTAATATGCGTTTAATTTGATTTATACATTCTGCTGGATTACTTACAGTACAAAGCACTAGTGTACTTATTACAAAATCACATGAATTATCTGGCAAATCAATAGATTCACCAGTTAATGTTCTTATTTCTAGGTTTATTCCATGATTAATAGCGTTCTTTTTAAGATTATTATGCATAAAAACATTAGGTTCTATGGCAATTAGCTTTGTCCCTGCTCTTAAATATCTCATATTCGCACCTGCGCCTGAACCAATTTCGACAACAGTATCTGGATGATTTTTAAACAATTTTTTCTTTTCTTTTTTAAAAAGAAAATTCATGTAACCATCTAAGTTTTTGAAAATCCATGAATTTATCGGTCCTCGAATTTTATTGGTCTTAAAAGTTGTTTGTTCCATTAATTGCTCAAAATATTGATATCATCAATCAAGCGTAAGATTTCTTCATCTTTAATACCATCATAAATACCTCTTATTTGTTTATCTCCATCTATGAGAATAAAATTTGAAGTATGAATAAAATCTTGCAAACCACCATCACCTTCATCAGTAGTCGCAAAATAGCTTTTACGAGCCAATTCGTAAATATGCTTTTTATCTCCTGTGGTAACATTCCATTTAGAATCGATAACACCATTTCTTTGCGCATAAGATTTTAGCCTTGGAATACTATCAATATCTGGCGTTACTGATAATGACAACATCATAATCTTATCATTATTTAAAAATTCGTTTTGAATTTTAGCCATATTATCTGTCATAATTGGACAAATCGTTGGACAGCTTGAAAAAAAGAAATCAACCACATAAATTTTGTCTTTATATGTTTTTTCTGTAATTATTTCTCCGTTTTGATTGATGAGCTTAAAATTTGAAACAATATGATTTTTTTTAATATTTCCTAAGCTTGCGTCAACCAATTCTGGGTTTAAATCAATAGGGTTGTATATTGGTAAACTTTTATTTTTAGACAGATAAGTGAACGCCAAAGTTATATATATAGCTACAGCTGCAAGCAATAAAATTGGAACTATCTTTATGATTCTATTTGTTTTCATTTTAAATAATTTTATAAAATTGAATTGGTAATTGTAATATCTGAATCTCCCCAAGCTTTCTTAAATTCCTTTTTAATTTTCTTGGCTTCACGTGATTTACCTTGTGCCATATAAGCATTATATAGGCCTATTAACGACCAACCGTTTTGTCTTAACACAGATAAATCTTCCTTATAAATACTTTCAGCTTTCTCATATTTTTTAGCTTGCATTAATGCTGCTCCTAAATTTTGTCGTGTTGGAATATGCCATGCTGCAGGCTCAGTATATACTAAAGCATCTTCGTATTCTACAGCATTTTCAAGATGTTCAATGGCTTTTGGTAAATCGCCTTTTAATTGAGCTAATTCACCAGCAACAACTTCGTAAGCTATTAATGCAATTGATGCAGATGAATTATTTGCTGTTGCCACTAAGTTTTCCAATTCAGGGTCATTTTTAAGTGCTTGAATAGCATCTAATTCTTCTTGAGCATCATTAATATTTCCTTTTCTAACAAATGCAATACCTCTAGCATAATGCCTAATAAGGTTTAAGTGTTTGATTTTAGAATTTGGAGCTGGAATAGATAAAATTTCGTTCCATTTTCCAAATCTCGTATATGCCAATAGTGGTGTTGAGGCAAAATCTTGTAAAAATGGCATATCAATAAACTCTCCAGCTGGAACTTTTTCAGCTGTTTTTTGAGCTGCATCAATAGCTAATTCGCTACTTCCTAACAAGCTAGCAGAAGACCATAAAAAATGAATATTATGAGGATAATAACCCAAAGGGTATAAACCTTGCGAAAAGCACTGAGCGATATAATCTTCATCAGCCAATATGGCCGCTTGATTGACTTTTACAGCATCTTTGTATCTACCCACTCGAATATAAATATGAGAAGGCATGTGTACAATATGACCTGCTCCAGGCATTAAGGATGCTAATTTATCGGCACTTTCAACACCAAGGTCTGGATAAGGCAATTCTACCATATGAATGTAATAATGATGCCCTCCAGGGTTTTCTGGTTCTAACTTCATTGCCTTTTCTAAAGCAGTTTTAGCTTCAGTTATGTTTGGTGATGGATTCCCTTCTTTATCCCAATAATTCCAAGGCACAGTATTCATAACAGAAGCTGCAAATAAAATTTGAATGTTAGCATCGTTAGGATATGTTTTAGCTACTTTTTCCATTTCTTTCATGTACGCCATATTCAATTCGGCAACATCTTTATTTAAGTCTTCACTATATCTTGCAGATAATGCTTTAATTAAAGCTTGCTCTTTTGGTGTCGCACTTGAAGCTAATTCTCTTGCTTTTGCTATAGCTTCGTTGTATTTTTTCTTACGTGCATCATCAGGTTGAGCATCATTTATATTTGGCCCTAAAGCAAAGGCTTGTCCCCAATAATTCATCGCCACTTCAGGCGCTAATCGGGCAGCTTCCATAAAAGAACGATGAGATTCTGCATGGTTAAATGCATAACTGAGTTTTATACCTTGGTTAAAAAATGCTTGAACTCTATCATTTTCAGTAGAAATTTTAAAATGCAGATTTCCCAGGTTATTAAACAATGGGGAAATTTGCTGTGTAGTATCAATATTTTCTAATAAAAATTTTGCAGGTGTACACTTTACAAAATTATAAGCTAAAAGCTTTGTAGGCTTAGGCTCGCTTTTATTTGAGTTTAATAATGAAGCGAATAATGCGAAAATGGCAATTAAGGTTACGGCTGCATAAATTATTTTTTTCATGATTTCTTTATTTTATTTATTAATTGTATTTGTTTGTCTAGTTAAATTTTAAGTTTAAAAAATTTTACGATGATTTAATTGATGCTGAAGTCTCTCTTTTTTCTTTAACCAAAACTGTTTTATAGTTGGTTCATGTTTTTTTGATTTTGAATAATTCATAACTGCTCGTTTTTTTGATTTTTAATGATGGTGCAAATCTAGAAACGGAAAAGAGCCTTTTAAAATAAAGTGGGTAAACAAAAAGTAGTCTATCATAATAATTTAGGTAGACCATTTACGGTTTTAACATAAAAAAAGGTAAACAGGAGGTGAACAAAAAAAAAATAACTTGCTTAAAATCAGATGTTAGCGAAGTTTTAGGTTTTAAGAATAAATTGGATACGAAAAAGGCTTCTAAATACTAATTTTAGCTTTCTAGCTTTAAAAAGTAACTTAAAAGTTCTTCGTTATGTTCCAGATTTAGCTTTTTTCTAAGTCTGTAACGTGCTGTTTTAACACTTTCAGGAGTGATTCCTAAGATGGTGGCAGATTCCTTAATGTTCAGATTAAGACGAGTAAGCGCACATATTTTAAGGTCGTTGGCACTTAAATCTGGATGGTTTTCTTTTAACTTTTCAGTGAAGCCAGTATGAACATCTTCAAAATATCGTTTAAAATCTTCCCAATTTCTATCAATATTAATGTGTTGCTTTATAACACGATTTAAATCGGTTATAATCTTGTCTCGTTGCTTTGGTGTGGCTGTTTTTAAAAATTCTATTTTCTCTTTAAGTTCTTGAAACAATTCACTTTTTTGGACAAAATTAAGCGTATATGATGTAAGTTCCTTGTTTTTAAAATCTAACTGTTGCTGCAATTCTTGTTGCTTTAAATTAGCATTTTCTAATTCGGCTTGATTGAATTCTTCTTTTGTTAAATGCAATTCTCTTCTTTGGGCAATTCTCTTTTTTAAATTTATAAAATAGATTATGGTAATAAGCATAAGCACGACCAAACCAATTATTAAACTCCATTTTACAAAATTATTTGAGCGCTCTTTTTCGGCAAGTAACTCAAGAGCCTTTTCTTTTGCAACCAGTTCATTATTAAGTTCTAAAGCTGCAATTTTCATTGCATTATTTGAATTAAAAATACTGTCTTTTAAAGTAATATATTTATCATAATAGTCTAGAGCATCTTCCGATTTTTCTTCAAAACGTTTCAAGTTTCTTAAAGACTCATAAGCTTCAAGTTCATAACGTTTTAAGTTATTATTTTTAGCACGTTCAAGAGCCAAAAGAAAATGTTCTTCAGCTGTTTGAAACTCATTATCTAACATTAATAATTTACCATATTGAATAAGATTACTTATCATACCATCACTATCGTTTACTTTTTTACCATTAATGATAGCTCTTTCAATGTGATAGTATGCTTGCTCCTTCTCTTCGAGTTTAATATATAAAATGCCTAATCTATTATGTGCTTCAGCTATGCCATAAGTAAAATTTGCTTCGGTATGCATTTTTAACGCATTAGTCAAATAATCTTTGGCTTCACCTAAGCGGTCTTGCTTAATATAAAGTGATGCTATCTTGGTAAATGCAGTAGCAATTCTAGATTTAAGGTCTAAGGACGTAAATTGATTAATAGCATCTTGATACATAGATAATGCTTTTTCATCATCTCGAAGTGAGGCATAAACCATAGCCAAATTCAATGTTGTATTGGCGGTTTCTTCTGCATTAAGAAGTGCTTGATTTTGTTCTAAAGATTTATTGAGATGCTTAATAGCATTTAAGTGACTACCACGTGTCCAATAAGCTACTCCAAGTACTCTATTTGCTTTAGCTTCTCCATTAAGGTAATTAAGGCTATCGGCTAATTCTATAGCTTGTTTACCATATTTTAGTGCTTCTTCTGAGTTTATTATCCAATTTTGATAACCTAATTCATTGAGAATATCAATCTTAGATTCAGATACTAACATTTCTCTTTCAAGAATGGTTTTTAAGCTATCTATTTTTTGTTGCGACCAGCATAAGGCAGAAAGCAAAAATATGTATATAAAGAAAATAAATCTCATTATTCAATATGAATATCAACAATCTAATTAAGAGTTGTTAAAGATAATCTATTTAATAAATATACTACTGCTTTAAAATCAATTCGATTAATTCAAAACCAAAACCGCTTTTCACGGTTTCAATGGCTTTTTTTTTGCTTGCTTAATCTCACCTAGTAATGGCAATACGTCAAATAAAAAAGCTAAAAAAATCAAAGATTTTTTTAGCTTTTAATGGTCGGGGTGGCAGGATTCGAACCTGCGGCCTCCACGTCCCAAACGTGGCGCGATAACCGGGCTACGCTACACCCCGGACTGAGCGTTAAGAAAATGTCCTGAGGACATTTTTAGTGAAAGGGCCAGCTTGCGCAAAGGCGTTTTCAATATATATCTTAAAACTTATTCCGATACATTGAGAAAAACTCAATTTTTTAAGGATTGCAAATATATAGCTTTCTTTTAAGAACAAATAATTTTTTATTCGTATTTTCAAGTCAAAATAATAATCCTATGAAATGCCCATTAACAAAAAGTTGAAAACCAACCGATATGATAATTTGGACATTACATCTTACCATTAAAAAACTATAAATATTAACCAGATGAAATCATTAAAATTTGCTATCGTTTTACTACTAATTTTTAATCTTTATTCTTGTAAAGAAAATAAATCAACCAATTCTTTAACCCTTAATAATACAGAGACAATAGCAGCCAATTATTCACATGACGTTGTTGTACCAGATTTAGATATTCCCTGGGGATTTACTTTTCTGCCTGATGGCTCTATGCTAATCAATGAAAAAAGTGGCGAGTTAATTCATTTTAAAAACAACAAAAAAACAACAGTTAGTGGTTTACCTGAAGTGAAAGTTCAAGGTCAAGGAGGTTTAATGGATATTGAACTGCATCCAAATTATGCCGAAAATGGTTGGATATATTTATCCTATGCATCGTCTGATAGCGGTAGCGGTGCAAACACAACCATTATGCGCTGTAAACTTGAAAACAGCTCATTAACAAATAAAAAAGTACTTTATAAAGCAACACCTGATAGTAAACGCGGACAGCATTTCGGGTCCAGATTAGCCTTTGATAATGACGGTTATTTATACTTCTCGATTGGAGATAGAGGCAATAGAGATGTTAATCCGCAAAATATAGAACGAGATGGTGGTAAAGTTTACCGACTACATGATGATGGTCGTATTCCAGTAGATAACCCTTTTGTAAAAGACCGAAATGCTAAAAAAGCCATCTATTCTTATGGTCACCGTAATCCACAAGGCATGGTTAGGCATCCTGAAACTGGTAAGCTTTGGGCACATGAACATGGTCCAAGAGGTGGTGATGAAATAAATATTGTAGAAGCTGGTAAAAACTTTGGATGGCCAGTAATAAGTTACGGTATTAATTATAGTGGCACGAAATTTACTGAAATTACCGAAAAAGAAGGCATGGAACAACCTATACACCAATGGACACCATCTATTGCTCCTAGCGGAATGGCTTTTGTAACAAGTGATGTTTATCCAGAATTTAAAGGAAATTTACTTGTTGGGTCGCTTAAGTTTCAATATTTAGACCTTTGTGTATTAGATGGAAATAAAGTGGTTGAAGAAAGAAAACTCATTGAAGGCTTGGGTCGCGTAAGAAGTATTGAGCAAGGGCCTGATGGTTATGTATATGTTGGTGTGGAAAATGTTGGGATTGTTAAAATAATTCCGAAGAAATAATCTTAAATTTGCCCTAATTAATCAAACAACGCAATCATGCTTATAATTGGAATCGCAGGAGGAACTGGATGCGGAAAAACGACGGTTGTCAACCAAATTCTTAACGAATTACCCGAAGGAGAAGTTGGCGTGATTTCGCAAGATTCTTATTATCAAGACACAACACATTTAAGTTATGATGAACGTGTAAAGATTAATTTTGATCATCCTAGGTCTATAGATTTTGACTTGCTAGCTAAACATCTTAAAGAGCTAAAAGACCACAAACCAATAAAACAACCTGTATATTCATTTGTTCAGCATAATAGAACTGGTGACACCATTCTCACACATCCAAGAAAAGTGATGATTGTTGAAGGCATTTTAATACTTACCAATCCTGAGCTTCGTGATATGTTTGACATTAAAATATTTGTGCATGCCGATAGCGACGAACGTCTTATAAGACGTTTAAAACGTGATATTTCAGAAAGAGGAAGGGATTTAAACGAAGTCCTATCTCGTTATCAAACAACACTAAAACCTATGCACGAGCAATTTATCGAACCCATGAAAGAATATGCCGATATTATTATACCAAACAATAAGTACAACACCGTTGCAGTTGACATAGTAAGAACAATAATTAACGAAAGATTGTAATGGTAGATTTTATAAATAAAAACAAACGGTTTTTTAAGCCTTTTAAAAATGTATTCTTTGTCATTTCTGTAATTTTTGCCGTTTGGATGCTTTTTTTTGATGCTAATTCGTGGTTTATTCACAATGAGCTAAACAACGATAAGGAAGCTCTTGAAAATGAAAAAGCGTACTATAAGTCTGAAATGGAAAAAGACAAAAAAGATATACAAAAACTAAGTAGTGAAGAAGGCATCGAAAAATACGGCAGGGAAAAATACCACATGAAAAAGAAAGATGAAGAGATTTATTTAATTGAATACGAAGACAGCCTTAAAGACAATAAGAATGAGTAAAAAGTTATTCAACGAATTCGAACCTGTGTCCGCCAAAGCTTGGAAGCAAAAAATCCAATTAGACTTAAAAGGCGCCGATTACAACGATGCACTTATTTGGAATTCGCCTGAAGGCATCGATGTAAAACCCCTTTATAGCAAAGAAGATATTAAAAATACGGTTTCTTCGACTAACACAGACCAAAGCTGGAAAATTTGTCAAACCATTAATGTTGACAACACCAAAGATGCTAACAAAAAAGCCATTAATGTTTTAAATAGAGGTGCCGAAAGCTTACATTTCATCATAGCAAACAATACCATAAATCCTTCAGAATTATTAAAAAATATAGATTTAAAAACCGTTCCAATATGTTTTGAATTGGCGTTTTTATCTCAAGCTTATGCAATCTCATTAAATGACATCGCACAAAAAGAACAAGCAAATTTTCACCTTCAAACAGATATTATTGGAAACCTTGCCAAAAGTGGCAATTGGTATAAAAACTTAAAGGAAGACCACAAGATTTTAGAATATATTGTGGCTAATTGTAATTCCTTAAAATCTTCGGTGTCCGTAAATGTATCGCTGTATCAAAATTCTGGAGCAAACATTATACAACAATTAGCTTATGCATTGGCGCATGTTAATGAATATCTAAATCATTTTGGTGATACAATTGAAAATCAAATAGTGTATAAAACTTCGGTTGGTTCAAACTATTTTTTCGAGATTGCCAAACTAAAGGCGTTAAGGTTATTATGGAACACACTAGCTTCAGACTATTATAAAAATCCTTCAGATTGCATTATTATAGCAACACCAAGTAAACGTAACAAAACCATTTACGATTACAACACCAACTTGCTTCGCACCACAACCGAATGTATGAGTGCAAGCTTGGGAGGTGCCAATTTTATTAGTAACTTAAGGTATGACACTATTTACCATAACGATAATGAATTTGGAGAGCGTATTGCACGCAATCAGTTATTGGTTTTAAAACATGAAAGCTATTTTGACACAGTTAATAATCCTACAGAAGGCGCTTATTACATCGAATCTTTAACTACTCAACTATCAGATAAAGCCTTAGCTATTTTTAAGGATATTGAACATAATGGTGGCTTTCTAAAACAGCTAAAAGAAGGTGTCATTCAAAGAAAAATTAAAGAAAGTGCTGCCAAAGAACAAGAACTATTCGATAAAGAAGATATTGTATTATTAGGCACCAATAAACACAAAAATAAAAACGATAGCATGAAAAACGATTTGGAACGCTATCCATTTTTAAAACGAAATAAAAGAAAAACGCTAATCGAACCAATTATACCACATCGACTATCTGAAAACATTGAAAAAGAACGACTGGATAATGAAAAATAACACCCTACTGTTACATATTATGAATTTTAAATCAAATTTTTACTTAATACTCATCTTATTTGTTACGTTGTCATGCAACGAAAATAAATCTAATAATAAAGCTAAGTCTTCCGAGAATCTATCTGGAAAATATCATTTTTTAGAAGATACTGGAACACAAATTTATTTGCCTGAAACTTTTGAAAGATATTCGTTAACAAAATATCAGCGTTTACTCGATTCGTTAACCACAAAAAAAGGAATACAAAATTGAAACCGAAAGGTTAGAATCGCTTAGTAAAATGGATGGTTCGCTGTACATTTATTACGATGAGGAAAACGGTTCTACATTCACCATAAACACGCGACCATATTTTGCATTTACCAAAGAAGATGCACCGCAATTATTAGGGTTAATTACCGAAAACAATGATAAAGTAAAAGAAAACAGCGATGCAAAATTCACCAAAATAACAGCCAAATATGGTGGTGACAAACAACAACAACTGTTTAAGGCTGTATATAAGGTAAGTGGAAAAAGTATGAAAAACGACGTTTATAATACATCGTATATTATTTCTTCAAAAGGCAAAACCGTTTTTATACAATTATCTACGCTCGATGAGATTAATTTCGACCCATATCTTGATAAGATAATACTTAAATAAACACATGAAATTCAGATTTCTACTCATAATAATTCTTTCTCTTTATGCTTGTCAAGAAAAAAAAGTCAAGCAAAATAAGAAATCGATTGTTGAAGGGAAATACATACAATTGGAGAATGAATTTTTAAAAATATTTGTTCCAAAATCCTTTAATAAGTATACCCTTAATGAGTACAAAAATGACATATTAGAAATTGAGGATTCACTAGTAAGAGCTGATGAATTATTAAAATTCAATCAATTAAAGTTTTCTAAAGGAGATGTGTATTTAATAAAAGAAGAAAATGGTACGTCAGAAATTTTAGTAAAAGAAATGGATTACTTTCCTTTTACAAAAAAGGAATCTGGAATGCTGCTTGCAATGCTTTCTAATTCATGCAATGAATTTGCAAGTTCTAGTGGTGCAAAATGTAAAAAAAGAGACGCAGGGTTTTCTGATAACTCAAAAACAAAGGTTTTCAAAGCTGTTTATGAGTTAGATTATAAAACTCACAAAGCTTACAATTCCTATTATGCAATTACTTCTAAATCAAAAACGTATATGATTAGAGTTTTCACTATTTACCCTCTAAATTTTGACCACTACATAGAAAAACTAATTATTCGATAATGAGAAAAAACGTCCAACATATATCATTAAAGTCCGAAGCTAGAAGCACGAAGACAGAAGTTAAAAGCTATCAAACTGCTGAAGATATTCCTGCTAAATCTAACTATTCAAAGGACGATTTAAACGATGTTGAACACCTAGGTTTTGTAGCAGGTATTGCACCTAACCTTCGTGGACCGTACAGCACGATGTATGTTAGACGACCTTGGACCATTAGACAATATGCAGGATTTTCAACTGCCGAAGAAAGCAACGCATTTTACAGACGTAATTTGGCTGCTGGACAAAAAGGACTCTCAGTAGCGTTCGATTTAGCAACACATCGTGGTTATGACAGTGACCATAAACGTGTTGAAGGTGATGTTGGAAAAGCAGGAGTTGCCATCGATTCGGTAGAGGATATGAAAGTACTGTTCGACCAAATTCCTCTTGATAAAATGTCAGTGTCTATGACCATGAATGGTGCAGTCTTACCAATCATGGCATTTTACATTGTGGCTGCCGAGGAACAAGGTGTAAAACCAGAACAATTGGCTGGCACTATTCAAAATGATATACTTAAGGAGTTTATGGTACGTAACACGTACATCTACCCTCCTACACCATCCATGAAAATTATCTCGGATATTTTTGAATACACAAGCAAAAACATGCCAAAATTCAACAGTATCAGTATCTCTGGATATCACATGCAAGAAGCTGGTGCAACCTGCGATATTGAATTAGCATATACCTTAGCCGATGGTTTAGAATATATTAGAAAAGGATTGGAAGCAGGTATGGACATTGACACCTTTGCTCCTAGGCTCTCATTCTTTTGGGCAATTGGCATGAATCATTTTATGGAAATTGCCAAAATGCGAGCCGCAAGAATGCTCTGGGCAAAATTGGTTAAACAATTCAATCCTAAAAACCCAAAATCGTTGGCATTGCGTACGCATAGTCAAACTTCTGGGTGGAGTTTAACCGAGCAAGACCCATTTAATAACGTAGCTAGAACAACCATTGAAGCTGCTGCTGCGGCTTTTGGAGGCACCCAAAGTTTACATACCAATGCACTTGATGAAGCTATTGCCTTACCTACAGATTTTTCGGCTAGAATAGCAAGAAACACGCAAATATATCTTCAAGAAGAAACCAATATTACCAAAACGGTCGACCCTTGGGCTGGAAGTTATTATGTAGAAAAACTAACACACGATATTGCGCAAAAAGCATGGTCTTTAATTGAAGAAGTTGAAGAATTGGGTGGCATGACAAAAGCCATTGAAGCAGGCATCCCAAAAATAAGAATTGAGGAAGCTGCTGCACGTAAGCAAGCTCGTATCGATTCTGGACAAGATGTAATCGTTGGTGTGAATAAATACCGATTAGAACAAGAAGACCCTATTTCTACACTTGAAGTAGATAATCAAACCGTTAGAAATGCACAAATCGCCCAATTAAAAGAATTAAAAGCGAAACGTGATAGCGAAAAAGTTAAAGCTGCTCTTTCAAAACTCACGGAAGCTGCCAATAAATGGTCAAATTCAAAAGATTCCCTTTTGCAAGGGAATTATAACTTACTATCTTTAGCAGTAAATGCAGCAAGAGAAAGAGCAACCTTAGGAGAAATTAGCGATGCCCTTGAAGCAGTATTTGGACGATTTAAAGCACAAATAAAATCATTTTCAGGTGTGTATAGTAAAGAAATAAAAGACGACGAATCCTTTAAAAAAGCAAAAGAATTAGCAGACCAATTTGCAGAGCAAGATGGTCGTAGACCTCGTATTATGATTGCCAAAATGGGACAAGATGGACACGATCGTGGAGCCAAAGTGGTTGCCACAGGTTATGCCGATGTTGGTTTTGATGTAGATATAGGGCCTTTATTTCAAACACCAGAAGAAGCTGCTAAACAAGCAGTAGAAAACGATGTGCATATTTTAGGAGTCTCCTCGCTAGCTGCTGGACATAAAACCTTAGTACCAAAAGTAATTGAAGCCTTAAAAGGTTATGGTCGTGAAGATATTATGGTAATTGTTGGTGGTGTAATACCAAAACAAGACTACCAATACTTATTTGATGCTGGCGCAGTGGCTGTATTTGGTCCAGGAACAAAAATTAGTGACGCAGCGATTAAGATTTTGGAGATTTTGATTGAGTAGGTTTGTTTGATTCTTAATCCGAGACTTGAAATTTAGTTTGTAAATTATTTCGTAAACATATTTAATTAAAATTATTATGAATGTTTTAAATAATGATGAGATATCGATTAAATTAAGCCAACAAGCTTATCTTATTCATGAATCATTAAAGTCCCTAGAATATCTTATTAATTTTTCAGAATACCTCTTAAAAATCGAAAATGATAATCCTAAAGATTTGTGGTTTCTGTTTCATGTTATCAGAAATAATACAATACTAAACTTATATAAACTATTCGAACCTAATCAAAACTATTCATTTGACTCAGTAAAGAATTTAGCATGGAATAAATTTGATAAATCGAATAAGAGAGTTGAAGATTATTTATCAACACTTAAAGCAGCAAAAAAACTATATACTAAATTACGTATAACAAAAATCCGACACACTCATATTGGTCATTTAGATTACTCTCGTAAAAAAGAGAGTATTAACTGGCACGAAGTAAAGAAATTAACAAAAATGGCGTGTAAAATTCACGATCAAATTAATCTACATCTAAATAATCAACAAACAGGTTGGATAATAGACCTAAAGTTTCTTAATCAAATTTTCTCAAAAGATCTTAGATCAAAAGAACTATTCAAGAAACGTAGAGAATTGTCACGTAATCCTAACGATTCAGTTAGTTTTAACGAAATTGTAGAATTGACAAAAATAAACTGGCCTTAAACACATCTTTAGTTAATTACTTCTATATTTCCTTTTATTAAGCCCTTACCATTACTCTTATAAACTCATTAATACCAAAGTTATTTGTTAACAACTTCAATTTCCTAAACTCGCAAATAATTGTATTTTTACTGCTTGTAAACTAGCTCGATATAAGCATTCGAGGCAATAACGCAAAAGAGTATAAATTTCGAAGTAATCTTCGTTGTATTTAAATCTCGATTATCGAGTAAAACCAAATCAATCAATGGGTAAAATAATAGCAATCGCTAACCAAAAAGGAGGTGTTGGAAAAACAACTACCTCAGTAAACTTAGCGGCTTCACTTGGCGTTTTAGAAAAAAAAGTCCTGCTTATAGACGCCGACCCTCAAGCGAATGCCACCTCAGGATTAGGTGTCGATGTTGAGAACGTTTCACTAGGAACTTATCAACTCTTAGAACATAGTTGTTCTGCCGAAGAGTGTATTGTGTCATCCAACGCACCCAACGTAGATATCATTCCAGCACATATAGACCTTGTAGCTATTGAGATTGAGCTGGTCGATAAAGATGAGCGTGAATACATGCTTAAAAAAGCAATCACACATTTAAAATCGGCTTACGACTATATTTTAATAGACTGTGCGCCATCATTGGGCTTGCTAACATTAAATGCTTTAACAGCATCGGATGCGGTGATTATTCCAATTCAATGCGAATATTTCGCTTTAGAAGGTCTTGGAAAATTATTGAACACCATTAAAAGTGTTCAAAAAATACATAATGAAGATTTAGATATTGAAGGTTTATTATTGACGATGTATGATTCCAGATTACGACTCTCAAATCAAGTGGTTGAAGAAGTGCAAAAACACTTTACCGATATGGTGTTTCAAACCATCATACAGCGTAATGTACGCTTAGGAGAAGCACCAAGCTATGGAGAAAGCATAATTAACTACGATGTAAGTAGCAAAGGAGCAACAAATTACTTAAGTTTGGCTAAGGAAGTTATTACAAAAAATGAAGATTAATGGCGAAGGCAACAAAAAAACAAGCATTAGGTAGAGGACTTTCAGCATTGTTGAAAGACCCAAGCAACGATATACAATCTGCACAAGATAAAAATGCCGACAAAGTCGTTGGCAATATAGTAGAGTTGGAACTAGACAGGATTGAAGTCAATCCGTTTCAACCTAGAACAAAATTTAATGAAGAATCGCTTCGTGAATTAGCTTCTTCAATTAAAGAGCTAGGTGTTATTCAGCCAATTACTGTTCGAAAAATTGCGTTTAATAAATATCAATTGGTTTCTGGTGAACGTCGTTTTAGAGCGTCGTCGTTGGTAGGTTTAAAAACCATTCCAGCCTATATTAGAATTGCCAACGACCAAGAATCGTTGGAAATGGCATTGGTTGAAAATATTCAACGCCAAGATTTAGACCCAATTGAAATCGCCTTGTCATATCAACGTTTAATTGATGAAATCGACTTAACGCAAGAACAAATGAGTGAACGTGTTGGTAAAAAACGCTCTACCATTGCCAACTATTTACGCTTACTTAAATTAGACCCAATTATTCAAACAGGAATGCGTGATGGGTTTATTTCCATGGGACATGGTCGTGCCATTATTAACATTGAAGACCACGTTGCACAACTTGAAATTTATGAGAAAATATTAACCAGTAAATTATCGGTAAGGCAAACCGAACAGTTGGTTAAAAACTACCATCAAAATAAAGAAGTAACTGTGCCAAAAACGCCAGAAACACCTAAATACATTAAAAAAGGGATTAAAGAAATATCGGCATACTTTGGACATAAAATTGACGTTAAACTAGGAAAGAATGGCAGTGGAAAAATAACAATTCCGTTTCATTCTGAAGAAGATTTTAATAGAATAAAGAAACTCGTTCAGCGTGAAAAATAAGGCTTTTCTTATTGTCGTAACACTACTTTTACCTTTTACATTACTATCTCAAAACGATGAAGATGTAGTCGTAGAAAGTATTGTTATTCAAGATTCTATTACCAAAACATCGTTTGACCCTTTACGTCCTGCAAAAGCAGCATTCTATTCAGCTATATTACCAGGATTAGGACAAGCTTACAACAAAAAATACTGGAAAATTCCTATCGTATATGCAGCTTTGGGAACTGGTATTTATTTTTATGCCGATAATAACAAAGACTACAAGCGCTACCGAAATGCATTCAAACGTCGTAATGCTGGTTTTAAAGATGATGAATTTTGGGGAGAAGATGTAGATGGGAATCCGTTAACGTCACCAAATATCTCTAACGATGGACTAATACGAGCGCAACGTACCCTAAGACGAAACAAAGAAATTTCATTGTTGGTCACCATTGGTATTTATGCCTTAAATATTATTGATGCTAACGTTGATGCACATTTGCTGCAATACAATGTGGATGATAATTTGGCTATAAAACCACATTTTAATTTTAATGAAATGGATGCAACCACCAATTTAGGTCTTACCTTAGATTTTAAATTTTAGACAAATGAAAATTGCATTACTTGGCTATGGAAGAATGGGAAAAGCTATTGAAAAAATAGCTCTTGAACGTGGACATACCATCGTATTGAAAATCAGCGATAATATTGATAACTATGAGATTAGAACCGCAGATGTAGCTATAGATTTTAGTGTCCCAGAAGCTGCTGTAGCAAATATTTCCAATTGTTTAAAAAATGGTGTTCCAGTTATTTCTGGAACCACAGGATGGCTAAAAAACTATAACGATATGGTTGCTTTGGCTAAAGAAAGAGATGGCGCATTTATTTACGCATCTAATTTTAGTTTAGGTGTCAACATATTTTTTGAACTGAATAAGCAATTGGCAAAAATGATGTCTAACCTAAAACAATATCAAGTAGATTTAGAAGAAATTCATCATACAAAAAAATTGGATGCACCAAGCGGTACAGCCATAACTTTAGCCGAAGGCATTATTGAAAACACAGCGTATGAGAATTGGTCTCTTGAAAATACAACGGATGAACATACCATTCCAGTAACATCAAAACGTATTGAAGATGTTCCAGGAACGCACTTTGTAAATTACACGTCTGGTGTTGATACTATTTCTATGTCGCATACAGCACATAACAGACAAGGATTTGCATTAGGAGCAGTTATAGCTGCCGAATGGATTATTGGAAAAACTGGCATTTTTACAATGAACGATGTGTTAAATATTGGTTAAGATGCCTTATTATTGTAACGCTTAAATAGGACTTTGGTACTAACTAACAACAAAAAACTACGATTATGACATTGACACAATGGTTTATATTCTTTTTAATAATTCAAGTAGTACACGGATTAGGAACTTGGAAACTATACATAAAAGCAGGTAGACAAGCATGGGAAGCCTTTGTTCCTGTATATAATTCTGTAATCTTGATGAAGATAATTAATCGTTCGCCTTGGTGGACGATATTGTTGTTTTTGCCTATTATTAATTTAATAATGTTTCCAGTAGTTTGGGTTGAAACAGCACGAAGCTTTGGCAAAAACACGTATCAAGATACCTTTTTAGCAGTTGTAACCCTTGGATTTTACAACTACTATTTAAATTATGTAGCAGATGTAGCGTATGTTGAAAATAGAGATATTAATCCTAAATCATCTTCTGGCGAGTGGGTAAGCTCTATATTATTTGCGGTTGTTGCTGCAACTTTGGTGCATACGTATTTTATTCAGCCTTATACAATTCCGTCGTCGTCTTTAGAAAAATCCTTATTAGTTGGTGATTTTCTATTTGTAAGTAAGGTGAATTACGGTGCTAGAATCCCAATGACCACTGTGGCTGCGCCAATGGTACACGATACTATTCCTATTCTAAAAAAGAAATCGTATTTATTTAATGATGATGTTACTAAAAAAGAAACTTCATGGATAAACAAATTGCAGTTCCCATATTTACGTATTCCTGGATTTGAAAAAATAGATAGAAACGAAATAGTGGTTTTTAATAGTCCTGCAGATTCTACCGATAACATAAATCACTTTACATCTACTTCCAATCGTAGTTTTAACAAGCCCATTGATAAAAAAATAAACTTGGTTAAGCGCTGTGTTGGTGTTCCTGGAGACTCTCTAGAGGTACGTAATGGCTTTGTGTATATAAACGGTGTACAAAATGAATTACCAGATAGAGCCGCTTTACAGTTTAGCTATTTTGTACAGCCTAAAACTAACCAGTTCAATGCTAAACTGATGAAAGACAGGTATGATATTACCGACCCTTTTACCTTATTAAGAAACCAAAATACTTACTATTTTTCAGCAATTTCTGATGAAGCTTTAAGCAGATTTAAAAATCATCCAAATGTTGCGAGTATTACACCAAACAAACAAGAAAAAGGAGTTAGAGACCCAGGTATTTTTCCGCATCACCCAGACTATAATTGGAATAACGACTTTTTTGGTCCGCTTTACATTCCTGAAGAAGGAAAAACCATTGATATTAATTTAGATGTTTTGCCTTTATACAAACGCATTATTGAAGTTTATGAAGGAAATACACTTCGTGTAGAAGGCAACCAAATTTTTATTAATAATGAATTAGCAACCAACTACACCTTTAAACAAGATTATTATTGGATGATGGGTGACAACCGTCATAACTCTTTAGATGCAAGAGCTTGGGGCTTTGTGCCATTTAATCATGTGGTTGGAAAACCTGTATTTATATGGATGAGTTGGGATGGTTTGAAAAATCCGCGTTGGGAACGTTTCTTTACAACGGTTCATGGGAGTGGTAGCTCATCATATTTAATTCCATTCTTAATTTTTCTTATCGCTTATTTTGTGTTTAATAAATGGTTTAAGAAAAAGCAAGCAACCGATTTGAATAATAAATTAGCATCTGAAGGTAATGTTACTTATGCTGCAATTCAAGATAGAATTAAAGCAGCTGTTATAGATTCAATAATTATAATATTAGCATTATTTATAACTTCCGAAGTATTTGCATTGTTTGATTCGGTACCTAACTATATAAAAATTATTGCTTCAATAATTATCTTTATTTTGTATGACCCATTATTAACATCTATGAAAGGCGGAACAATTGGTCATACTCTTTCTAAGATTACTGTTAGAAAAGAAGATAAGCTAGAAGAAAATATTTCTTTTCCATCAGCATTAATAAGGTTTATATTAAAAGTACTCCTTGGTTGGATTTCGTTAATTTCTATTTCTGGAAATGAAAAGAAGAAGGCAATCCATGATTATGCAGCTAATTCAATTGTAATAAAAAAAGAATAAGATATTTTATATATAATAATTTTATTCAGAAAGTTTAAACTTAATAATGGCGTAAACGTAAAAATGCAAACTAAATGAACGACCTACTAAACAGTTTATTAAAAGCTCTAGAGTACTCACCAGATAATATTGAGTTACGGTTACAAATTGTAAAAATTTATATGGACCAGTTTTTATTTGACGAAGCTGAGTCACACCTTATCTCAATTTTAGAAAAAGACAGTAATACTCATTATAAGTTTTTATTAGCAAAATGTTATTACGAGCTAGAAAAATTTTCTCATTCTGAAGTCATTTTAGATGAAATAATTGAAAATGAAGAAAAAATAGAATACTTAGAACTTTCTTGCTATCTGAATATAGCTCAAGACAATAATGAACAAGCCCTTAATAATTACAAAAGGATTCTGGAAATTGATAAAACCTATAGCAATTCAGACTTTGATAATCTTTTTAGAATCACACAAAAAAGTTTAGGTCAAGATAATTTTGTTGACAATGATGCCATAAATTTTATAAAAAAGTCTGATATCAAGTTCAATGACGTTGGAGGTATGGATAAAGTTAAAGAGGAAATTGATTTAAAAATAATAAAGCCTCTTTTACACAAAGATTTATACAAAGCTTATGGAAAAAAAATTGGCGGAGGAATATTGCTTTACGGTCCTCCAGGTTGTGGTAAAACACATATAGCCAAAGCTACAGCTGGCGAAATTAATGCAAACTTTATTAATGTAGGAATCAACGATATTCTTGATATGTGGTTAGGAAATTCTGAGAAAAACCTACATGAAATTTTTGAAACTGCAAGAGAACATAAACCTTGTGTGATTTTTATAGATGAAATCGATGCTCTTGGAGCCAATAGAAACGATATTAATAAAACAGCTGGAAGAACAGTTATCAATCAGTTTTTGGCAGAATTGGATGGTATAGATTCAAATAATGATGGTATTTTGGTTTTAGGCGCTACCAATGCGCCTTGGTATATTGACCCTGCATTTAGAAGACCAGGACGTTTTGATAGAATTATATTTGTTGCTCCTCCTGATGAAGAAGCGAGAAAATCAATTTTTAAAATTCAATTGAAAAGTAAACCAGTTGATAAAATCGATTTTAAAACTCTTGCTAAAAAAACCAGTAATTTTTCTGGAGCTGATATTATGTCAAGCATCGATATTGCTATAGAAAGCAAACTTCAAGAAGCTTTTAAAGACGGAATTCCAAAAAATCTAAATACAAAAGACATAACCAAAGCCATTTCCAAAATGAAACCATCAACTAAAGAATGGTTTTCATCTGCTAGAAATTATGCACTATATGCTAATGATTCTGGACTTTACGATGATATTTTAAATTATTTAAACATTAAGCGATAAATTATGAGTGCAAATTTTGAAAGAGGTGCTCAGCTTTTTGAAATGGGTAGATATAAAGATGCTATACCGTTTTTATCAAAAGCGCTTGCTGAAAATGTTGATGATTATCATTCAAAATATTTAATAGCACAATGCTATTTTATGACAAATGATATTGAGCGCGCTTTGAAATTAGCTTTGGAATCACGAAGTGTAAACCCTGAGTATAGTGATATTTACTTTCTTCTTTCTCAATTATATCTACAAAAAAGAAACACAAAAGAAGCACTTTCAAATATTAATAGTGCTATAGAAATAAATCCTTATGAGGAAAATTATTTTGGGCAAAAAGCGTATGTAAAGCTATCAGAAAAAAAGTTTGAGGAAGCTTTAAACTTAGCAAACGAAGGGTTAAAAATAAATGCAAAAAGTGATTATTGTCTAAACGCAAGAGCTACTGCTTTAACAAAACTAAAGCGTACTAAAGAAGCTGAAGAAACTATTGAGAATCTACTTCAAGAAAATCCTGAAGACTCAAATTCTCATGCAAATGTTGGTTGGAATTATCTTGAAAAAAATGATGTTCCTAAAGCACTCACACACTTTAAAGAAGCTTTGAAGTTAGACCCAACTTCGGAATACGCAAGAGATGGTATGTTAAATGGAGTAAAGGCAAAAAATTCAATTTATAATCTCTATTTACGCTATGCCTTTTGGATTGGTAACAAATCTGAAAAAAATCAATGGTATTTTGTAATTGGTATTTACCTAGCCTATCGCTTCTTGGTTAAAATATTATCTGCAAGTGGTTTTGCTATCCTATCAATACCTTTAATTATTGCCTATTTACTATTTGCACTTGGAAGCTGGATTATGGAGCCTTTATCAAATATGATTTTGCTTTTTGATAAATACGGGAAATACCTACTTGATGATAATGACAAATTAAGTGGTCAAATTATGTTTTATCTTTTAATTGGGAGTTTATCCTTTTTTGGTTTATACCTAGGCTTGAATAATGACTACTATTTACTAATAAGCATTTCTTGTCTTGCAGCAATTTTGCCTTTAACTAGATATCCTTTGTTCTTAAGTCCTAAAACAAGAAACATAAATTTAGCTTACGGGTCATTAATATTGCTAATTGCAATTTGCGGTAGCATTATCGGTTATCCAATGATGACATTAGCAATAATTGTTGGAGTTTTGTTTATAGCTTATACTTGGCTAGGAAACTTAATAACAAAGTTTTGATGACAATACTTCATCCAACATATTTCCCAAATGTCGCACATTTTGTAAGTATGGTTCATGCAGAAAAGCTATTGTTTGAAGTTTGCGATAATTACCAAAAACAGACCTATAGAAATCGAACGTACATCTATGGTGCCAATGGTAAACTACCATTGACCGTTCCTGTTATCTATTCTCAAAAAAATCGACAATTATATAAAGATATTAAGATTGCCAATCATGAATCTTGGCAACAAATTCATTGGAAATCGCTACAAAGTGCTTATAGAACCTCTCCTTTTTTTGAATTTTATGAAGATGACTTAGCGCCATTATTCCACACTAAACAGGAGTATATTTTAGACTTTAATTTTAAATGTTTGGAAGTGATTTTTGAGTGTTTACAACTGGATTTTAACCATGAAACGTCCTCAGCATTTCAAACTAAACCGACCAATTGTAAGGACGATAGGCATTTGGTAAACGCCAGAAAAGAAAAAGAACATCACTTTAAACCATATACGCAAGTATTTTCAAACAAACATGGTTTCATTAACAATTTGAGCATTTTAGATGTGTTGTTCAACGAAGGCACCAATGCTGTTCCTTATCTTCAATCACAAAAAATATAGTTGTAATGCTACAACCTATTGTACATTATGGCATTCACTTTTTAGTGCCTTTAGGTATTGCTTTTATCTTCTTTAAAAGTTATTGGCAAAAAGCATTTATAATTATGATAGCTACGATGCTAATTGACTTAGACCATTTATTGTCGACTCCAATTTTTGATGCCAACAGGTGTAGTATTAATTTTCATCCGCTTCACTCTTATTATGCTATTGGAGCTTATATAATTTTTACGTTTATCAAGAAAACGAGAGTTTTAGGAATTGGCTTATGCATTCACATCATTGCCGATTGGTGCGATTGTTTATTTATGTAGACTAATTTTAGCACGAATAGGATAATGGTCAGACAGCTTTTCTTCATAAACTTTAAAGCTATTGACTTCAAAAGAGTCATCTACCAAAATAAAGTCGATTCGTACTGGGAAGTATCTAAAGTCAAACGTTCGTCCAAAACCATTACCAGCTTCTTCAAAACCATCTTTTAAATCACCTTTTATTTCTTTATACACATACGAATAGGCCGTATTATTAAAATCACCACAAATCACCATTTTATGTGGCGACTGTGTTTTATGTTCAATAAATAATTCAGCTTGCTCTTGTTGCATTTTAAACGTTTCACCAGCTTTATGAATGAGTTTTTCAGAATCCTCAGTTTTTAAATCTTCTACCTTAGCATCAATGCGTAATGATTGTAAGTGAACGTTATAGACTCTTAGGGTGTCTTCACCTTTAACAATATCAGCAAAAATGGCATTGTTGGCAGTATTCGGGAATTCTACCGAACCAGAATTAGCTATAGGGTATTTCGAAAAAATAGCTTGACCGTATTTAACACGATTACCTGAAAGTTTTTCATACTTGTATTTATACGACGATAAATCTACACGCTCATGTGGATGGTATTCCTGAAAGCAAATCACATCAGGGTTGTCGGTTTTAATCAAATTTATAATGTCTTGCTCTACACCATCACTATCAATCCAATTATACAAATTAAATAAGCGTACATTATAATTCATGATAGAGATATCATTATCATTTTCAACATTTTTAGACGAAGAAAACTTATATAAAGAACCAACATAACTGTAACCCAACAATAGCACTAAACCAGATAAAAGAAGGTGCTTTTTGGTCTTTAACAACCAATACAACATGAATAGGGCATTCAAAATAATTAGTAAAGGAACTGCTAGACTTAAAACGGATAGAAATGCAAAGTTTTTTGGAGCCACGTAGGGCAAAATGTATGAAAACAAAAGTACAGCTGCCACCAAAGAATTGATGAAGAAAATAATTTTTTCTGTACCTTTTAAATGTTTCATAACATTCTTTATTTCCCAGATTTGAACAAAAACTCTTTTTCCTCCTTACTTAAACTTTCGTAACCACTCTTGCTTATCTTGTCTAATATAATATCGATTTGCTTCTGCTTATTAAACTCGTTAAACTCATCTTTAGTATGTCCTGCAAAAGCCTTACCCTTTCTTTTGGTTCTGTGAACTGTTTTTAAATTCGATTTTTTAGAAAACAAGCTCGAAATACTGTCCATAATGCGTTCAAAACCTTTACCAATATCTGTTCCTTTTTTTAATTGTGTAGCATATAGAAAGCCCAATGCAATGCCTCCTAAATGAGCAATATCTCCTCCAATATTTGATTGTGAAGGTACATTTGCCGACAATGAATTTAGCACACCAATAACATCTAGGAAAACAAAAAACAGCCCTATGTATAGTAACTTAACGTTAAAGTTTACTATTCTAACTTCGTAATTAGGCATGTAAGCGCATAAAAATATCAATACTGCTCTTACACCTGCGGAAGCTCCTATTAGCGGTCCTGTAGTTTTTAAAATACCGTTAGGAAACACAACAAATGCAAGCATATAAGCCAACGCTCCACATATAATGCCTAGAAAATAAATATTAAGCGATAATTTAACGCTAAACAAATTTGATAATGAGCGACCTATAAAATATAGGATTAGCATATTAAAAAATAAGTGCCAAAAACCAATATGAGCAAATCCGTATGTAATGATAGACCATGGCTTGAATATAAGTTCTGAAAATTCTTTTGGTAACTCCAACCAAGACAGACTTTGACCTCTAGACACACTAGAAAAATTAGCAATTAACCAACCAGTTATATAGATGACCACATTAGCTGCTATAATTTTTTCAAAAGCAGTGAGTCGTTTGAGTTTATCTTTAAAATCGTGGATTAACGAGGTCATTTTAATTCCAACGGTTTTGATTGAATTGATTTTTTTTCCAGTACCAAGCAATAATTAATCCTGTTATTGCTCCTCCAACGTGAGCAGAATAACCAATATTACTGTTAGCTAACAAAGGTGTACCAGATAATAATGTTGAAATAAAATCTGCGCCAATCATTCCTCCTATTAAATATTTAGCTTTAATTGGTATTGGTGGAAAAAGTAACATTAACTTCCTATTTGGGAACATAAATCCGAACGCTGCTAGAACTCCCATAACAGCTCCTGATGCACCAAGACTCAATTTATTAAAATTTAAACCCATAAAAGTTTTCATTTTTTCTTGACCTAATACACTTTCCCATCCTGTATTTATCATACCAGATTCCAAGGTGCTAATAATTTTATTTTTTTCAAATCCTGACTCAATAAGCTTGTTAAGAATACTGTAATAATCAAAATAATCAATTAATAATGGCAATAATGTAGCTCCCAATCCAGCCGAGATATATAAAAATAAAAATCTTTTTGAACCAATAATCTGTTCAACAGCAGTTCCAAACATCCACAACAAAAACATATTAAATAATATGTGCTGAAAACTACCATGCATAAACATATGGGTAATGACTTGCCAAGGTTGAAACAACTCGTTTTTTGGAAAATATATTGAAAACCATCTTATGAATAGCTCACCATTACCACCACCAACAAGCATAGTACCAATAAACATAATCACGTTTATAATTAGCAAATGCTTTACTGTATCTGTTATCCCTCTCATCATTCCTTTATATTTTTATATGCTCCTTTTAATTAAATTTTTTATCAATATCATCAACCTGCATCGTAATAAACGTCGCTCTATTGGTTGGTGAAATAGATGGTTCTTTACAAGCAAACAAACTATTAACCAAATGTTCTTGTTCTTGAACTGTTAAAGGTTGCCCAGTTTTAATTGCTAAACTTTTGGCTAAACTTTTAGCAATTAAATCGGTTTGGCTAAAATGGTTATCTGGCACTTCATTTTCAACATCGTTAATTAAAGTTTCTAGTACTTGTGACACCTTGGAGGCATCCACACTCACAGGAACACCAGATATTTCAACTTCATCATCTTCCATCTTTGAAAACACAAATCCTGTTTGCTCCAATTGTTCTTTTAAATTTGATAATATGGCTATTTCCATAGTTGAAAACTCCATAGTTAATGGAAACAATAATTGCTGACTCACTGCTTCTTTAATTGTGATATGCTGTAAAAATTGTTCGTACAACACGCGTTGATGTGCTCGCTGTTGGTCTATAAACAACATTCCAGATTTAATGGTATTGACTATATATTTACCATGAATTTGAAACGTTTTTTGTGTCACCTCATCATTGGCGTTATCAAACATTGATGGCATTTCTTGATTACCCTCTAACTGCAATTCGCTAAACTCCTGTGTGTTGGTATTTCCTTTAGATTCTAAACCAACATACAAACTATCCCAACTACCTCCAGCTTCTTTTTTAAACGAAACTCCTGAATGCCTTCCAGACATTTTTTCATCTTTAAAAGGGTTGAAACTTCTATTGACCTCTATCGCAGGACTACTGGCTTGTTTGTTCTTGAAATCATAAGGCGTATCCATACTGCTGTTATGCTCAAAATCAAGCACTGGCGCAATATTAAACTGACCCAAACTGTGCTTTACAGACGAACGTAACAAGGCGTACAAGGTATGCTCATCATCAAATTTAATTTCAGTTTTTGTGGGATGGATATTAATATCAATGGATTTTGGGTCAACCTCTAAATACAAAAAGTAGCTCGCATGCGTGCCATCTCTTAGCAAGCCCTCAAACGCTGCATTTACTGCATGGTTTAAATAGGAGCTTTTAATAAATCTATTATTGACAAAAAAGAATTGCTCGCCACGTGTTTTTCTTGCAAATTCTGGTTTTCCAACAAATCCTGATATTTTTAAGACTTCGGTGGTTTCTTCAACTGGTACTAATTTCTCATTTGTTTTTCCTCCAAATACATTAACGATTCGTTGGCGTATGTTGGCTTCTGGCAGATTAAACAATTCGCTACCATTATGAAACATTACAAAATTAATACTTGGGTGTGCTAAATTAACACGATTAAACTCATCAATAATATGCCTGAGTTCAACGGTGTTGGATTTTAAAAAATTTCGGCGTGCTGGAATATTAAAAAATAAGTTCTTTACTGCAATGGAAGTTCCTGTTGGCGTCGCAATGACTTCTTGCGATACCACCTCGCTACCTTCAATTTTAATATGCGTACCTACGTCGTCCTGTTCAGGCTTGGTCTTTAACTCAACATGCGCAATCGCAGCAATACTCGCTAAAGCCTCACCTCGAAATCCTTTTGTAGTTAAATTGAATAAATCATCGGCTGTTGTAATTTTAGACGTGGCATGACGTTCAAAGCTCAAACGAGCATCAGTCACGCTCATACCTTTACCATTATCAATCACTTGAATAAGGGTTTTACCAGCGTCTTTAACAATCAATTTAATAGTTGTTGCGCCTGCATCAATCGCATTTTCCAACAATTCCTTGACAACCGAAGAAGGACGTTGCACAACTTCGCCTGCGGCAATTTGGTTAGCGACATGGTCTGGTAATAGCTGTATGATATCTGCCATTAATTTTTATGAAAAGAAAATGGATAAATCGAAATCAATAATAAATAAAAATACTAATACAAGAATAGTGGTTATAATTAAAATTCGTCGGTTAGCAACCCTGTCTTTTTCACCTTTTAAGTCGGCTAAAGCATTATTGATTTTTCCTTTTAAACCATGTTTGCCAACTGTGGTTCTATACTCATCAAACTTATGCTTGATTTCATAAGGATTGCCCTCTCCTTTATCATCAAAGTATTGAGGTGCATAATTGTATTTCTTGTTTTGGCGTGTTTTAAAAATTCCCATAGCTTATTGTTTTTACATGAATTTATTTTCTAATACGTACATACAAATCAATAACAATACCAAAATGATGATTAATGTACGAATTGAAAACCCTCGTCTTGTTGAACCGAGATTAATATCTCTTTGTCTTTCCCATTTAGACGCTAAATTATGCTCTTTAGAATGACCTTCTGCTTGATTTTTTTCTAAAAATCTAGGCTTATAATTAAACGTTTTATTCTTGCGTTGTTTAAACAATCTATTCTGTACTAATGTTTCAAATGTACTTAAAATACTGCGGAAATACACTCAGGAAATGCCAAAAATTGTTAACAAAAATAGGCAGTACGTCATTGCGAAGGAGGTACGACTGTGGCAATCTTTTATATTTTAAATAAACTGCCACGTTTTACGAAACCTAAAACTCGTAGTGACGTGTGCAAATTTGATATTAAAAAATAAGTTGAAAAACCGAAGACACAAGAATAATGTGTTTTAAAATCTACTGTTGACTGCAACTGTAAACTGCTAACTATTTAGGCAAGTTCTGCTTGCGTAAATCTGCCATTTTTATAGCAGCAATAGCAGCTTCAGCACCTTTATTACCATGAATACCACCAGAACGCTCAATGGCTTGTTGCATGGTATTATCGGTTAATACACAAAAAATTACTGGTGTGTCGTGTATAATGTTTAGGTCTTTAATACCTTGAGCAACACCCTCGCAAACAAAATCGAAATGTTTTGTTTCGCCTTGAATAACACTTCCAATAGCTATAACAGCATCAACGTTTTGCTGTTGCATTTTTTTACTTCCGTAAATAAGTTCAAAGCTTCCTGGAACATCCCAACGAATTATATTATCGTCACTAACACCGCAATCTAATAGTGCTTCTACTGCACCTTTATAAAGACCTTCGGTGATTTTGTCATTCCACTCAGAAACAACAATCCCAAACCGAAAATTTTTCGCGCTTGGGATTGTAGTCTTATCGTAATGTGATAAATTTTTATTTACAGTTGCCATGTGTTAATTACTAGCAGCTTCAGCTTTACCTATAAATGCATCGATATTTGCTGCTTCGGTACTTGAACCAAATTCAGTTTTAATTCTTTTGAAGAAATCTAGCGCTTTAGAGTTATCTCCTAAATCTAAAGCAACATTACCAGCCTTAAACAAATACATTGGTGTTGTAAAAGCATCTGTAGATGTTTTTGCTGCCTTTGTATAGTAGTCTAGTGCGTCTTCTTTTTGCCCTAATTGAATAAACGCATCACCAATACCTCCTTGCGCAATAGAACTAAAAGTAGCATTATCTGATTTAAAATTACTTAAATGCTCAACTGCATTTGGATAGTCTTTAAGATTTAAATATGCCATTCCAGCATAGTAGCTAGCTAAATTTCCTGCGTTGGTATTTTTATATTCTGAAACAATATCTAACATTCCATATTTACCTTCACCTCCATTTAAAGCTAGATTAAATAACGAATCTTTTTCGGTGCCAGCAATGATAGCCTCATCAAAATACTTTTGTGCTTGGAACATATCGTTCATAGCTTCACCTTCTTTAGGTTCTTGAATAAACTTGTTATATCCTAGATATCCTAAAACAATTACAGCTGCTAAACCAACGATAATAAAAATATATTTTTGGTTTTTTGCAACCCATGCTTCAGTTCTAGAAGCACCTTCATCCAAAGTGTTAAATACTTCAGCTGTTGCCGACTGCTCTTCTATTGCGTTAGCTTTATCAGTCTTTGTTTTTGGTTTATAACCTCTTTTCTTATAAGTCGCCATGTATTCTATATTAATGCGCCGCAAAAATAAAATTTTTATTGGTATAAAAAAGGTAATTTATTTGTTATTTTTCAATAATTTGCAGCTTCTTTTTGGATTTACAACTTTCATTTTTAATGGTTTTAAAAACATTATCTGTACTTAATTATAAAAATTTTGAATCAAAAACCTTTGATTTTGATGCTAAAATCAACTGCTTTGTTGGTGCGAATGGTATTGGTAAAACCAATATTTTGGACGCTATTTACCATCTGTCGTTTGGTAAGAGTTACTTTAATCCAATTGCCTCTCAAAATATAAAACATAATGAAGATTTTTTTGTGGTTGACGGTGTGTATTCAAAACTAGACAAACAAGAAAAAATAATAGTCTCGCTTAAAAAAGGACAGAAAAAAATTATTAAGCGTAACGGTAAAGTTTACGATAAGTTTAGCGACCACATTGGATTTTTGCCTTTGGTTATTATTTCGCCTGCTGATAGGGATTTGATTATAGAAGGTAGCGACACCAGACGCAAATTTATGGATGGCGTTATTTCGCAAAGCGATAAAAGCTATTTACAGCAGCTTATTACATACAACAAGGTATTGGCACAGCGCAATGCCTTATTAAAATACTTTGCAGTTAACAATACGTTTAATCGTGATACTTTAGACATTTACAATGCGCAATTAAACGAATTAGGGCAAGCCATTCATGAAAAGCGCAATGCATTTTTAGAAGTGTTTGTGCCCATATTTAAAGAGCGTTACAAGGCTATTAGCAATGGAAATGAAGAAGTAAATTTATTATATAAAAGCGATTTATTTGATGACTCGCTATCTACACTTCTAGAACGTAATTTAAACAAAGACAAAGCACTACAATACACAAGTATTGGTATACATAAAGATGATTTAAAGTTTAAAATTGAGGACTATCCAATCAAAAAATTTGGCAGTCAAGGACAGCAAAAATCGTTTTTAATTGCCCTAAAATTAGCCCAGTTCGACTTTATTAAAAAGCAAAGTGGTGTGACGCCAATTTTGTTATTGGATGATATTTTTGATAAATTAGATGAAAACCGTGTATCTCAAATTATTGCTTTAGTGGATGATGACAATTTTGGACAAATATTTATTACTGATACGCATCCTGAACGAACTGAAAATGCTGTAAAACAAGTACACCAAACCTATCAAGTGTTTCATTTAGAATAACATATTATGAAAATAAAGAAGTTATTTTTTTCAATTCTAATTGCATTTATTGTAATGAGCTGTGCTTCAAATTATGAGAGTAAAATTCCGTTTATAGAAGGTTATTGGGAAATAGCTGAAGTAAAAAAAGACAACAGACTCATAAAAGAATATAACGTAAACCTCTCAGTCGATTATTTTAAAGTAAATAATGACTCAACTGGTTTTAGAAAAAAAGTATCACCAAAGCTCGATGGTACTTTTGCTGTGACTCAAGACAAAGCACCTTTTACATTAAAAATAGAAAACGATTCTTTAAATATTTATTACAATCATAATGATGTAATCACCAAAGAAACCATTATTAAAGCCACAAACGAGGAGCTTATCATCGTTAATTCACAAGGCTTTCGTTATATTTACAAACCTTATAAACCTATAGATATTGAGTAGTAAGAAACGCCATAACGAACATTTGTCAATTAGCGATGTCCTTAAAGAATTTGTTTCTACTAACAAGCTCCAAGAAGGCTTGGACAAGGTTGACATTAAAGATGCTTGGGGAAATTTAATGGGAAATGGCGTTAATAATTACACCACTTCTGTACGGCTAAAAAGAGATACCTTATATGTACAACTTAGCTCGTCGGTACTTCGTGAAGAACTAAGTTATGGTAAAGAAAAAATAATTACGATGCTTAATGAAGAGCTAGGAAAACCACTTATTAAAACTTTGGTTTTTAGATAATATATTGAAGTTACCATACATTTGAATGCAATTTTGAAAATAGTAATTAAAATAATTGGATTAATAATTCTACTGATATTTTTATATTTCGTAGAAACCATAATTTTATTGCTCATTTATGGTGAAGGCGGACAAGCTAGTAGTGCTTTGAATAATGGGCTAACAAAACTAATCATATATATTCTTCCATTAATAATTGTTGGCAAAATCGCACTCAAAGTATTTAACAAAAAAGACCGAATTGAAAATAACTGAATTTTTTAAGACAAAGACAAATTATCTCGGAATTGGAATTAAGTCAGGTCTATTTTTTGGAATTCTGATACTTCTTTTTTTGATTGAGATATTAGTTTTTTTCTTAATTTATGGTTCTGGAGCTAGTTCAAGCAGGATTGCTGAATTATGGTACTTTGATTTAATTTTAAATTATCTGCCTATTTTAATTGTTGGAGGGTTTTTAGTTTATCAAATAATAAAAGAATATAAGAAACAAGAATACGTCAAATTCAAAACGAATTTAATTACTCTTTTGGTTTTGATTTTCCTATTCTCATTCAGGAATCAACTCGACCAACTGATTTTTTAAATGGAATAATAAAAACTACGTAACATTACGTATTGTAAATACCTTAAATAAGCACTATTTTTACAGTATGCATAATGAAGACCATTAAAGTCTTCCCTAAATTCAGCTAGCTGTTTTTTTTAGGTCACTACATGTAATATGAACGCATAAAAAAAAGCTGCAACTTTCGTTGCAGCTTTTTTAGTTCAATTGTCTTTTACTAAAACATTTCTCTACCAGAAAAATGAAAAGCACCTTCAATGGCAGCGTTTTCGTCACTATCACTTCCGTGAACAGCATTTTCACCAATAGAGGCAGCATATAATTTTCTAATAGTGCCTTCGGCAGCTTCAGCTGGATTGGTAGCTCCAATTAATGTTCTAAAATCATCCACTGCGTTGTCTTTTTCTAAAATCGCAGCGACTATTGGTCCGCGAGTCATGTACTCCACCAACTCACCAAAAAATGGACGCTCGTTATGTACTGCATAAAATGCCTCCGCATCAGCTTTGGTCATTTGTGTTAACTTCATTGCTACGATTCTAAAGCCTGAAGCTGTAATTTTTTCTAATATTGCGCCAATATTACCCTTTTCAACTGAATCAGGCTTAAGCATTGTAAATGTTCTATTTGTTGCCATTTCTAAATTTTAAATTTCGGCAAAAATACAGCTTTTATACAAAACGACAAGCGTTAATAATCTTGTATTAATTCTTGCTGCAAAATATTATTCTCTCCTCGCATTTGCATGGTTACTTCTTTGGTTTCAAAATTAATTTTTAGTAATCCAAAACTTAAGTCTGATACCACCTCGCCTTCACGATATTGGTTAGGTTCGCCATCAAAACTGCTGTAAGAATGCGTCATACCGCTCGATGTGAAATCAATTAACGGATAATCAACACCTTCGATGGTTGTTTTAGAAAACTCCGAAATATGTCTGTCACCAGATAACACCATAACACCTTTGGCTTTAGAAGCACCAATTAAAGATTTTAGCTTATCGACTTCATGAGACATAGTGCCCCAAGTTTCAAAACCATGTTCTGCCGACAAAAACTGAATACTACTCACAATTAAATTAAAATCAGCTTTTGAGTTATTTAATTCCTGCTCCAGCCATTGCCATTGTGCATCACCTAACATGGTGCCTTCACCATATACATTAGGTTGGTAGCGCATTCCTGGACTTTCTGAAGGCGTTAAAGCACTTCTAAAATAGCGTGTATCCAAAATAATAACCTTAACACTACCCTCGTTGGTTTCAATAACTTCTGAATGATAAACACCTTCACGCTCCCTCCTACTATCGGTTTTAGACACACCCATAAAATCTAAAAACAATTGCTGACTTTCGGCTTTTGCCACATATTCCAGTCCTCCGTCATTCAATCCGTAATCATGGTCGTCCCAAGTGCCTAAAATGGTCATGTTTTCAACTATCTCACTATAACCCTCTTGTTCTCGTTGCTGTTGATAGTGTTGTGCCATTAATTCCATGTCATCCGTATCAGAATAAATAATGTCACCTCCCCAAATCCAAGCAACTGGTTGATGCTCTAAAACTGGTTTCCAAAGTGTGTTGGTAAAAGTTTGTCTGTTGCAAGAACCAAACGCTATAACAAGGTCATTACTGGTTGGTTCTTTGGTTTCTATTTCCTTGTTGTCATTCTTTTTACAAGAAAAAAGGATTAAAACAATGGCTATGTATTTAAAAAGGCTTTTCATCAATTCTAAAAAAGGTTAATTTTTTTACAAAAGTAGCATATTACTTTTAAAGGATTTGTTATTAAATTGTATCTTCGCATCTTATGACAAAAAATGATATTTCAGAAATAAAAGACTTATTAAAATCACCAAAAAAAATGGTGATTGTGCCTCATAAAAATCCTGATGGTGATGCGATGGGCTCAAGTTTGGGCTTGTTTCATTATTTAAAATTATTTAATCATGATATAAGCGTTATTGCACCAAATGATTATCCAGATTTTTTAAAATGGCTTCCTGGAGATGAATTTGTCATGAAATATGATGCCAATAAAAATAATGCTGATGAATTAATTTTAGGTGCTGATATTGTTTTTACCTTAGATTTTAATGCTTTACACAGAGCGGGCGATATGGAAACCATATTAACAAAAGCTGAAGCTGTTAAGATTTTAATTGACCATCACCAACAACCAGATGACTATGCAAAATACATCTACTCTGATGTTACCATGTGCTCAACAGCACAAATGATATATCATTTCATTGAAATGCTTGGAGACCTCAAAACCCTAAACTCAAGTATAAGTACATGCCTTTATACTGGAATTATGACAGATACTGGCTCGTTTAGGTTTAGGTCAACTACAAGTACTACGCATCGTGTTATAGCAAATCTTATAGATAATGGTGCAGACAACGCACAAATACACAACAATGTGTACGACACCAATAGTTATAACAAACTGCAATTATTAGGGTGTGCACTAAGTAATCTAAAACTAATTTCAGATTCTAACACTGCTTATATAACCCTATCTCAAAGAGAATTAAACACGTTTGATTATAAAAAAGGTGATACCGAAGGTGTTGTAAACTATGCCTTATCCCTAAAAGGTGTAAAATTTGCTGTTATTTTTATTGAAAACCAAAAAGAAGGTATTATAAAAATATCCTTACGCTCTAAAGGAAATTTTGATGTAAACACCTTTGCAAGACAACATTTTAGTGGTGGTGGACACGTAAATGCAGCAGGAGGAAGAAGTGAATTAAGTCTTAAAAAGACCGTTGAAAAATTAATTAGTATCTTACCAAACTATAAAAATGACCTCAAATCATGAAAAGACTACTAATTTTAACCTTAGCACCTATTCTATTTCTTGGGTGTAAATCGCCTGAAGCTAGGCCTCCAGTTTCTATTAAAACAGGCTCATTTATTGATGCTTCTGTAGAACGAAACAAAAAACTTAACGAAACCGAAAGAAACAAAATACTTGAGCTTATCGAAAAAGATGAAAACTCAAAATATATCGCATCCGAAAACGGATTTTGGTATAGTTATGATACAAAAATTGAAGAAAGTAATATTACTCCTGAGTTTGGTGATATTGTTAATTTCAACTATCAAGTATCCGATTTAAATGGTAACACCATATATTCGCAAGACGAATTAAAAACCAGAGATTATGCCATGGACAAAGAAGAGTTGTTTTCTGGCTTAAGAGAAGGGTTAAAACTTATGAAAGCTGGCGAAACAGTTACCTTTTTATTTCCATCACAAAAAGCTTTTGGTTACTATGGTGATACAAATAAAATTGGCACCAATGTTCCCTTAAAATGTAATGTAACAATAAACTCTATAACTCAAACTGAAACTAATTAACAATGAAGAATTTTAAACATTCTATGAAAATTATTGCACTTGTATTATTTACAACACTATTCTCTTGTGATGAAAAATATCCAGATTTAGGAGATGGTCTATTTGCTGAAATTGTAACTAACAAAGGAACAATGGTAGCAAAACTTTATTATGACAAAACGCCAGTAACAGTATCAAATTTCGTTGCACTAGCCGAAGGAGTTCACCCAATGGTAGATAGTATTTATAAAGGTAAAAAGTATTATAATGGTTTAACTTTTCATCGTGTTATGAATGACTTTATGATTCAAGGAGGTGACCCTCTAGCTAATGGTACTGGTAATCCTGGATATCGTTTTGGTGATGAATTTGATGACACATTAAAGCATGACAGACCAGGGATTCTTTCATCGGCTAATGGAGGCCCAAATAGTAATGGTAGCCAATTTTTTATTACCGAAAAACCAACACCTTGGTTAGATAATATCCATTCTATATTTGGTGAATTAGTATTAGGGTATGATATACTAGATTCTATTTCTAATGTTAAAGTTGCAGAAAGAAACAAACCAGTTGAGGATGTTGTAATGGAAGAAGTAAACATTATTAGGCAAGGTTTTGAAGCTCGTAAATTTGATGCTGCAAAAACTTGGGAAACAGAGCTTTCAAAACTTGAAGAACGTGCCAAAGAAAGGAGAATTGCTGAGCTATTAAAAGCTGAAGAAACTAAAAAGAAAGCTGAGGAAAAGGCTTTAGCAGCTGCAAACGATTTATTACCAATAATTACTGATTACAAAAGTAAGGCTAAGAAATTACCTTCTGGGTTAATGACTCATATAATTAAAAAAGGTACTGGCGAAAAACCTAAGCAAGGTTCAAGTGTAAAAGTTTGGTATGAAGGGTATTTTACCAATGGAAAACTTCTTGATTCTAATAAAAAAGACATTGCTGAAAAATTTGGTATGTATAACAATCAAAGAGACCAACAACAAGGTTACTCACCTATGCCAACTCAAATAAGCCCTGATGCACAAATGATTGCTGGGTTTAATGAGGGTTTAGCTAATATGCGTGTAGGTGATAAAATGTACTTATATATCCCTTCACATTTGGCTTGGGGAGAAAATGGTAGACCACCAGTAAAACCAAATGAAGATGTCGTATTTATTCTTGAAATGGTAGAAATCGTCAAGTAATTTTTTTACTTAAATAATATAAAAAAGGCAGCTAAATTAGCTGCCTTTTTTTATTTCTTAGGAATGTTTTTAAGTATCTCCAATACAAACTTCCAGTATTTTTTAACTGATGATATTTGCGCTCGTTCATCTGGCGAATGTGCTCCTTTTATATTAGGCCCAAAGCTTATCATTTCCATATCTGGGTAATTTTGTCCTAAAATACCACATTCTAAGCCTGCATGACAAGCAGCTACATGTGGCTCTTCATTGTTCAACTCAACATATAATTCTCGCATCACTTTCAAAATAGAAGACTCCATATTTGGTGTCCATCCAGGATAACTGCCTGAGAACTCCACTTCACAACCAATTAATTCAAAAGTTGCACGAAGTTTATTCGCCAAATCCATTTTAGATGATTCTACCGACGACCTAGTTAAACACAATATTGTAATCTGCCCATCTTTTACCAAAACCCTTGCTACATTATTAGATGTTTCAACCAAATCAGGAATATCAGCACTCATTCTATACACACCATTATGTGCGGCGTATAAGGCTTTTGTAAGCCCTTCTTGAACACCTAACTCCATTACTTTTTTAAGAGGCTCCGTTTCTAAAATAACAATCTCTAAATTAGGCTCCATTGTTTTTAATTCAGTTGAAATGATATTAGATAATTGTTTCATTTCAAACTTAAACGCTTCTTCATGAACAGCATCAATTACAACGTTTGCAAAACTTTCTCTAGGAATGGCGTTTCTTAAGCCTCCTCCATCAATTTCACTAATACGTAATCCAAAATTCTCAAAGCCTTCAAAAAGCAACCTGTTTAATATTTTGTTGGAGTTACCTAATCCTTCATGAATTTGCATACCTGAATGACCACCTTGCAGTCCTTTTATAGTAATAGTGTAGCCTTTTTTCCCTTCAGGTGTATCTTCTTCTTTATAAGTTCTGGTAGCTGTAACATCTATACCACCAGCGCAACCTACTCCTATTTCATCATCTTCTTCGGTATCAAGATTTAAAAGAATATCGCCTTTTAAAACATCGCCTTTTAAGCCCATGGCGCCTGTCATTCCTGTTTCTTCATCAATAGTAAAAAGTGCTTCAATAGCAGGATGCTCAATGGTATTGCTTTCTAAAATCGCCATAATTGTTGCAACGCCTAAACCGTTGTCTGCTCCCAAAGTGGTCTCTTTAGCCTTTACCCAATCGCCATCAATGTACATATCAATGCCTTGTGTATCGAAATCAAAATTGGTATCAGCATTTTTTTGATGTACCATATCTAAATGCGACTGCATCACAATCATTTTCCTGTCTTCCATTCCAGGTGTTGCTGGTTTTTTAATAATCACATTACCAACATCGTCCTTAATGGTTTCTAATCCTAAATGCTGTCCAAAGTCCATCATAAACTCAATGACTTTTTCTTCTTTTTTAGAAGGTCTTGGCACTGCATTCAAATCGGCAAATTTATTCCACACTACTTTTGGCTCTAGGTTTCTTATATCTGTATTCATGTATCTAATAATTAAGTTTTACAAAGGTATGAAGTAAATAAAAGAATTATGAAACTATTATGTATTTTTGGGTAATGCTGAATAAGAAAAAACTAATAATCGCCCTAAGTATTATACCGCAGTACTTTGTTGTTAAGCTATTGGCCAATTTCCCTGAATTTATAGAAACGTATTATAGTAACGGATTATATCAATTTACTTCTAGAATATTAAGGTATGCTTTTGGCTGGATTCCTTTCTCCATAGGAGATATTCTTTACACAATCGCAGGAATATACATTTTAAGATGGTTAGTAATAAATAGAAAACGCTTAAGAATAGATACAAAAAATTGGTTGATTGATGTATTTTCGGCTGTTTCAATTGGTTATTTTGCTTTTCACATTTTTTGGGGGCTGAATTATTACCGTGTACCTGTCCATAAATCACTTAACATAGATTATAAATATACCACGGAAGAGCTAGTTCAAGTCACTGAAGCTTTTATTGAAAAATCCAATAGCATCCACGAGTCCATTACAAAAAATGATTCGGTTAAAGTAACCATTCCATATAGCAAAAAAGAACTTTTTGACGGCACAATTAATGGTTATAAATCTTTAGGGCAAAAACATCCTATTTTCAATTATAAAGCAAAAAGTATTAAGCAGTCTATATATAGTTTACCGCTTACATATATGGGATTTAGTGGGTATTTAAATCCGTTTACTAACGAAGCACAAATTGATGGCATGATACCATTATATCAGTATCCATCTACAGCGTGTCATGAACAAGCACACCAATTGGGTTACGCTGCCGAAAATGAAACCAATTTTATTGGGTATTTGGCTGCTATAAATAATCCTGATGTATATTTTAAATATTCAGGTTATGTGTCGGCATTAAGGCAGTGTTTAAACGAAGTATATAGGCGAGACAAAGACACTTTTGAAATATTACGAACAAAAATCAACAAAGGTATTTTACTTAATTATCAAGAGTCTAGTGATTTTTGGAATGCTTATGAAAATCCGTTAGAACCAGTTTTTAAAGTTGTTTATAGTAACTTTTTAAAAGCTAACAATCAAGATAAAGGCATAGAAAGTTATAGCTATGCTGTGGCATTATTGGTTAACTATTTTAAAGATAATCCGCTTTAGAAACGTTAAAAAGAACTTAACGCGAAATTACTTCTATCATAATGATTATATTTAGGTTCTAATTTATTACCAACCAAATATGACAAAAAAGTATCTTATTTTAATGATGCTCATGTGCTCATTTTCTATTGTCGCACAAGAGCATGTTCCGAAAAATGATGGCGTAAAATCAGTAAACACAAATTATACAGCATTTACAAATGCTAAAATTTATATTACGCCAACTCAAGTAATTGACAAAGGCACGTTGCTTATCCACGATGGAAAAGTAGTGGCTACTGGAACTTCTGTAAAAATTCCTGCAAATGCAGTAGTTATTGATGTTTCAGGAAAAAGTATCTATCCATCTTTTATAGACATCTATTCAAGTTTTGGAGTAGAAAAACCTAAACGCCAAGGTGGTGGCAGTCGGTATGATGCAAATAGAGAAGGGTTTTACTGGAATGACCACATAAGGCCAGAACAAAATGCTGTTGACCATTTTAAGTACAACTCTAAAAATGCATCAGCGTTAAGAAAAGCTGGTTTTGGTGTTGTTAATACACATTTACAAGATGGTATTATGCGAGGTACTGGTGCCTTAGTGGCCTTAACAAATGAAGGAGGTGATGGAGAGCGCATTCTAGATGATAACTCTGCAGATTATTTGGCACTAAACAAAAGTGTGAAATCTGCTCAATCGTATCCAAGTTCTATCATGGGAACTTTTGCGTTAATTAGACAAGTACATCATGATGCCGATTGGTATGCTAAAGGAGGTATTACTGTTAAAGACCGTTCGCTTGAAGCATTTAATAACAACAAAGGTCTAGTAAAAATAATAGCTGCTGGAAGCAAAATCAATGCAATACGTGTTGATAAAATTGGCGATGAGTTTGGCACACAATACGTGATTCTGGGTGGAGGCGATGAATATGAATACATTAAAGACATTAAAGCCACCAATGCCACTTTTATTCTACCGTTAAATTTTCCAAAAGCGTATGATGTTGAAGATACATTTTCAGCAAGTGCTTTAGAATTATCGGCAATGCGTGAATGGAATCAAAAACCTTCCAATCCTAAAGCATTGGCAGATAATGGTATAAAATTCAGTTTTACAACAAATGGATTAAAAACTCCTGGTATGCTTAACGCTAATGTGATGAAAGCCATTGAATATGGTTTGGATAAAACCAAAGCATTAGAAGCATTAACAACAGTTCCTGCGCAAATATTAGGTCAAGTAAACAGTATTGGTTCTTTAAAAAATGGTGCCTATGCTAATTTCTTAATTACATCTGGGGAGCTTTTCTCCAAAGGCACAAAAATTCATGAAAACTGGGTTAAAGGCGATAGAAATGTAATTAGTGATATGACCATTAAAGACATTGATGGTGAGTATAGCTTTACTATGGCCGGAAAAACTTACGATGTTTCTATTTCTGGTTCAACAAGCAAACCTAAAGCCAAAGTTAAAAGTGATGGCAAACAATTGGGAGCAAAAATGACTTACAAAGATAATTGGGTGAACTTAACTTTTACAAGTACAGATGCTACTCAAAAAGAGTTTATGAGATTTACTTCAAGAGTAAATCAAGGAGATAATCTTAGTGGAAAGCTTATAGACCCTAACGGAAATAGTGTGTATGTAGTTGCCCAAAAAGCTCCTAGCGATGACGCTTCAACAAGTACTATGAACAAAGGAGGTGGAAATGCTAAAGAGGTAAAAATGATGCCAGTAACCTATCCAAACGGTGCTTATGGTGTCTCGCAATTACCAAAACAAGAAACCATATTATTTAAAAATGCTACGGTTTGGACTAATGAAGCCGATGGTATTCTTAAAAATACCGATGTCTTAATTAAGGACGGAAAAATTGCTAAAGTAGGAAACAATTTAAGTGACCGTAATGCAAAAGTTGTTGATGCTACTGGAAAACATTTAACCGCTGGTGTTATTGATGAACACACACATATAGCAGCTACAAGCATTAATGAAGGTGGACATAACTCTTCTGCCGAAGTAACAATTGAAGATGTGATTGACCCAGAGGATATTAAAATATACCGAAACCTCGCAGGAGGTGTTACCTCTGCTCAAATTTTACATGGTTCGGCAAATCCAATTGGAGGTCGTTCTGCTATTATAAAATTAAAATGGGGAGAATCCGCTGATGGCTTACTTAACAAAAATGCGCCTAAGTTTATCAAATTCGCTCTTGGTGAAAATGTTAAACAATCACGTTCGACAAGCGGAACACGTTTCCCAAGAACAAGAATGGGTGTTGAACAAATGTTTGTAGATAATTTCACAAGAGCTAAAGAATACGAAGCCAAAAAGAAAAGTGGACAACCTTATAGAAAGGATATTGAAATGGAAACTTTAGTAGAAATACTTAATGGCGACCGTTTTATTAGTTGTCACTCATATGTTCAAACTGAAATTAATATGATGATGAAAGTTGCCGAAAGGTTTGGTTTTAAAATGAACACATTCACTCATATTCTAGAAGGTTATAAAGTAGCAGACATTATGAAAGAACATGGTGTAGGTGCTTCAACCTTTAGCGATTGGTGGGCTTACAAATTTGAAGTAAACGATGCTATACCTTACAATGCTTCCATCATGCATAATGTTGGTATTACAACAGCTATTAATAGTGATGATGCCGAAATGTCCAGACGATTAAATCAAGAAGCTGCCAAGACAGTTAAATATGGTGGTGTTAGTGAAGAGGAAGCTTGGAAAATGGTAACACTAAATCCTGCAAAACTTCTGCATATAGATAATCGTGTTGGAAGTATAAAAGTTGGTAAAGATGCAGATGTAGTTTTATGGAGCGACAATCCATTATCAGTTTATGCAAAAGCTGAAAAAACTATTATAGAAGGTGCTACATATTTCGATATTGAAAAAGACCAACAAATGCGTTTAAAAATTAAGCAAGAACGTAACGAGTTAATGTCTATGATGATGCAAGAAAAAAACAAGGGCATGAAAACACAACCAATTAAAGTAAAAGAAAAGCAAGAACTTCATTGTGATTCAATGGATTAAAACAAGAAATTATGACAAAAAAGATATATACATATTTAGTTTTAATGTTATGTTGCTCGTTAACTTTTGCGCAACAAACACCAGCAAACAAACAAACACAAGCCATTACAATCACTGGAGCAACGATTCATGTTGGTAATGGAACTGTTATAGAAAACGGAACGGTTGTATTTGAAAACGGAAAAATTCAAGCAGTAGGAAACTCAAGTACGGCTACTAAAGGACAAGTAGTTGATGCCTCTGGAAAGCATATTTATCCAGGTTTTATAGCCGCAAACACAAGTTTAGGTCTTGTTGAAATTAATAGTGTAAATGCTAGTAACGACCAAGTTGAAATGGGAAGCATGATTCCTCATGTTCGCAGTTTAATTGCTTATAATGCCGAATCTAAAGTGGTAGAATCCATGCGCCCTAATGGTATTTTAACAGCGCAAGTAATTCCAAAAGGAGGCAGAATATCTGGAACATCATCCATCATGCAATTAGATGCATGGAATTGGGAAGATGCTGCTATAAAAGCTGATGACGGTATCCATTTAAATTGGCCAAGTAGTTTATCAAGAGGTCGCTGGTGGCTAGGTGAACCTGCAGGTTTAAGACCTAATAGCAATTATGGTAAACAAGTAAATGATATTGTAAATTTTGTAAATGAAAGTAAAGCCTATTTAAAAGGAAAGCGTACAACAAAAAATTTACCTTTTGAAGCTATGGAAGGACTATTTGATGGTTCGCAAAAATTATTTATCCATGTTGATGATGAAAAAGGCATTACAGATGCTGTTAATTTTGCAGTTGAAAATGGTGTGAAAATGGTAATTGTTGGAGGTTATCAAGCCCATACTGTTGCTGGTTTATTAAAAAGCAATAATATTCCTGTGCTAGTAAACCGTACGCATACAGTTCCTGCAAGTGAAGATCATGATTATGATTTACCATTTAAAAATCCAAAATTATTAGCAGACGCAGGAGTTTTAGTAGGCATTCAAGGACATAGTAATAACTTCCAAACACGTAACTTACCTTTTTATGCAGGACAAGTGGTTGGTCAAGGAATGGCTAAGGAGGATGCTTTAAAACTAATTACATCTAACATTGCTAAAATCTTAGGAATTGATGACCAATTAGGAACCATTGAAGTTGGTAAAAATGCAACGCTATTTGTTAGTAAAGGCGATGCTTTGGATATGATAGGCAATCAACTCACTCATGCTTTTATTGATGGGAGAGCTATAAGCTTAGAAACACACCAAACGGAACTTTGGAAACGATACCGCAATAAATACCAAGGACAATAATTGTTTTAACCTTACTAAAAAGGCGAGCTAATTAGCTCGCCTTTTTATTTAATTAACTATCATTGTACTATCTGGTACAGTAAACATATCGTCTTTCGGTAAATCCTTTGTAAGTCTAGAATTAACAAACTTAACCTCATTACGGATATCACCAATATTTTCTCCATCAAATTGGTGCCATTGCAACTTATTTGGCAAAAGCAATCCATTAACATCTTCCCATTCTGAGTATCTTATAAGACTAAACTTTTTAGTTTTTTGTTTAGAGAAAAACGTAACTGTATAAGCTAGCCATTCCATTTTATGAGTTTCAGGATGGTAGTACAAGATATACTCATCGTCTGGAGATTCACCCACTCCATCTTCATAAGAAATTAATATTCCAGGATATGATGTGCCTTCAAAATCTAATGCTTCAGCTTGACCATAATTAATACCATCATCTCCTAATACAAAAGGCATAGCGTAAAAATAAAACATCAGGTTGTAATAAAACTTAGGGTTGGACTTGTATTGTACTGTATCCAAATTCTTTAGCCAAACATTTTCACCATCGAATCCTAATTGATGATGCTCATAATCGATAAGTGATTTTCGGCTTTTTAAAGCAATATTATAGGTGTCGTTAACGCTAGGTTTTTCAATCTCATAATATAAGCTTTCAAAGCCATTCCATCCATCAATACTTCCATGAGAATCAAAAATTTTAGTGATTGATTCAGGATAAACTGAGGTGGTCACATTCAGTTCGGCGTCTTTATAATTTTCTTGCTTTTTCTCTTCTTTGCAAGACAGAAAAGCAATAAGACTCAATGTAATAATGAGTGTTTTTTTCATTTTTAGTGGTTTTAGTTGAAAGCTTTGTCGTTTACTAAAGTACTTAATTACTTTTATTATTTATTTTTGCGACAATGGTAAAGAAAATTTCAAGCATACAAAATCAGTTAATTAAAGAACTGGTTCAATTAAAAGAAAAATCTAGAAATCGTAATAACTCTGGACAGTTTTTAATTGAAGGAGAGCGTGAAATAGAGCTAGCAATTAAAGGAAACTACGAATTAGAAACTGTTTTATTTTATCCTGAACTATTTTCTGTAGAACAACTAAACGACTTAACAACCAAGCAGCTAAACACCATAGAAATTTCGAAAGATGTTTATCAAAAATTAGCACATCGCAAAACTACCGAAGGTATTTTGGCTGTTGCAAAAACTAAACCTTTAGAGTTAAGTGAACTAAAACTCAACACAGAAAATCCATTAATCTTAGTTGCCGAAGCTCCTGAAAAACCAGGTAATATTGGCGCTTTATTGAGAACAGCTGATGCTGCCAATGTAGATGCTGTGATTATCGCCAACCCAAAAACTGATATGTACAACCCAAATATTATTCGCTCAAGCGTTGGTTGCGTATTTACCAACCAGATTGCAACTGGCTCGACACACGAGGTTATTAATTATTTAAAAGAAAATGATATTAATATCTATTGTGCAGCATTACAAGTTTCAGCAGATTATCATACACAAGATTACACCCAACCAACAGCCATTGTAGTTGGTACTGAAGCCACAGGGTTGAGTGATGAATGGCTTGAAAGTTCAACTCAAAATATTATCATACCAATGCAAGGAGATATTGATTCCATGAACGTATCTGTTGCTGCAGGGATATTGATTTTTGAGGCTAAAAGACAGCGAAATTTTAATTAAAACTGGATGTCAGTCTGAGCGCAGTCGAAGACCTTTAACACTTAAAAACAATATGTTTACTTATTATGTCTATATTCTAAAGTGTTCAGATAAATCCTATTATACAGGAATTACAAACAACCTAGATAAACGCCTAAACGAACACAAAGCTGGAAAAAATCATAACTGCTACACCTTTAAAAGAAGACCATTAGAACTAAAATTTCAGCAAGTTTTTAATGATGTTCTGCAAGCCATATATTTTGAAAAGAAAATTAAAGGATGGACTAGAGCAAAAAAAGAAGCATTAATCAATAATGATTTTGATATGCTTCAAATACTAGCCGAATGTAGAAATGCAACTCATTACAAGTACTTTGGTAAATAAGCACTTCGACTGCGCTCAGTGTGACAAATACTTTTTATTTTAGCCTTACAATATTACAAAATGACTTCTACAATACTTTTTTACATCATCATAGCAATTATCATTATCAATTTTATAGTTGATAAAATATTAAGTACGCTTAACGCCAAACATTTTAACGATGCATTGCCTATTGAATTACAAGATGTATATGATAAAGATGAATACAAAAAATCGCAAGCCTATAAAGCGACCAATCATCGATTTTCAAATATTACCTCTACTTTTTCTTTAATCCTAACTCTTGCTTTTTTCTATTTTGATGGCTTTGAATATGTTGATAATATTGCTAGAGGATTTAGCGAAAATAGTATTGTTGTTGCACTTGTTTTCTTTGGAATTATTATGTTGGCAAGCGATATTATAACAACACCTTTTTCGTATTATAAAACATTCGTTATTGAAGAAAAATTCGGATTCAATAAAACAACAATTAAAACTTTCATTCTTGACAAAATAAAAGGTTGGTTGATGCTTGCCATTATTGGAGGTGGTATTTTAGCCTTAATCATTTGGTTTTACGAAGCAACAGGAAGCAATTTCTGGCTCTATGCTTGGGCTTTAGTAGCTGTATTTTCTTTGTTTATGAATATGTTTTATTCAAAACTCATTGTGCCACTGTTTAATAAACAAACACCATTAGAAGATGGTGAATTACGAACTAAAATAGCAGAATACGCGCAAACTGTTGGCTTCAAACTCAATAAAATATTTGTTATTGATGGCTCAAAGCGAAGCACAAAAGCCAATGCGTATTTCTCAGGATTTGGTAGTGAAAAACGTGTGACACTTTATGATACTTTAATTAAAGATTTAGATGACGAAGAAATTGTAGCTGTCTTAGCTCACGAAGTTGGACATTACAAACGCAAGCACATTATTTTTAATCTCTCTGCATCTATCCTGTTAACTGGCTTAACGTTATTTATTTTGTCATTATTGATTTCAAACCCTTTGTTATCAAATGCCTTAGGAGTGGAAATTCCTAGTTTTCATATTGGTTTAATAGCTTTCGGATTATTATATAGTCCTATAAGTGAAATAACAGGTTTAATCATGAATGTGATGTCTAGAAAATTTGAATATCAAGCAGATAATTATGCAAAAGACACCTATGCTGGAGAACCATTAATTACATCACTTAAAAAATTATCGAAAAACAGTTTAAGTAACTTAACACCTCATCCTGCATTTGTATTTATGCATTATTCGCATCCAACGTTATTGGAGCGTATTAAGAATTTGAGGTCGTAAAAGAAAATACTATCTTAGGCTCTTATTTATTTTTCTGAATGAGCGAAACCAATCTTGAAAAGAAACCTTGGTACAAACGTATCCCACATGCCGTGACCATGTTGTTTGGCATCATTATTTTAGTTTCAATTCTAACGTATATACTGCCTGCTGGAACTTATGAACGAATTTTAGTTGATAAAAAAATTCGTGTGGTACCTGATTCTTATGCCATTATAGAATCCTCACCAATTGGGTTATTAGACATGTTTAAAGCTATCCCTTTAGGTTTTAAAGAAGCATCTTCAATCATTTTTATTGTCTTAGCTGGAGCAATCATGTTTGGTTTTATGGAAAAATCTAAAGCAGTTGAAAACTCCGTAGGCACACTCGTTAAAAAACTAGGTTCAAAAAACAAAAACCTCATCATTGTAATCATGACGTTTATCTATGGCTTGTTAGGTGTTGCTGTTGGTTATGAAAACAATATCGCCATGGTACCTATTGCCGCAGTACTTAGTTTAGCAATTGGTGGCGATTTAATTTTGGCAGCAGGTATTTCGGTTGGTGCTATGACAATAGGTTTTGGGCTCTCACCTATCAATCCATATACTGTAGGAACAGGGCATAATATTGCTGAATTGCCAATGTTTTCAGGTGCTTTATTACGAAGTATACTTTGTTTTGTTGGCTTAAGTATTATGGCATATTATAACGTGAGATACTTTAAAAAAATAACAAAGCATCCCGAAAAAAGTTTAGGAAAAGGTTTAGATGTAAGTGGAATGTCCTTATCAAAACCTATTCAAAATTATAGAGTGTCTGGTAATAACTGGATGGTGATTTCAATTTTTATGCTTGGGTTGTTAGTAATTCTCTATGGAGTTTTTAATTATCAATGGAAAATAGATGAACTCTCAGCCGTATTTCTAATGATAGCCATATTGTGTGGCATTGTTTCTAGAATGAGTGCCACTACCATGAGTGAAACTGTTTTAAAAGCAGTGGCAATTGCTGCACCAGGAGCGTTTATGGTTGGTTATGCAACATCTATTAAAGTACTTATGGAAATGGGAAATATTGGCGACACTATTTCATATAACTTATCGATTATGCTGCAAGATTTACCATTGTATGCATCTGCAATTAGTATGTCAATCTCACAATCCGTTATCAACTTTTTTATTCCTTCAGGAAGTGGTCAAGCATTGGCAACATTACCAGTAATGCTACCTTTAGGAGAATCACTAGGATTAACCAGACAAATAACCATTTTGGCGTTTCAAATTGGTGATGGTCTATCCAATTTAATCAATCCAACTTTAGGAGGACTTATCGCAATGCTTAGTATGTGTCGTGTGCCTATAGATAGATGGATTCGGTTTATTTTTCCAGTATTAATCACGTTAATGATTATTGCCTTTACAGCATTGATTATTGCAGTAGCAACAAACTATAGTTAATATGACAGTAGAAGATATTTTAGCAAAACTCGTATCGTATCCAGTACTTGGTGGAGAAAGCAATATGAGCATTATTACTTGGATTAAAGAGTATGTCGAATCTCATGGAATCACGACAACACTTGTTCCAAATAACGAAGGTAACAAAGCCTCGTTGCATTGTAGAATTGGTCCTCAAGTTGATGGAGGCGTCATTCTTTCTGGTCATACAGATGTCGTGCCTGTTAAAGGTCAAGAGTGGACAACAGACCCTTTTAAGCTTACTGATAAAGGTGATGGTAAACTCTACGGAAGAGGTTCTTGCGACATGAAAGGTTTTGTAGCATGCTGTTTAACTGCATTACCTAATATGGTAAAAGCCGATTTAAAAAAACCTATCTATTTCGCGTTTTCTTATGATGAAGAAATTGGTTGTTTGGCTGGTTCTGAATTAGCTCATGCTATTAAAACCCATTACACCGAAACACCAAAATATGCCATTATTGGAGAGCCTTCACTTATGGAGCCCATTGTAGGTCAAAAAGGAATTTATATTCTGGAAACTTATGTTAATGGTTCAGCAGGACATAGCAGTAGGATTAAACAAGAAGTAAGTGCCATTCATGAAGCTATGCGACTTATTTTATGGTTAGAAAATAAGATGAATCAACTTATTAAAGATAAGAGATTAGACGAACGTTTTCATCCGCCTCACTCCTCTATTCATATTGGTCAAGTTAGTGGTGGTATTGCACCTAACGTTATTGCAGATAAAGCTCATTTTTATTGGGATTTACGTACCATACCAATGGATAAAACCGAAACTATTATCAACGAATTTGAAGCCTATTGCAGAGAACGTGAACAAGAATTACGACACATTTTTCCTGATTTTAAAATTAATACCATTGAAAACCATCCACCTGTAATTCATCTAGACACAAAAGAAACTGATGATGTTGTAGATTTAGTTAAACGTATTTCAGGAAACTCAAAATTAAATACTGTCGCTTATGGTGCCGAAGCTGGACAATTTGCTGCCGAAGGTTTTCAATCTGCTATTTGTGGCCCAGGTTCCATAGAGCAAGCACATAGAGCCAATGAATTTATTGCAAAAGATGAATTAGTAAAAGGTATGGATATGATGAAAAAGTTGATTAGTGAAATGTCAAGTCAAAACTTCAAATAATTGTAGTACATCTTTACTTGACTTTGTCAAAAAAATAGTCGAAATTCGTTTAACGTCTGATATAAGTCATTAAAACGACGTCATATCACCAAAGTTGGAGAGTAATTGCCTGCGGCACATAGAAACCGTGTTTTGCAAACACTCTCCTTTCTATTAATTACTCTCCAACGTTCCCTGTTAATTGCGCCAACTATGTTTTTGTATATTTGCTAGGTTACCTGTGAACTCCACACGTAACTACTAACAACACAGTGTATAGCGAATCAGGCGCAATTATGGCTCTCCGTGAGGCGCGCCTCACTACGCCATACACAGGGAACGTTAAACGAACTCCAAAAAAATCCTAAAAACAAGTTATTCAATTTATCTCTTTAGATTTAGTATCTTAGTTCAATTCATTTAAAAGAAACAAGTATGAAAAAAATAATAGCAGCATTTACGTTTTTAACAATCTTGATGTCCTGTAATTCGGAGTCAAAAACAAAAAACAACGACATAGAACAATCTAATACTTCAACTAAAGTAGAAACCGACACACCAGAAAAAGTTGATACATCACTCATAGACATCAATACAGACGAAGCCTTAATTGCAACCGCATTAATGGCAGCACCTGAAGCAAGTAGAGCAAACGCCACAGTTATTGGGTACAATATGGCTGGAGAATTTGTAACCTTAAAAGAAGGCAGCAACGAATTTATTTGTTTGGCAGACGACCCAAATAAAGATGGCTTTAGTGCGGCATGCTATCATAAAAATCTAGAACCTTTTATGGCACGAGGAAGAGAGTTAAAAGCCGAAGGAAAAACGTTTCAAGAAATATTTGATATAAGAGAAGCCGAAGCTAAATCTGGAAAACTTGATATGGGAGGTCTTGGGTCAGCTTTACATATTTATTATGGAGCCAAAACAAAATACAACCCAGAAACAGCAGTAGTAAAAAGCGCACAATATAGATATGTAGTGTATATGCCATTTGCTACCGCAGAATCTACTGGTTTGCCAGAAGCACCAATTGCACGAAACCACCCTTGGATTATGAACCCTGGAACACATAGAGCGCATATAATGATTTCGCCTGTGCCTGATAAAAAGGAATAAACAATAGGATAAAAACCAACGCAACGTTTTAGAGGTTTTTGCATCTACATATAAAGATATCTTATTATGAAAAATTCTATTGTATCCTTACTTGTTCTATTGATAGTATCTTCTTGTAGTTCTGATGATGTTGAAAGCTATGACATAACCTCATACTATTTTACTACAGACTCTAGAATTATATTAACTACCGAAGATGCTAATAATTATGCCAATATTGAATATGGTGAAAATTTGGTTTTTAAGTACGAATTCATAAAAGCCGATAACCCAGATATTCAAGACGATGAGTATTCTGAAAGGCTTATTTTTGAAATTGACCCATTGGTAGATAATTTTACCTATAATGCAGAAGATATCATGCAAGCAAATGCTTATTTTAATCAATATTGTTTTTGTGCAGACACACATAGTATTCCTATTAACTCTGGAACTATTCAAGGAACTAGATTAGGACCTGATGATTGGTTGATAAACATCAATATTAGTTTTGAGCTTAATGGAGAGCAACAATCTAGAAGCATACACAAAGTATTCTCAAACATTGCAGCTTTCAAACAAAGTTATTAGATGCCAGTTGGTGGAGGTGGCGGAGGTGGAAGTGTACTCTGTTGCTGTTTAGATTTACCTTCTTTAAAACTTATTAAGTTAGCTTCCATATAGGCTGCATTTTCATGTCCTGTTTTTTTTGCAAGCTCGAAACCCTTGGTATATATTTCTATTCCTTTGTCAAGCTTTCCAGCATTAATTAAGGTCTCTCCAAAACTATCATAAGTGTTTACAGATTCTGGGTATAAAGTCATGGCTAATTCAAAAATATTTAATGCCTTATCTACATTTCCGTCTTCAACCAAATTATATCCCACAGCATTCAAATACATTTCTTCTGGAAGGTAAGTCTCATTAATTAAAGAACTGTAGCGCTTATAATGATTTATTGCTGATTTTACATATCCAATTTTATCAATTTCATCATCAAAAGTTTCCATTAAAACATCAACACACTCTAAATTTATTCCTTTTTGAGTTTTTTCTCTAGAAAAACTCCAATGTTTGTAATTAATGAAATTGCCACCATAAGATTTTGACAAGCCTCTTAATTGTTCTTTATTAAGAGAAAAGCTAAGATTTGAACTCATTGATCTTAAACTATCAATTATTATCATATCTAGCTGCTTTTCTTTTAACACAACATCTTTTACAGCAATTTCGTCTTTTCTATCAGGTGCATAAAATGAGAGTACTACATCTAAATCGTTTTGTGTACTTTTAATATCCAAAATCATCCCCAAATAATTTGTGCTATAAGTAGAGTTTCCATACCATCTGCCTCTAATTAGCTTTCTATCAATGTTTTCTCCTTCAATTAGTTTTGGTAGCGTGTAACTTTGCTTAGGTTTATTTATATCAACATAGCCTCCTTCTTTACGGATATCTTCAACAACTTCCCAACTAGCTTTTTGTATTGTTTGTGCAACCTCTTCTGAAATATCTACTAGAAGTTTTCTATCCAAAGAAGGTTCTCCTGAGCTTGATAATTGTTTTCCTGTAATTGTACCAGACAATCCTATAGGGTTCTTTTCTAACAAAGTTGAGAATAATGTCGTAGCAACCAAATACGAACCATGAGCTGATGGATGTGATCCATCTATATCATATAAATCAAAATTAGTATCGTTTCTAATCTTGCCCCAAACCAATCCAACTGGAATTAATTTTGCGTTAAGTTCTTTTGCAATTGTTGAATAAGCATGTGTTAAAATTTGTTGTTCTTCTGGATGTTGTTTTATCGACCAAGTGATAAAAAAAGCTGTTTGTGCACCAACATTTTTTATTTCAGCATCAAATTTTCTAGCATATTCATAAAAATTATCTGTTTGTCCAAAATAGGAGTCATTATCAATTGTTAATCCCATGCCTAATTTGCTCTGTTCTTGAAGAACAACATAATCCCATTTATTCGATTTAATTGCCTCTATTGCTCTGCCCTCTTCCCAATGGCGTTTCAAAGTCATTCCTCCTTGGCTAATTAGCTGAATTTTAATTAATTTATCTGGGTAATTCTCACTAATTAAAGCTTTTAACAACTCTGGTGAACTATTATAATACGTATAACTGTTTCCAATAAAAAGTACTTTTATTGAATCTGCTCCTGCAGAATTTGAACACGATATGATAGTTAATGAAATAAGGACTAAATAAAAAAAGCTTTTAATTAACTTCACTAGATTGATTTTTTATAAATGACATTTAACTTCAATTTACAATAACAGATTACCTCTACAAATATAGAACAAAAAAATAGTTCTACAAATGTAGAATAAATATTATTCAAAATTAAATCCTAAAAACCTATTGCTCATTAATCTACTTTATGCTATTTTTAATCTATGACAGATGTTGAGATTGAAAAAGAAAATGCAGCCATTGCAAAAGCCTACAAAGAGCTTCTAAAAGTTAGCTACCGAACGCTTAGTAAAGACGACAAAACGCTTATTAGAAGCGCATTTGAGGTCGCACTTGATGCACATAAAGACCAACGCAGAAAATCTGGTGAAGCCTATATTTTTCATCCTTTGGCTGTGGCAAAAATTGTCGCTCAAGAAATAGGTTTAGACGCTACATCTATTGCTGCGGCATTACTTCACGATGTCGTTGAAGACTGCCCAGAGTACACAATTGACGATATTCAACAAATGTTTGGTGAAGCAGTTGCCAAAATTGTCGATGGACTTACAAAAATATCTTCTTTAAAAAAGGATATGAACGTGTCCATGCAGGCAGAGAATTTTCGAAAAATGCTGCTTACCCTAAATGATGACGTCCGAGTTATCATCATTAAAATTGCCGACAGGTTGCATAATATGCAAACCATGGATTCTATGCGACCAGATAAGCAAGTTAAAATTGCTTCGGAAACACTCTATATTTATGCACCCTTAGCACATAGAATAGGCCTATATAATATTAAAACCGAACTTGAAGACCTTAGCTTTAAATACACTGAGTCTGAAGTTTATAATGATATTTTGCTTAAAATAAAAGAAAGTAAAGAACAGCAAGATGCCTACATAAAAGAAATTAGCGATATTTTAAAAAACTCCTTAGACAAAGAAGGGTTAAACTACGACATAAAAGGACGACCAAAATCTATTTTCTCCATACGCCGAAAAATGCAAAAACAAGGCGTTTCTTTTGATGAAGTATATGATAAGTTTGCGGTTAGGATTATTTATAAATCCGATATTGAAAATGAAAAATTTCTAGCGTGGAAAATCTACTCTATTGTCACCGACCATTTTAGACCAAATCCTATTCGATTACGCGATTGGATTTCCTCACCAAAATCTACTGGTTACGAAGCTTTACACATTACAGTCATGGGACCTAAAGGACGTTGGGTAGAAGTCCAAATTCGTAGTGAACGCATGAATGAAATTGCCGAAAAAGGTTATGCAGCTCACTATAAATATAAAGAAGGAAGTGATAAAGAAGATAGTCTAGATTCATGGATTAGCAAGCTTCAAGAAGCTTTGGAAAACCCTGAAGCAAATGCCGTCGATTTTGTAGAACAGTTTAAACTCAACTTATACTCCAAAGAAATATTCGTGTTTACACCAACTGGCGACCTAAAATCGCTTCCAAAAGGTGCAACACCTCTAGATTTTGCTTTTAGTATTCATACTGAAGTTGGTATGAAAACTCGTGGCGCAAAAGTTAATGGTAAACTAGTACCGTTGAGTCATGAATTACAAAGTGGTGACCAAGTTGAAATTATGACATCGGAAAATGCTAAACCAAACACCAATTGGTTAGACTATGCTACTACTGCTAGAGCACGAAGTAAAATTAAATCGTCCCTTAAAGCCGAAACCAAAATTGTTGCAGAGGATGGTAAAGAAATACTACGTCGAAAATTAAAACAACTCAAAATTACACTCAATGAAAAATCGACGAACGAGCTTGTAAATCATTTTAATTTAAAAACAAGTCTCGACCTTTTTTATCGTGTTGGTATTGGTAGTATTGACAGTAAAATGATTAAAGAATTTGCAGCTTCAAGAAGTAATGCTTTAGTAAGTTTTATTAAAAATAAAATTACGCGTAAACCATCTACTTCAAAAGAAGATATTGACAAAGACGAGATTACTGCAAAATACGATTTGTTGGTTTTTGGCAAGGAAGAAGAAAAGCTCAACTATAAACTCTCTAACTGTTGCAACCCAATTCCAGGAGATAAAGTATTTGGTTTTTTAACTATTAATGAAGGTATAAAAGTGCATAAAAAAAACTGTCCAAATGCTCTAAGCTTGCAATCTAACTATGCTTACCGAATCATGTCTGCTAAATGGATAGACTCCACTCAACAAGAATTTACAGCCATTATTAAACTAAACGGTATTGACAACTTAGGTTTAGTAAACGAAGTCACTAAAGTAATTTCCAGTAACATGCATGTAAATATTAAAAATATTAGTTTCGAGACCGATGGTGGCATATTTAATGGCAAAATTACAGTTGTCGTAAAAAACAACAATTTGGTAACGAAATTAATGGATAGACTTAAAAAAATTAATGGTATAGAAAAAGTATCTAGAGTCTAAAAAATAGTTTAAATTTGCAGCGGATTTATGAGTGCAAAAACCGAAAATAAAAATCAAGAGATTGTAAAAAACGTATTCACTAAATTTTTAGAAGAAAACGGTCATAGAAAAACGCCCGAGCGCTATGCTATTCTTCAAGAAATTTATGATAGTAACGACCATTTTGACATAGAATCACTCTACATTAAAATGAAAAACAAAAACTATCGTGTGTCTCGTGCAACACTTTACAATACCATTGAACTTTTATTGGATTGTGCTTTAGTTAGAAAGCATCAATTTGGGCAAAATCAAGCGCATTACGAAAAGTCATATTTCGACAAGCAACACGACCATGTTATTTTAACAGACAGTGGTGAAGTTATTGAGTTTTGCGACCCTAGAATTCAGTCCATAAAGAAAACAATTGAAGAAGTTTTTGACATAGACATTCATAATCATTCACTCTACTTTTACGGAACAAAAAACCAGTCGGAAGAAAAGACCGATAAAACAGAAAATACAAACAACTAACCAATCATATTAATGGCAGTAGATTTATTGTTAGGCCTTCAATGGGGAGACGAAGGGAAAGGAAAAATTGTTGACGTACTTACCAAAAACTACGATATCATTGCTCGTTTTCAAGGAGGTCCGAATGCGGGACACACTTTAGAGTTTGATGGAATCAAACATGTTTTACACACTATTCCATCAGGAATTTTCCATAAAAACGCCCTTAATGTGGTAGGCAATGGAGTTGTCATTGATCCTGTTATTTTTAAAAAAGAACTTGATGCTTTAAAAAAGTTCGAACTAGATATAAAGTCGATTTTACTGATTTCGCGGAAGGCTCACCTGATTTTACCAACACACCGTTTGTTAGATGCCGCATCTGAAGCCTCCAAAGGCAAGGCAAAAATAGGCTCCACCCTAAAAGGAATAGGTCCGACCTATATGGATAAAACCGGGAGAAACGGAATGCGTATCGGTGATTTAGAATTATCCAATTGGAAGGAAAAATATAGGGCTCTTGCCGACAAGCATGAAGCCATGATTGATTTCTACGACGTAGATATTCAATATGACCTTAAAGATTTGGAAGAACAATTCTGTGCTGCCGTGGAGGAACTAAAAGAATTAACCTTCATCGATAGTGAGGAATTTTTGTATCAAGCGCAAAAGCAAGGGAAGAAAATTTTGGCGGAAGGCGCCCAGGGATCTCTTTTAGATATCGACTTTGGCACCTACCCATATGTTACTTCTTCAAATACTACAGCGGCAGGAGCATGTACAGGCTTAGGCGTTGCACCTAACCAAATAGGTGATGTTAAAGGTATTTTCAAGGCATATGCGACAAGAGTTGGTAGTGGCCCCTTCCCTACGGAGCTTTTTGATGAAGATGGTGAAACCATGGGTCGCGTAGGAAATGAATTTGGTGCCACCACCGGCAGGCCTAGAAGATGTGGATGGTTAGATTTAGTAGCCTTAAAGTATGCTGTTCAGGTGAATGGGGTAACTGAATTAATGATGATGAAAGGGGATGTTCTAAGCGGATTCAAAAAACTGAAAGTCGCTACTGCTTATAAATACAAAGGAAAAGAAATTACGCATCTGCCTTATAATATCGAAGCGGAAAATGTAACACCAATTTATAAGGAAATGAACGGATGGGCCGAAGACCTCACTAAAATGAGTAAGGTGGAACAGTTTCCGAAAGCCTTGAATGAGTACATTGCCTTTTTGGAAAAAGAGCTCGAAGTACCTATTAAAATTGTTTCAGTAGGGCCGGATAGAACACAGACTATACACAGATAAAAATGAGCCACTTTCGAGTGGCTTTTTTGCTTTTGGAGTTTCCTAAATCTATCCCAACTATCGCCTCCCTGCATCAAAAAATCCTATTTTTGATAAAAATTTAAAAGATTGAAAAATATCCTGTTACTGATTTTGGCTCTTTTCTTTGTATTGCCAACTTCCGCTCAAGAAGGGGTTCAAGAAAAAAAAAGTGACTCTACTGTTCGTAAACAAATCAATATTGTTTATGGGGCCAATTTTACCAAAGACGAGATTAATTTTCCTGGTGCTGCTATCTTTAGTGAAGATGGGCGTCAGGTACAATTTGAACATGAAGGGCAAGTAATTTCAAAGAAAGTTCTTGGTGTAGAGTTTTTTAGAACTCAATTTTCAGAGAGAAGAGATAATATTGGAATTTTAGTTTCAAACATAAGTAAAATCAAAGGATTGAAACAAAGTACCTTACGCGGTATAATCTCTGATATTGTTGAATAATATTTGCTGAATATCACCCTTCGAGACAATTCTCTATCGAGAATCCCTCAGGGTTCAGGCTTTCCATTGTTTTTTGGATTTATGCAATCTGCGGGCTGAGGGTTTTTCTGAAAGAAAAATGTCTCGAAGCCCAACTTAAGAAATACTACTCACTCCTATAATACTTTATCTTATAATCTCTTACCATAGAGCTATTCCCAGATGGATCATACACATAGACCTTCAATTCTTCGAAATCTTCTTTACAGAAATAAGCTTCTTGAACAAATTCAAAGTTCTCTTCCCTCCTCTTTGTTGAATGACAAGTTGAAGTGTAATAGTTGCTATTTGGTCTATCATCAAACACGAATTTAGTTGACTCAGAAGTCCGCCAGGCTGAGACTTCAATTTTGTCTCCCTCCTTCACATCTTTAAAAGAAACCGTGTAACCAAAAGGATTTTCTGGAGTAAGTTGAATCAAAACATAATCTTGATTTGGGTAACCCATTATGTTGGAATTTCCATTTACTGTTCCATATTCAAACTCATGTCCGTTTAGAAGTGAATTCGGACCCTTTTTACTGAAATCATATTCCCAAGCCAATTCAATTTCAGTATTGACATAGAACGAATCACTCATTCGGTAACAGGTATAACCAGTTGCAAGAACCACATAACCCAAGAAAATATACTTCAACACATTCTTTGGAAGCTTAATAAATGGAAAAGCAATGGCAAGAAACAACATAGGATAAATGGGAGTAAAATACCTTCCCATAAGCGGCCAAAGCTGATTGTGTCCTACAGGATTCCAAGTTAAATACTGAGATAACATCACCAAGAAAGTTGAAGCACCCACTATTCCCACCAGTATAACCTTTTGTTTGACAGAACGGCAATACTCATCAGAATTGTAAGTAAAAGCAACAAACAGACTAATAAGATACCCCAGACTCACAAACAAAATTGACATTCTGAACCGATT
>CAKZMU010000085.1 GCA_937129145.1 uncultured Lacinutrix sp. | reverse complement strand
AACTCCTTATTGGTTATTCTGATAGAGATTGGCAAGGTAGCGCCACAGGACAATAAACAAGCCCATGACCAAACCGACCAATACAATCATCTGAAAGATTTGTCCGGCTTCAAGCGCACTATTCCAGCCTTGGATGGCATGGTCAGTGTAATCCCAGAGGGATATATCGGGCACGTCCAAAGGTGGCGCGACGTTGGTTGGGAGCAGGGTTGGGGTCGGTGGTAGTTGAAACATCGAATTAACCTAATGGATTGAAAAAATCAACAATACGAATAACCCACTTAGCCAGCCATTGAATCAGATTAACAATGCTGGTGGCTAAGGCTTTGACATACATCCAAATCGCACCACCAAAGGTCAAGGCGAAGAGAGTCGCGAATTCCTCCAGCAAGGGGGCGAAGGGTCCGAACATTTCCTCAGGGCGTTCAATGATCCACTTGATATTGCCGAAGAGCGTCATCACGAAGGGATTTGCTTCTAAGTCCGGCGGGAAGGTTTCACCATTGAAGGTCAGCCCCTCTTGCACATTCACAAGGTCTTCGGTTTCATCCCGAACCGTGTCTAGGTTGCTTTTCACATCAAATATATTGCCATCCAAATCTTCAACCTGTGGTGGAGGAAGCAGTGTCGGTATAGGGGTCGTATCAACAGTGGGGAAGGCAGTCTGAAAAAAAAGTAGAATGATTACCGTTAGTAAATTCATAGCGTCACCTTGAAGTTACAGAATCGACTAAGCCAAGCGCACTGAAGACAATGGTAATGAATTTAATGACCGAATAAATAACAATGGCAACCTGAAGGAAAGGAATGTAATACGCGCCCGTGCCAGCCAACATGGTGTTCTCCAGTATGTACCAGAGAGCGCAGATATTAGAATCAAGTGGGTTCGTCTCACAGGACGGCGCTCCTGCGGGTGCGATAGGTACGGAAGCATTCCACATAGACCCAATCTTGAGTAAGGCATCTAAGCCTTCCTTGGCTTCATTAATTCCATCGTCAGCAGTGTTTTGCACTTCCGCAATCGCAGTTTGTACACCTTCTAAATTCTCTAGCATGTCTTGGAAACCACCGCCACCACCGCCACTACCATCTGGGGTTGAACTGGCAAGCGGGGTTCCGGTCTCAGTCGGCACAACGGGCGTTGTGGTGGGTGCGAGGGTATCGGTGGGTTCAGGCGTGTTCGTTGGGGCTAGTGTATTGGTCGGGGCAAGGGTTGGGCTGGGCGTGTTGGTCAGGTGAGCATCACCGGGGTCACAGTTGCCATTCATGACAGAATAGTAAACTCGCACGTTATCAATAATCTGGTCGCCCGCCGCATCCGAACTGATGTAGATTCCGACTTGATCCCCATCAACCGCTTCCGTACCGCTAAATGTATGAGTAGCCCAAGCGTCTTTGGTAAAAATAGTATCGGTTGTGATGAATGAGTAATCACCTGCTGACAGGATAAGAAACTCAGTGCCGGAAACATCGGTACTGTAATAGTCAAGCTCCACCAGGGTTGAACTAGTCACATGGTCTGGCATGGGTAAGGATACTCTTGACGTGTAATATGCACCCGTTACCACTTCCCCAATCCCGTCAGAATGTCCCGAACCCAAATCACTCGCATAAGCACCGTTTACGATGGTGTAATCATCGCTATCAGAGAAGTCAACTTCATAGACACAAAGCGCGTCCTCCAGTGTTCCGGTCGCGGTCGGCGTGGGTGTAATGGTGGGGGACGGCGTGGGGGTTGGGGTTGGTGAATCGCCACACTCATTGGGTAGTAAAAATGGAACATCCCCGTACCCTGAAAGCTCAACAGTATAGAGATTTCCTGAACTCATGCTTAATCCTGAAATCAAGGATAATTGAATGCTATCACCATTAGCAATGCCAATGGGTGTGAAACTTGAGGTCACGTCAATTGGGGTAATTTCTGAACCACCATCGACTAAGGGATTGCCCTGTTCAGAGACACCTATCGTCGTGTCGTTGATTGCCCCTACGACACGGCTATCCTCACTGGAGAAATCAGAAGATCTGTATTCTATGAAGTATTGCCCCCAACTTCCGCTCTCACCCCCATCATAAACAACTGGTATTTCAATATCCACACGGTTTCCACCAGAAGCCCCCGCAGGGTCAGTCAGTGTCCATGAGTTAGTGCTGAATGCCCCACCTTTGCCAGAGATGATAGACCAGCCTGATTGCCCCGTAGAGAAATCGAATGTGTGACACCAATCAAAGGGATTCGGTGGGGTGGTTGGCGTTAGGGAAGGGGTGGGGGTTTGCAAATCCTCAATGGTTGGCGTGGCTGAGGGCGTGGGAGAGGATACGGGTGCAAAGCTGTTGCAATTGCCCACCCAAGCATAGGGGTCGCCATAGTCAGTTCTGGATAAGAAGGGATTCGCCCCGTAACCTTCGAAGCGTAAAGCATTCAAAGCAAAGGCATCGGTTATTCCAATCACCTGAACATTGTCCCTATAAATGGCTAAAGAAAACTGAGTGCCTCCAGTCGGATTAGCAATGATGTTTTCATGAACGATGGTGGTTGAATCAGGAGCAATACTAGAATCAACCAACTCAGTTTCACCAAAGACATTTAAGTTTAGCAGGGCTTCTCCCCAAGGGGCTGAATAGCTGTCGTTGGGGTCGCGTATTCCATCCTCTGAGGGAACATCACTGTCATAGTTTTCCGTGTAGGTGAGTTCGTAGCGGGTAATGAAGGTCTCAAATTCAGGATAATTGGAAGTGAAGTAAGCGACATTTACACCATACTCATCTCGAATCACACGACCCACCGCCGGAAAATTGTCATTCTGGTATATCTGTCCGGCTTCAGTGGCAACGAAATCACCTTGAAAGCCAAACGTACTCCATCGGCTGAGTGTTCCGTCGATACCGCTAATCTCTACACACCACGAAGCGCCCTGTTGTGCGGTTACTGAGGGGATTAAACGAACTCCAATGATGAGAGCCATTAGGAAAAGTAAGCGGGTTTTCATCGTGCCACTTTCTCCGATTCAATCCACCCTGTTTGATTAGAAACAAAAGTCTCTATCCAACCATCCACTTCCTGAATGACAGGTACAACCTCATTACATCCCAGCGCCGATAAAGCAGGGGAACTAGTCAATGGTTCGCTTCGCAAGGTGGCTGGGCAATCTATCACGATTGCAAAATCAATAAACGAAGGCAATTCGGTGGGTACGGGTAATTCGGCATGGTCATCACTCATTGTCAATAAGTGGCTGGCAATCCAGCCGACTTGACCATCGCTATAGAGGACTTGTGTCCATTCGGGCTGTTGTTGCAAAACCGGAAGCCTTGCGCCACAAGAAATAGAAGCAACGGCGGTACTGCTTAAGTCGGGTCGCGTCCTCACAATCGCATTACAGAGAGAGACAACCGCAAGCGGGGCTAGGACTGGAGTCCGTGACGGTGTGAGGGTGGGCGTGGCGGTAAAGGTCACTGTTGCTGTCGCGGTCATGGTGGCGGTGATCGTCGCGGTGGGGGAGGTGGTCGCCGTTGCAGTGTGCGTCGGCGTGGGGGTTGCAGTATGAATGGCAGAGGGGGCAAGTGTCAGGGTTTGCAAAGTTGCCGAAGGGAAGAGCGTTGGGAGTGGGTCATCTGTTGTTAGACTTCGGTAGACCCGAAAGCCTGTGATTCCCATACACGCGCCAAATGATAGGAAGACGATGATGGTTGCAATAATCGCTTTCCATCGTGGCTTCCGGCGCGGGATTTGATCTTTCCAGCCTTCGTATCCGGCGGGTCGGTGTTCAACCCTGAATTTGCCCCTTGCCATTGTTGCTTAGAGCTTTCCGTCGAAAGCGTTGATGAGCATCCGACCAATGAACATTGCCAATTTGAACCCCCCAGCAATGCCAACACCAATCGCGGTGATGGTGAGCGCAAGGGGAAGCCATTGGTTGATGGCATTGATGAAGGTATCGGTATCAATGTCAATCGTTGCCGACTGGGCACTGACCGCGACTGAAAACAGAGCAATCAGCATTGCTAATAGGTAATACTTATTGAGCATAAACCGAGAGGTAAACGCCCGCACTTTGTGAGTCATTGGATTCACTCCAGAACATTTTTAACGAATTTGAATGCCTGAACTGCTAGCAAAATTGCCAGCATCATTCCGGTTGTGCTGGCAACCAGAGAAGTCATTTCAGGCAAGAGAAGATTTGATAGTTGGTAGGAAATCGCGTTAATCATCGCCACCCAACCAGTCAGTTATTCGGCTGGCAAGAGCGAAGACCACATCAAAGGCAAAGACCATCACAAGATAGACCCCACCTGCCAGCACTAGCGGTTGTAAGAGTGGGTTCATCGGTTCGCCATCCGATAAATGAAATGAAATAGGCTGATGCAAGCAATGAACACGAGCATCAAGAAAATTGCCACGTCACCCGACGTGACCCTCAAATCAGTGGCGACGGTGTAATCAGTACCACTGACTGAAATTGTGCTTAGGTTAATGTATTCCGGTTGTTGCACCTCCAGTTGTATTTGTTCGGGGTAGATATAAACCGCGTCCACTGTGACCGAAGTTGCATCATCAGTCGTTTTACTGATGACAATGCTCTTAAGACCAGCGCCCAACGCGGTGAAAGCCTGTGAACCTCTTCCGGCTGTACCTGTATGGCTGACCGTTGTGCAAGTTGCGTCAACACAAACGTCCACACTCCCTGCTAGGGGGTCACTCAGGAAGTGGTAGGTAAAGTCCTCAGCATAAATCTCAAAGCTGAGGCTTGCGCTAAAGTCAGTCGTCATCTTATGAGAACCGCCATAAGATACACCGTCCGTAACGTCTGTCCACGAACCCACATAGGTCAATCCTAGGTAGGCGTCATCCGTCGCGCCGGGTGGAATGGTTGCTGACTCCACCGTCGAAACAGATAGTATGAACAGAAATAGGGCAAGGCTTAAGGCTTTCATGAATCAATTGTCTCATCTATTGGCTAAGTGTTCGGTATGCAATTTGCATAGCTAAAAGTATTAGGCGTGCTATCACTATGCAAATCGCATAGAATAAGCGAACACTGAGTATTACAAGAGGTGGAAATGTTTGTGGCGAAATTAAACATGAACACAACAGATTGGGCGGTGTCACGGGCAATCCGTGAACTACATAAGCAACACACTTTTATCAGTCAGAGGATGATTGCCCAGCATATTAATTGTGACCCGGCAACCGTCTACCGTTCTTTACGTTGGATGAAAGAAGAGGGGTTAGTTGTCGTTGGTTGTGGTGGGTCAAGGCGGGGAGGTCACATCTATGAATACATCGGGGACTGATGAGGCAATTAAAGCACCTGCTCCCCTGTGGATGTACGAAGGTGATGATGTTATCCATGAGGACAATCAGATTGTCCTATCGGCTGTTGATGATTCATCCATCCTTGGCTGGCGGGAACGGCGTAAGCTAAAAAAACAACTCAATAAAGTTGAGAACCAGCTTAAAAAAGCGGGTCTGCGACCATCCATGAATAAGCGTGACCAACTCTTAGAAGACTTACAGCGTGTTCGGGCACAAGCAAAATACATCAAGTATCTGATGAGCAAGACTGAGGATGCTTTAGAGTGTCAGGGTTTGCAGTATGAATATGAACAGCGCCGACGAAATGCCAAGCGGATTATCCGTGAACTAACCCTCATCACGAATCATCTGAGGCAATACGCCGATGCAATCCGATACAGACAAATCCTAAACCGTCGTATCCAAGCTCACTATCTGGTAATTGCTGATAATGAGACTAAAGATAGATTACAAAAGGATATGGCGAAGGAAGCCGAATACATCGGCAAACAGCTTTCAAGCTCTCTTGCCAAGCTGGGATTCAGCCATAGCTATACCTACAAGGACAGAACCAAAACAGACTATGTGCGCTTTGAGAAAGCAGTTGCCACCCCCGACCGTATCCAATTCAAGATACGGGCATCACGGCGCGGATTGTTTGGTGGCTCTTATGATCTCTTGCCGACAGGGGTTCGCCTGACAGAAATTTTACAACCTAAAACCTTGGATGATTTAACAGCCCGCCTCCAGAGAGAGGTTGTATCCCCTCATTTAGATGAGGATGAGAAAGCCTCCCTAATTAACGGTGCATGGCTCATTGTGGAGCGGTTGGGAATGCGCGATGGTATACCGAAGAAAGTCACCTATCGTCAACTTATGGCACGCTACGATACTGCTGACCATGAAAAGTTCCCTATACCTGCTGGTCTCAAGAAAGGTAGGATTATCAATTGGGTTGAACTGGATTCTCATCAGGGTATCCATATTATGTTCAATGGCATTTCCGGCTCTGGGAAGTCCAACGCAATGAGGGCAATGATCTCATGTTTGGTTGAAACCCAATCCCCTGCTGATATTCGATTTGTACTAATTGACCTGAAAAAACAAGGTGACTTCCGCGAGTTCGCAGACACGCCCCACGCTTTGCGTTTGGGAGAAGATGCTGTGCTCAAAGATATTGATTCTGTTTATGAGATGTTGAAACAGCTTCAAAGTGAAATGCACATGAGACAAGTGAAGACTGGGACGATTGCCAACAATCTGACTGAATACAATAAGCAAGTTTCATTCTCAGAGAGACTGCCTCGTATCGTGGTTGTGTTTGATGAGTATTCCAACACGCGAAACCTGACCAGCAAAACGACCACCAAAGCAATTGACCAACTTTGTGTTGAGATTGGACAAGTGGGTCGGGCTTCCGGTATTCATTTGTTCTTAGGGATTCAGCAACCACGTTCGGATAACATGCCGAATGCTCTGAGGGATAACATGGCTTCCGTTTTTATGGGGTCTCAGTCGAATGTTGGTGCATCTTATTCAGTGGCGGGAAACATGGATGCTTTCAAGCTGGAAAGCATCCGAGGAAGGATGTACGCAAATGTCGGGGATGGAAAGTTTAAGGTTCAAATGCCACTCATCACACAAGATGACGTCTTGAATGCTGTCAAGGTTGCCCGTGATAAATACGGGCACTTGCCAGCCTATGAATTGTACTGGACTGAAAATGATTCATCTGAAGATATTGACCCACCGAAGCTGAAAGAAGATGACCAGCGCGAATTAATCCTTACCACCGCCTTCAATGAGTTCGGTGGGCATCTGAAAGCCAAGAAGATTTGGCGTAGATTAGATGGGTCAATATCGCAGAACAAAACCTACGAAATTGTGAAGGGTATCGTGGATGATTGTCCGATTGAATGGGATGGAACTACCTACGAGGCAGAGAAACAACCATCACAACATTACCGATTAATAGCGACTGATGACGATTCTTACAGCGATTCTCAGAACGGTTCACCCTATATGCCCCCCGTATCGGTGCAAGAATCGCAGAACGGCAACCATTCATGAATATCCCTAGCCTGTCCGCCTTTCAAGATTTCCATAATTCGTACCAGCAATATGTATCCTTGTGCCTCTTCGTTGGCTTACTCTTTGCGGTTGGGTTCAATCGCTTTCATGGTCGTGGGTTACATCTTCGCTTTCGGCTTTGGCACATCATCCTAGTGGCGTTAGTCGTGCGCTTACCTCTGATGTTCCAGAACTATTGGTATGACGAAACATTCACGTCCACGCTGGTCAGTGCTTCGTGGTTGGATATGTTCACGGCAATCTCTGGAGACGTTCACCCGCCACTGTACTATGCTTTTGTCAAAGCCTTTACGACTGTCCTCGGACATTCTGATTTTGTGATGAGGCTTCCGGCGTTGCTGTCCGGCTTGCATATTGTTTGGGGTGTTTATTTGCTGGGTAAAGATCATGGGGGCGAACAGGTCGGGCGCTGGTCAGCGCTGATCGTCGCGCTCTTGCCAGCCATGAGCTATTACAGTTCAGAGGCTAGGTATCCGATGTTCTTGGGTGCTACCTTGCTGTTTAGCTATCTGTCAATCAGGGAACAGCAATATAAGTCAGCATCTTTCGGCTTGGCAATTGCCTCATGGTCGCATGTAAATGGCTGGTTTTATGTCGGGGTGATGCTGGTCTATCTCTTCTGGACAAGTCGCAAGCTCTGGACAGTGGCGCTCCCAACCTTTGCGATAGGGGTTTGGTTGCCCTTCGCTCTGAATCAGTCAGGGGATGTGATAGATGGCTTTTGGTTACAGCAATCCAATCCGCTTCGCTTTCTTGTGGACATGAGCATCACCACGCGCTTCTCTGATTGGTCATTGAATGTTGTGATGCTCATTGTCGCGGTCGTCATGGCGATTCTATTTATTGCCCTTTGGCGGTGGCGGTCGCAGGTGAATGGTTGGTGGTTGGCTTTGGTGGTAATTCCGCCGTCCCTCCAGTGGTTTGTTGGTTTAGTCTGGCATCCAATCTATCTGGAGAGAACCATGATATTTTCCATGCTCTTGCTTGTAGTTCCGGTGGCATGGTATCTGAGCAAGCAAGGAAGCCGAATCATAGTCGGACTTGCTCTCATTTCGATTCTAAGCGGATTGGGTTCACTTTATACTGGAGACAGATCGAACATGGATGATGTGATAACAGAATGTGAGGGGCGCAAGGTTTACGCGGTGAATACTTACACGGCTGTCCATGCTAGCCACTACACGGACGCTGACGTGATGGTTTATGAAGATAGCAACTCTACTGCACAGCAATTGCCTATGGAGGCTAGGAAAGCCTTGTGGGACGTGGTGGCATTGGATGAGCTAGACAATGATACTTGTTTGCTGGCACAAGTGGATGCTTACACAAAGCCGGAACAATTGGAACATATTCAATACTTATCTATTGCGCCGATGATTATTGAAATTAATCGTCATGCTTATTGGGTGGTTGGGAAATAAAAAACTCCCCCTAGACGATTGCTAAGGGGAGGTATTATATTGAAGCTCTTCAAAAAATCTACAAACTTAATGATCCCGGTAGGATTCGAACCTACAACCAATTGATTAAGAGTCAGTGGTTGTGCTTCGTTTTAACATTCTCAAGAGCGGGGAATGTTTCTTCTGTAGGTCTCTCAATTCATCCTCAGAGAAAAGTGCATAGTAATCCAACGTTGTTTGGATTTGGCTATGCCCTAACTGTTTGGCTAATGTCACAATGTCCCCGCCGTCCAAGATGTATTGGGTGGCGAAGGCGTGGCGGAAAGCATGAGGATTAACACGCCCTGTAACCTTTGCTCGTTTCTTCAGACGCTTCAGTAACTCATGGATACCCGATGGCTTTAAGGCTTCTCCAGTGGTGAAGCTGGTAAACACAGAATTACACACCGCGTCCCTATCATCCAACCACGAATACAGGAGCAAGCCTGTATAGTGTGTGAAATAAACTTTTCGGCGTTGCTTTCCCTTCTCTTCCACAATTGCCCATCCATTTGTAATATCAACTGAATCTAGTGTCAGTGATAACAAACCTCCCAGCCGACAACCCGTGTCGGCAAAGAATGCTAGGATAGCGCGGTCACGGCTGTTCAGTGTCGCATCAAACAGCTTGCGGAAGTCCGCTTCCTTAATCGCCTTTGGTCTGGACTGTACTTTCGGGGGGCGCTTGATACGTTTCATCGGGTTTTCAATCTGGTATTCATCACTAGCCCATGACCAGAAGCGATGCAATGCTCTGATGTGACTAGCAATAGTCGCCTCTGATAATCCACCTGATTCCTTGGGCTTCTGTTTTTCAGAGGTGTACCGCTCCGTTCGGGTCCGTAAGCCCACGATATAAAGTCTTAAATCTTTGGTTGTAACATCATCCACTTCAACAGACACAAATGCTGACAGCATCTCGTTCAGAATTGATAGATACCAACGAATTGTTTTTGGTGATAAGCCATCAGCTTCACAGGACAGCCGGAATTGGTCAACCGCTTTAGAGACTCTCATTTGAACAGCGCCATCTGTATATTGTTCGCACGGTTATCAAAATCCAATCGGTCATCAAACTTAAGCTGATAGTTTTCTATCCAATCATCAAACATGATCTGAGTGTTACTAATTGCCTCATTGAGTCCAGCCCCATGATTAGCCCCCCCGCAAACACAACTACAATTCTCATGTTCAGCGTTGTAACAATTCGCGTCACATCGCCCGACAGTTTTTCCATTACACTTCACAGTAATTAGTGCCGCCATTTGGTACTCCTTTTCGTGGGAAAACGGTGGGAATGTGCTGGGAAAACCGCACATTCCCACCAAATCTTACTCATAATCGTAATGGGTTTGGGCTGAATGCGTGGGAATTCCCACTAGTTCCATCTGGTCTCTTCCCTCAATTCCCATTTTCCCACTTTTCCCATCAGTCCCAAACGTATCTTGGGACGAATTTTGGGTGGGACTCGTGGGAATTTGGGAAAATCTATTTTTAGCCTTGTCTGTCAGCTTGAACCTTCCACCATATTTTTCCACTAAATTGAACTTCATTAGATTGCTAGTGGCGCGGTAAACGGAGGTCTTGGGGATACTGGTTATCTCCATTAATTCGCTAGCGGTTGCCTCTTCTAATGAGTCCATCAGAAGAGCCTCAACAATCTGCTCTTCCGCCCGTGACAAACTAAACTCACTAGAAACAACTAACTCTGAAGGAACAAGCACCGCGCTTTCATCTATCGGGCGAAGACGATAATACATCGGGTCAAAGGGCTTTACATCTTTCGTCTTAGATGATTCAACCTTAATGACTTCGTTATCCTCTTCCACCTTCATCATGATGTCAGATGCACCACGAAGGGCATTCGACCCACGCTCTGCTACACCGCCTTTGTTGACGTGATGAACAATCATCACGGCAGTATTAAAACGCTTCTGGATGGTCTTGCAGGCTAGGATTACCTGTGTCATGTCCTTAGCGCTGTTCTCATCACCACCCGCCATACTCATTGCCAGCGTGTCCACAATGACAAGCTCTGGCTCAATGACTGAAACCTGATGTAAGAAATTGTTATAGTCCAGTGGTTCACGAAGGTTGACCGCGCCTAAGCACATATACAAATTTCCTTCGCTTCGGTTGTGATGCTTGCACCATGCGTTGATCCGTTGCTCATAGCCCCACTCGCCCTCAGCCGCTATGTAGACAACATTTCGTGTCTGTGCTTGCTTCAGAGCATAGTCCAGTGCAACAAAAGACTTGCCAGAACCAGAGCGCCCAAAGATGACAATAAGACCACCCTTGGGGATTTGTCCCTCAACTAACCACTCCACCCGGGGGAGGTTCTTTAGTTCACTGGCAGGCATGATCGTCCAGTTCTGAGTGCCTGCGGTTGGTGGCGGGGTACGCGGATTAATACTGCTCACTTCCTCCACATAGTCAGGGGGAATGCGAGTTTTCATCACTAACAGTCGGTCGTTAATGTTTACATCTTTAAGATAGGTGATGAGGTTGGCGACGGGTTCAGCAACTTGCCTCAGATATATCTTCTCAATTGGTTCGCCGTTCAGACTACGCGACAAGCACCAGCATTCTAGGGGTGATAGATCAATAATCATAAGTGTTCAACTCCAGTTTTTTGATGAGTAGATTAAACTCGCGGTCAATTCGTTTGGCTTCCATAACAATCTCTTTGAGCCAATAACATTGGTTAGGATGGTTAATTGTCTTAAGTCGTTTGTAGGTTCGTTTCAATCGTGACTTCTGTTCTTCTAAGTCACCAAGTTTCAAGAGCGCCATTAGCATCGGTGATGGTGGTCTAGGTTGTGCAATCATCACTACCACCATACTTACCATCCTTAAACTTCTCCACGACCGCAATGAGTTCATCAGCGATTTCATCTATGAGTTCCCAAGTCTGTTCTGCCTGACCCAAAAGTTCAAAGTTATCTGTTTCCTCAGCCTCGATCGAGGCTTCAACAAACCATTTATACTGTTGGGAAATCTGTTGAACCAATTCATCCATTTCGATAATTAACTTCATCACCGCCCCCTAATCCTGAAAAGTCGGATGAATCGCAAACAGGCGACGATAGGAAACAGCGCCACGATACGGGACGGTCTGACAGATTAATTCACCTGCGTTGACCATCTCAGAGATGATGGTTTCTAGATGTCTTGACCGTGACATGCCGATAGCTTTGGCGATGCGATATATCCCAACCGCTTTGCCCAAATTACTGAGGGCTTCAAATATTTCGTCTTTGCGCTCTTCACGCGGTTTCTGTGCTTTCTTCATTTTCATGCCTTTCCATTAACGGGACACGTTCCGTTAATTGCAATTTCAACAGGGTAAAAAAAGAGAAGTGGGGGAGGGGGACGGTATCCCCCTCCCCCAACTTGCCACTTACTAGAATGGTTTCTGTAGCCAGTCTTGTTTGACTAGCCGTAGGGTCATCAGAGCGTCAGCCAATGCGCTATGGGCGTTCGCAACTTCTACGCCTTCCTTATGGCAAGCGGTTGTCAACTTAACCCATTTGAAGTTACCGTGATAATCATTCCAATCGCCGTTGTACTCGGCGTATTCATTCATTGCACAGTACCAGTGATCGCGGTGGTAATCGGTTTCCAACAAGCCACATTCGCGGTCTGATTGGTGCATCAGCTTACGATCATATTTGGCGTTATAGACGATCACATTGTTTTGCTGAATGATCTCCAATACATCGGACTTAACTTCTTTCCAGTGTGGTGCGGATTGAACCATTTCATTGCTGATACCGTGTATGTTGGTAGCATCATCAGGGATGGGATGGAATGGTTTAACCAGCGTATCTAACAGCTTTTCACCAACACTGTTCACGATGGCAATCTGACAGATTTCGGCATCGCGTCCGAGTCCGGTTGTTTCGGTGTCCAGCACTACGAAGTCACCAGAGGCGACAACATCCCGCAACACAGGCTCTTCCAATGAGCTAGCGATTGGTTCCATAGTCGGCTCGTTTGCTAAATTCGCTTCGGCTACGGCTTGGGCATGTTCACATTCCTCAAATTGGAAGTAGGCTTTCTCCAGCCCTTCAACTTTCTTGACACCAGCTAAAACCCAACCATCCTTAAGATAAGTTTCCAGCATATGGATTATGTCTTCGCCTGATTTTTCAGGGTAATACTCAATATTTAAAAAGCTCACAATTCTCTCCTTCTTAATCATGCTTAATCATCCAATCTGTTCTGGGGGGGAGTTCCCCCGTTGTCTGATAATTGTCAATGGCTTGCTGGCAATCTTTCACAATGTCGATTGCCATTTGGTGATGTGGTCGTCGGTGCTTTGTGTTCAGGAATAGATAAGCCGTTCTCATCTCACCTTTCAACCACTCCAATAGAATGAGGATGTCTGGCTTATCCTCCCCCATGATGGAATTCCGTATAAAACGTTTTCGCTTTGTGCAGTTCGGATGCGGCGCTTTGGGTATCCAGTTCTTCCAAATCCCGTAGGGCGAAGGCGGTATGATTTGCCATGCGATTCAAGGCAAGCCTTCCATCATCATGAGACTGTTTCCATCGGTTGACTTTGCGTAATGCGAGAACATAGCCCACGCCCACTCCCATGAGGGATAAGATCAATTCATTCATTGTTCCGCTTCTCTTTCTTCTGATTGTTTCGGCTCAGGTTGTCAATGTTGTGGCGGTAGCCTACGTCATACCAAACCATGCCAGCCGTCAGGATGATTGCCAGAAGCATCACCGCGCCGAAAATGTGATTGAGGTTCATCCTTCCACCTCCACCTTCCGGCTGATGAGCAGGGACACGAACCAACGACCTACCAAAGCACCTGCGCCAACCGTCGCCCCTGCGAGGACAACAGCGCTGATAATGAAGCCTGCTAGGTTGGTGATGCCGGACTGCCAGCCCCACAAAAGCAAAAAACAAATGGTTAGCAGGAAAATCGTTAGCAGGGCTTTTAGCATGAGGACTTGGTTACTTCGTGGCTGGTTCATCATCCCCCGCCTTTGCTTTACCGTTCGCCATGAGCAGATACAAGATAGCGAGTCCGATGCCGATATAGACGGCGACGATAATCCATTCCATGACACCGGACGATACGAACATCACATCAACCAGCACGACCACGACCAATCCCATGACGGCAACTTTCAGCCGATTCAAATGTTGCCCCTTCGCTTTCATCATTCGCTTATTCCTTTCTGATATAATGTTGATTGAAATTTGTTGTAACTTTTACCTCTCTCGCACTCCAATGCGATGAGGCTAGAACCGCTCCGATGCTTTCAAGCTGTTAGGAGCGGTTCTGATTCCACTTGATTGTTGTACTCACGAGGCACTAAAACTGTCTTTTGCTCCAGACCTAACTTGAGCAACCATGTCCAGAGCGTCGACTGATGTACACCTAACTCATCTGCGACTTTATTCTGTGAACCGAATTGTTCATATTTCTCCTGTAAAATCTCCTTGATTGGCTTACCCTCCTGTGCTTCTAATAGCTTCATTTTATTTCTCATAATTTATCTCCTTAATTCGATATGGTAATTCACATAATTCTGCGTAAAAAAAGAGAGGAAATGTGAATACATATAAAATAATATGGCATAAATCTATTGCAGTCAAGAGAGATTAACCTTATTCTATATGTGTAATCACATATTTAAGTTGTGATGATGTCTGAAACTCTATCTAAACGAATCAAAGAACGAAGAAATTATCTTAAGCTCAGTCAGGAAGAGCTTGCATTCTCATCAGGAGCAGACCAAGGACAAATATCACTCTATGAGAGGGGTAGAAGTTCGCCAAGCGCTGAAACATTAGGAGCGCTAGCAAAATCCCTTCATACAACAACAGATTGGCTATTAGGTTTGACTAATGACCCTGATCGCCCACTACGAGGTTATGAAGACTTGGATAGTTTTGAACGAGAGTTAATAGGAATTTTGAGAAGCAAGCCAAATGCAGGACGCGAAAAATTACTTGAAATAGCAAAGATAATTTAGCTTAATTTTAGGGCAAAGGGGGGATCTGCATTTTCTTGTCTTGTAGTGACTAAGAATAACTTGTGCTGATTACTTATTAAATTGATTATTAACAATAGAGCTTGATAAAAGAAACGCCCCCCAAGGCGTTGTAGCGCCATAGCGGGGGGAGAAGGAAACAATCACATATTTAGGAATACGTAAATGATTGATATTGCTATTGTAGAGCAAATTGCCCACATATTGAATCTTTCATTATTCGCCTATCCGATTGTGTTGGGCTTGGCTTGGGTCGCATCGCGGAACGAAGTATTATTTGAGCCATTGAATTGGTTTACAGCATGGCTGGCACCAATCGCCTACTTACAAGCAATCATTATCGCCCTGTTAGTAGTTGATTTTCACGCTAGGCATGGGATTATCCAAATGGATCGCTACTCAATCATCGAATATGGAGTGCCTCCTGTGACACTGGGGCTGATGTATGCGGTCATTGTGCCTGTCATGCTGTACCGATGGAACATAGATGTAAAGGATTGGGGTTTTAGGTAATGAATAGAGATTTGAATCATTTCATGGCGTGGGGCTTGATTGTCGTAGGGCTAGCTTATGGACTCTGGACAATCGTCATCGAAGCAAAGATTGGGCGTGATATCGAAGCCCTCCAGTTCATGACCGTGAATGCTTTCATCGTCTTGATTTGCATTGGGCTGGCAATCTTCATTGAACTCTATAACCTTGTGGAATTGATGACAGAGAGACGGCGATAACTACCACTCCGAATAATCATATTCATAGTTAACTTTCGCCACCCTCTTTCGCTTAGACAGGTTCTCGTGTTCCGCTTCCCCCATGATCCGCCTCAGCAACTTCATAACCCTGAGGGATAAAGGCTCATGGCGTGGTTTGAACAATTGTAGCTGTACATAATCCATCACCTGTTCCCCATGCTCCGCTTCTAAATCCGCGAAGACGGTATCTGCCATTGCCGGGTCACGGGCTAATCCAGCAGATAAGATGAGCGCTTGCCGGCGGGTAAGTTTCCCCCGCTTGTACTTGGCAGAGATGTGGCGGGGGACTGAGCGGAATTGAACGGGGGGGAATAGATAGCTGATGATGTTATTGGGCATTCGATTCATCTTTCCTATGATCTCTTACCTCTGACCAAAGCATCAAGACAAAGGTGGTTAAGGATGATGCTGAAAGTGAAACATGGATATTGTTGGTGATGGCGAATGTGATTGTTATGACAACGACGAAAACAAACCCACCCAAAATACTGATTGAATAGATGTGTAAAAATTCCAAAACCACTCTTCTCACGACATCATGAAAGAGTGAGGATTTAGAACTGTTTGACGTGGTTTCACTTTGATTCATAGAGAACTCCTTATTGGTTATTCTGATAGAGATTGGCAAGGTAGCGCCACAGGACAATAAACAAGCCCATGACCAAACCGA
>CAKZMU010000084.1 GCA_937129145.1 uncultured Lacinutrix sp. | reverse complement strand
TCTTCTTCGAATACCCCCAACTACCAATTTTAGAAAGAAACCCTTGTTGCGTCAACATCCAGAACGCCCACGCACACCTAACATCATCAAACAAGTGCGGATTCTCATAAATCACTCTAGCATCTTTATAATCTTTTCGACTATGTAATGTGCCTTGCACTAGCAGGTTCAATTGCTCATAACTCTCTTTCAATTGTCTGTAGAAGTTCGCTACAGAACCATTCAAATCATTAATAACCTCCACTTTACTCGGTTCTTTAGCCCAAAAAACCGCCCCTCCACCAAAAAAGCATTCAGTATAGACTGAATGCTCTTTTGGAATATTAGGCAATATATGTTTCAACATTTTCTGCTTACCACCATAATAAGTAATAGGCGTTTTAAATTGTAATTTTTTACTCAATACTAATATTTTAAATAATTAAACAATATATGACACAGCCGACAAATCGACTATAACAGTCAACTCTACAGCATTATAATCTATCGTAACGAACCCTGAACTTGATATAGACACCGCTAAAAATCCATTTGCTGTATTTGAAATACAAGGGAATTTGATAGTTCGTTGTGGCCTAAAATCTTCTGAGATTCTAAACACCTGGACACCACCCTGACTTACTTCTCCAGTAATAGAGCCAGTAAATTGAACATGATTCCCATGCCTCTGAACCTTGACCAACGAGGCTAATTGAGATGTAAAACCATTTTGATACGTAAATTCATCATCATAAACCTTATCAACCAAGCGTTCAATTCGCTTCGAACGAACATCAACACACCGAATAAACGGCTGCACTGGAGTCACATTGTATTCTATTTTAGCACTTCTTACTTGCCACATATCAAGATTCCCACCATCAATAAGGTTTTCATTACCATCCGCATGAAATGTATCATGCTCAACGATAACAAAACCAGAGAATGGATTCAACCCTTTAGATACAATCTGTGCAGGCATATAACGCAACTCGCCATTCAAAACAACATAGCCCTCTGTTGCTTCCACGGTTAATGCTCTATTTTCAATATCACATCCCCACAAAACGGCATTACCATCTGAATCATAGAAGGTCTTCAAAAGTGCTTCTATGCCTCCCTTAAAAGCATTGAATTGAAAATACAAATCTTCCCCTTCAATCTCCATCCCACCTTCGTCAAATATTAATTTATCCATTGATGTCTTTTATTTTATACCGTTTTCCTGCTGCCTTATGCCTATCCAAGTAGGCAGACATTAACGATTCGTTGGTAACAGAACTCGGTTTATATACAATAAAATCGTACTCAGATTGAAATTCTGAACGCATTCGCAATATAAATTTAGACGGCTCTAACTCCGTCTTCATCCTGAGTTCAGACGACCGTCTTTCTTCCAATTTCATTCTGAGTTCATTGCTCTCAAAACTAATAGCATCATCTATATAAATCCTACGCAACACCTCGTCAAACTTATCATTCAAAAGCTTTTCCAGATATATAACTTGTGGCGTTATTGCCATATCATACCTCACTCCACCGCTCCAAGACACAAACTCATCCTGATTATCTTGCAATGGTTTCAATAAAGTCGTAAGCCATCCAATCATGCGAGGCTTACGCAGTTTTGAAGGAAATACATAACGAACAAGATTTACAAAATTAACGCTATATGATTGCATAATTATTCAGTTAAATAAGTAATTGTGGTATTGAGCGGAAAAGCCTCATCTATCTCCATATACCCAGCATTGGGAAGATAAACCCTATCAAATTGATTATAAGCGAGGTTTCCATATCGACCATAAGCATCCGTAAAAACCACGTCTACGACTCCTGAAATGTCTTGGATTTCATTTACTAACAAAGACAATTTCAATTGACCATTAAAAGGCAAATTCTGAATATAGTTCTCAATAATCAATTCAACATCAGCACTCACTGTTGACTGTGATTTGATTGGGTCATAATAAACATTAAAATAGAGCTTCAGGGAATCGGCCAACTCACTAATTAAAGTAATATCTGTCCCTGCTATTTTAACTTCTTCCAAGTACGCTTTCAGCGAATCATACTCGCTAGCACTCAATGGCTCCAACGCTCCTACTTCTCCCTTCGCAACCTTAACAATTAGCTTTCGACCATTCGAGACTGCAACAGCCTGACTTACCAGCCTAGCTCCTGAATCATCTAAAACATACCCAAACCTATAACCTACCCATTCTAATTCATGATCATATTGCCAGTCCAGGACAATATATTTATACCATCTCAATGAACCTATTTTACTATTCTCCTGAATAAGTACCACTTCATCTTTAAAGGCATCTTGAAGGCCCTCAAAAACATGAATAGCAAACGAAACCAAAAAAACCCAAAGCCTCCAGATAGATACTTTTGATTCACTATTCAAGTCATCTAATTGCGAATGATTAGATTTTTCTTCTATGATTATGCTTTCAATCTCCCCTATACTTCTCATTGCCTATTTTTAATTTAAGGAATAAAGAGCCGCCCCTTTATTCCTCAAAAAAATCAAAAAATCAATCTTAAAAAATCAATCGTCAAAATCAATCTTCTTGACTAATATTTCAGCATCGGATAAGAAATTTTTAACAATTCGCTTATACAAAGCCCATTCCCACCACTTAACGGCCTTAATGGCCTTGATAGATTGATATACTTTACTCGCCAATTCTCTCATTGCCGCTTCGCCTTTCTGGCTCTGCCTTGGTTTTGGTTGCATCTTATAGTATTTATAGTGAACAAATATTCTTTTACAATTCTCATGTAACAATCAAAAGAAAACTACTCAGCACATACGATCCATGTCAATTTAACAAAAACCAACATATTATCATTTGATGCTTCTTTTTTAAAGAAATAATACTCTTTTGAAGTCGTTGCTTCAGCTCTTGAATTTAAATGTTCAACATAAATAGCATACTTATCTTCGGCATCTGCTAAAGTATCTATGTCTATTTCCTGCCCCACTAATTCCAAATTCACATGGCTTGTCGCCTTCGGCAAATTGAAGGTATTAACATTATCTCCAGCTCCATACCCAACACCTATCTTCTGAAACAGTTCAGGATACTCCGTTCTTGATACTTCTGAACCATCCGCTTTCAAATAACCCGTTGGAATTTCACTATCTTGACCTGCAAATGGAGAAACAACACCCACTTGTGTTTTTCTAAATTCTACATTCGCTAGGCCAATTAGACCCGACAAATCCATGCTTCGCCAATTATAACCATTTCCTTCATTTTGCTGCATTGGGATAATAATAACCCCCTGATTGCCATTTATGACAACATCTTGCGTATCTCTTAATCTTACAGACATTTTAATTTGTTATTGCATCCTCAGAATCATCTACTATATAACTCTCTGGACTGATTGAATTAATAATCATTTCTGATTGTATATTATCACGTGATATCGGATTAATTTGACGTTTTTTATAATAATTATAGACACTAAAATTTGTAATCCCAGAAGTTTCAATAGTTTGTCCAATACCCAAGCTTTGATTCAGCGTCAAATCATTCAACTTAGCAACACCAACAATACCATTCAAACCGCCTGTCAATTGCAACATCATGTCTAATAAATTTTGTCCAAACTTCACTGACTTGCTCATTAGCTGATATTTATATTGATATAATCTTTTATTTTACTGTAATCCTTATTATCATGTTCAAGTTGCACCCTAACACGGCGATCAATCTCTGTACGTTTACCACTCCCCCGAATCAACTGGACCAAATCACAGCCTACGAGTGGACTATTTTTCCATTGCCCCTTATTGCTTGTAATGATTAGCCCAACATCTTGAATCGTGCTTTCAGCTAAAACAAAATCACCATTCGCAACATCTAAATCATCGGCTTTAGTCAATATAATATCATTCGCCATGCTTTACTTTTTTGTTTTCTATATTAGACAAATCCGCCAAACTCAACGATGTATAAACAGCGTTTAAAAGGGCTTTAAGCGACGCACCCCCATCGCTTGGCACAGGCACCCAACTGGTAAATAATTGCTGCAAAATACTCAAAGCATTTGTATTTTTAGCAATCTGACTTTTCAATTCATTCACCTTAATCAAACCACCAAAACTACCATCATTCAATACAATATCTACAGACACTATTTCTATCAATTCACATTCTTCAGAATGAATAAGAAATGAATTAGCAGAGCCTTCAATAATCCCAATCAAACACTTTGCCCCCACAACTGGTTTTTGATTGACTGTCCCCAGGCCCAGAATTACATCATAAAACGGCAAATCATCCGCTACGTCCTTGACATCACACACCCGATTAGCCCAATCCACCGACTCGACAATTGCCCACTTGGTAGATACTGTTTTATTCCCTTTGCTTTGCTTTTGCAATAAAGCTGCAAAATTCTCTAATGCTTTACTCATACCGCTTCGCCTATTTGTACAATTCTACGATACTCTGGAGCATCATTAAATCTGATTTTCACTGATTCAACATAATACCGTCCATTTCTTTCTGGGTATTGCGTACTCGTCATATTTGCTTTATATCCATGCCGCACAACAGGTAAACCGAAGCTCGTTAAATCTCCTTCATATCCGTCCCGACTATACTTTAACAAATCTAATTCCGCCAATCGTTTCAGTTCCTCTTTATTAGTAATATTATAGTAAGACAATTGCCTTAATTCGCCATCTTCATCCCCAATACTTACACTCAATTTAGATCCGTCAGATTGGGTAGATATAGCTTCTATTTTTATACGTATATCCTCTGCATTTTGATACTTCAAATTCGTGGATATAACATTATTTTCTAAGCCATAATTAACCGTTTCTGAATCATCAGAATAGACCTTCCCACAAACCAATTCTTTACCCTTCATATAAGCGTACAAAGAGTAGTCTTCCTGCAACCTTTTAAGTAGTTGTGCAACGGTTGTTTTGGGAAACCTAACCGTTCCCAATTCAATATCTAATGCATCCACCTTATAGCTAGGTAAAACCTTAGCTAACAACTCGGGTAAAGTTGCATTTTTCATACTGACATTAACAGGCATTTGCTTCAGTCTCCACATCTCATCCTCTAACTTAATCATTAAAGGAATATCCGCTGAAACCTTAGTAACATAGCCTTGAAACTCTTGAACCAGGTTACCATTGTAACCTAAGAAAATACTACACTCATCACCGACTCTAAAAAGCTCAGAAACCTTTTTAGAATCAAAATCTATAGTATTTCTAGGCAAGACAATAATGGCTCTATCGGTCAATAACTTCCATGAACTTTCTATCTCAACAGATGAAACACGCTGTATCACCAATTCTTCACGCCTTGAATTTGCAGAAAAAACCAACCTTGATTGCATCGCATAAAACATAGTGTTTGGATTTATAAAACAAGCTCAATTGGCATATCAGACATGCACTGAAACTCAAAAGGAAAATATTGATTCCTTCCTGCTATTGCTGGATAACTTTCTTCTTGAATTATTATATTATAAATGGATTTAATCGTAAACAAAGAACCAATAACCCGAATACTATCCGCTAGATTGGCCCATTCATGCAAAACCTCCTTTTGCTCAATAGCTGTCTTGTGATTCTTACGAGTATCGTCATTCAAACAAATACCTCGAATAGTTACAACCCAATTATCAAAAGAGAACATCTCTGTCACTTTCCCATAACCACCGTTTATCGCAGTCGTTTGAATATTTTTCGCACGTCTAAAGTCGGCCATAGCAACTACTGGAAGTTCAAGTGTCTCCATTCGCTTACTTTGAATATTGCCTTCTTTGTCATAAAAATTATACTCCCCTCCTTCAAACTTCATCGAAAAGATAACAGGTGTCCCCATAGAAGACAATCGCTCTGCCTCTATATCATTACTTACAACCTGCAGTCCGCTATAACTGCCAACTGGAGTCGTATTCTGATTATCTGATTCTAATCCTTTATATGTACCGATGTGCCGAATACCAAAAGCAATCTGCAGAAGGTCACTTGGGATTGGTCTAAATTCATTTGGCATAATTATACATTTAAGTATTTTGAATTAACGCATCTCTCAATTGGTCATTGACCTTGCCAATAAACTTATCAATCTGGCGGTCCATATTCTTCTCAAAAGAGCCATCTCCATTAACATTGAATATATTTTTCAAATCAAAATTAATAGTTACAGTCTTGCCTCCACCCATTGTTCCTCCAGCGGCCATTGGCCCTTTTGGTATATTCACTTTCGCTCCACCAGGCGAACCGCTTGAACTTGAACCGCCCCCTGCAGTAAATAAATCAGCTAATGGATTTTTACTATCCTTACCAGACTTCTCTGGAGTCATCTCTAGAAGCCCAGTCGCTCCAAGATTTGTATTAGATGCCTCTAAATCAACTGAAATTTTTGCATCCGTCTCGGACACAAGCCCCAAAAATTCACCGATTGAGTTGAATATACCCTTGATATTTTCCCAAAGCTCCATCACGAATTTCGTTACCGTTTCAAATGCCGCCTTTGCAGCATCTTTAAAACCAGGAAAAACCGTATCCACTAAATTGACAAGCCATGAACCGAATCGCATAACGGCTGCAGTTATGTCATCCCAATAAGTTATAGCAACAGCAATAATTCCAATCAAAGCGACAATTCCGATAATTACCAACCCAATAGGATTAGCACTTAACGCAAAATTCAACAACCATTGTGCTCCTGTTGCTGCAAAAATAGCAGGCACAAAACTGGCAAACAACATACCTGAAGTATAAGCAGTCTTAACCGCCATAATACCCTGCTGGACATTCAAAGCAGCCAAAGACAACAAGGCTCTTCCATTGACTAATAGCATTCTTGATTGTGCCATCACAAAACCAGAAACAGCAAAAACGGCACTCTTTATACTATTAACAAAATGCCCTTTAACTAAAACACTCATCGCTGCAAAGCGAATAATAGCAACCGTCATTCTACCTATCAAAATCAAGAACGAGAAGGATAGAGCTGCTATGGCTTGGACACCTTTTGTAATAATAGCCATTGAACTAAGCACAACGGACTTCATAAAGGCGTAGTTTGTTAATACTGCAATCTTGGTTCTTACTATCAATAATTGTGTTGCGATTGTTGCCGCATAAAAACCGAAGGTTAAAGCACCAAGCAGAACAACTACCTTAGTTACAACTGGATTTACTTTCATCAATGAACCAATAAACCCAAATACAGACGTAACTCCTGAGAGCATACTATGGACAACTGGAGCAACTGCTCCAACAACTTTATCCATTGCATTAGAAAATTGATTTTTCAACAGTTGAATTTTCATGGCAGTAGTTCCTGTCATAATATCAAACTGCTTTTTCACCGTTCCTGTAGCTGCATTTATCTTAGTGGTATTACTTGCCCAAGTATCCGATAATTCTCCTGATAGCCCAATTACTAACTTTATAGCCTCCGAACTACCAAATAAATTACCTACTATCTCCTGCTCAGTTCTTCCAGATTGAGCTGCAAATACTTTTATTTTGGGCATTATCTCATCTATATAATTCTTTAATCCTCCTGAACGTTGAATTGATTTAGCATCAAATGCAATACCTAAATTAGTAGCCATTTTGGCAGCCTCACTTGACGGCTTTATCATTGAACTTAACACGGCATTTAACTGCGTTGCTACTTCGGAGGATGTGCCCATTACTCCAGAGGCTGTCGCAAACACAGACATTAATTCACTTTGTTCCACCTTTAATGATGCGGCAACTGCCGTAACTTGAGGAAGAGCTGACGCTAACGCATCTAAAGAAGGAATCTGCCCCAACTGCACAGTCTTCGCAAATTTATCCTGGATGCTTGCCACATTGCTCCAGTCATCACCGTAAGCCTTAACAATAGTTGCGGTCGTTTCTATAACTGTATTCAGCTTTGCATTCGCCCCTATGGCAGTTTTGCCAGATTGTTCCATGAAGCTAATAATATTATCATCAGGCACAGAAGCAGAAATAGCGGCATATAAACCATCTGTAATTTGAGTCCTGGCTAATGGAATAACATCCGCAACGCCTCTAACTTTATCAGCATACACTTCCAGTTCTTTCTGGCCTTTCATAGCCATTGTATTGGCACGAGCCATACCTGTCTCAAATTCAATAGAACCTTGCGACAACAAACCGAAAGCGGCAGCACCTGCCCCCATTTTAAGCAGCGTGCCAGTCAATGCTCCAGATTGTGTTTCTAATCTTGAAACTTGTGCCGTAAGCAATGCCGTGGAGTTTTCAGTGCCTTTCACCATCTTAGTGATTGATGATAAAGGGGAGGTCATTTTATCAACTAATTCAAGTATCCACGATGTTTTAGTATCTGACATAAATTAGTTTCTTTTGATTGCCTTGAACACTTCATTCACGACTTCATACAATGATGTTTTAAATATAGACTCCAGGTTTTTATTTTGTATTTTCTGAACAGTCACATAATCGGAATACATCCTCACCCATTCCTCATCGCTTAAATTGCGAGGGTCTACTTTACAAACATGGCGAATGATACTGTCAATGACAGCAATCCATTCGCCACTTGAATCATTAAATTCTATCTTTGTGTTCGCCTCGCTTAATGCTTTTTTACTCTTGCCTTTTTTACTTGTGACATCTCTCCAATTGCAGCAGTAACAGCAAAATAAATAGAATCATCTTCAAGATATTCCATATCGCCATACTTAATGCAATTCTTCATAATCACCTCGTTCGCCTTTTTCAAGTTGTTTTGTTTCTCATACTTACTGATGATATACAAAAGCTCTCGTGTCGGTGCTACAATAACAAATGTAGCGTACTCACAATCCAATTCATCTTCATCGCCAATTGGGACTTCAATTTCTTTGAATCGTTTGTATTTACCTTCCAACTCTTTTTTCTGTTCAAGCGTTAACGGCTTATACGTCTCATATTCTTCTTGCTTTCCCATATAAAATTGATTTCAATTTCTAATATTGTGAATTAATATCTTCCTCTATATTTCAAGAGCTATACTTTCTCCCAAGTAATGTGACTACAATTTAGTTCCAAATCAATATCAATCGACTTATCGCCCTGCGATACTTCAATGTTCGGGTTTGTCACAACCACATTATGTACTGTAACTTTGTAAATAACACTACCACTCTCAAACAAGCCGAACAGTTGCCCAGTTACGTCATGAATTCTTTTACCTGGTGCAACAGAAGTCATCAATGCAAAAAATTCAGGGGATTTTAATGTAATATTTGCAGAAGCTTCATAATTACCAAATCCTTTACCGACTGGCATATTTCCTGCTGCGTAAATATTCTCTACATCCATTTTTTCGGAAACACTGAATTTAGTGAATGCTTCTACATCTTTTCCAAATAAATTACAAGTCAATTGATTCCAACCTGTAAATGTTCCAAATTTGTTAGGCGTTAAGCTTGGCATATGCTATTATTTCTCAGCCCCTAATGGACTATTTTGTGAACAATATATCAATCGTCAAGGACGGTCGAAACTGATATTATTTAATTATAAAGAACTGGCAAACCCGATATTAACCGCAAATTCATGCAAAATAGAATTTGCTAAAATTTGCAACTTAACAACCAATGGAGTCGCATCATTGGGACTCTGTGCAGGGTTAATATAAATTTTATAACCACTAATCTCTTCGGCTGTAAGCATGGACTGGAGTGGCTTTTTTGCAATCTCCTCCAAAGAAACAGCCGTACTAGTCAAGAGGTATCCTGTTGTTGGATTAACTCTCAATGAGGAGCGAACACGAGGAATAAGTGCTGCTCGCACACCTCTTGCGGCTTTGTTCCATATCCTATTTTGCTCAATATATGCGTAGTCAGAAACCAATTCAACAGAGGTGGGACTACCATTTAAGAAAAAACCAGAATATTCAGAAAAAGCTGCTGCTAAAATATAACCCTTCAAGGTCATACTTTCAAGATCCGTATTACTGAGTAATGAAGTGTCAATCCCATTCGTCAAATGTGCTGTAGGGAATCGCAACGGAACTTCCGAATCGAGTGGATAATCATCGGAACCAATTGATTTCTTAGGCTTCCGTTCAATATCTGTAGAACCCAAATTTTCATGAACACCACGAACTGCCAATTGCCCAAGGACTGTACCCATTGCTGCAGAATTATTAAATTCTGTACCTAATACAACATTCTGAATAGGATCTTGACAGATGACCGTTGACACATTAGGACAATTCAATTGTCGCAAATCATCATAATTGACAATAGAAATAGGCAATCCGTCCGAATCACCATGCTCTCTGAATGAAACACCATTTCCCTCAAGCAATACCGCATCAATGAAAATATTATCCAAACTGAGGGCGTTAATAATCGCCTGACACTCATTATGTGAGGTATTGGGCTCATATTCTCCATTAGCGATTGCAATAAGCCGAATGGACTTATTACGCAACAACGGAACACTAGTACCCAACATTGAATAATCTGAATCCCCAATATTACCAGCAATAAAATACAACTTAGCATCTGGAGCATTACGCAAAAACTCACTGATGTGATGATACACTAAAAGTTCGTTATTCGCATCAAAAGCAGCTGTCAACCCTAAATTTTCCGCATCTAAAATCTGCGTTATCTCGTAGGGCGTCCACGGTTCGGCAGCGATATTAGTTGTATCACAGCCTATAATCAAACAAGACACATCATCACCATTTGGTTTTTCACGCTGCAATCCTCCTTGGAGCTTATTTAATTCAACACCTGTTAATCCAGACATACACTATGTTTTTAGCCCATTGAGGACTGTATTACTATTAAGTTTGAACTTTACTACGAATACAAGATATTACTTCTTAGTGGTCGTTTTTGGAACGGATGGAGTTTTAGCCTCATCCTTCTTTGTAGCTGGCTTCTTTGTAGTTCTCTTTGTTTTCGGGTCAGTTGGAACATTCACTTCTACTTCCACTTCTGGCACCTCAATCTTATAAACCGTTAGTTTATTTTCTTTGGCATGGTAATTCGCAGCAGATTCCTTATTTGATTTAAAAAATTGCCCATCACTAGTCGCATAACAACTTGCTTGCTTCTCCAACTGAGCTTTATATTCTAGCACTTTAGTCTCTAAATCTTTTTTTGAATATCGTTTTGGCATCTGTAAATGATTTTATTGTTAATAAACACTTGCTATTTAAAGGGTATTTAAATACTGTTTAATCAATTCGATTGTTTGTATATAGATACAGACAATCGAATTAATTAAAAGCTATATAGACTACACTCGACCGTCTATCATCGCACCGAATCCAATGTCAGACAAAGGAAATGCTAAGTGATACAATCTAAAACCAACCGTCGTTTTTCTATTTGCGGTGTCATTTTCAGCCTTTGTCAAGTACCGCTTAGCTGTCCCTGTAGCTTTACCAGAACGCCCCAAATAAATGGCAATTGAACCACGTCTATCACCAACAGCTGGAATAGATGCAAAGGCTTTCTTTTCCTTTGTGACAGAATCGTAAATTGGCGAATAAGTAGACTTATAAACTTCAAAACTGGCAAATATGCTTGGAAGTTGATTTGTACCATAATTCGCTGTTGCGGTGCTAAAAGTTTTATCTTCCAAGATTAAATCATTCCAATGCTGTGCAGATAAAACCAAAATTCTATCTTCCAATGGAACATCTAAAAGCGAAAGCTTCACCTCCAAGTCCATAACATCTTTGTGTGTAGCTCTTTTTCTACCACTACCATCATCACCTCCAGTTGTTTCCAAAACTGGCTGTGTTGCCGTATTCTGAGCAGGTGCAAAAGAATGCAATGAATGCTTTAAAGAAGCAGCTTCAAGCGTCTTACGATGTTGCATTTGCATACTACCAGGCTTATCATAAGCAATCGTTTCCGCTTCATCATCTGAGATATGTGTATTCTTGGTTGAATATTTATGTAAACTCAATACTAAAAAATCATCCTCTCTTGCAGTTGATGTAATTGGATAAGTTGTATTATTTAACATCCACTCAGGGTCAACTCCTTCGACTGGTATTCTAATAACATCATTACCTACGAATTGATTCTTTGAAGGAATACGTTCTAACCATTTAGATTTATGTCTAAATTTCTTAATCAACTCCTTAGATGAAAATATATTCAACATGTTTGCACTCAAAATACCTTCTGCTGTTGGCAGGAATGAAGCAACAACGGAAACACCCATTGAAACCATAACACAATTACCTGCATCTAAGCCTGTAGCATCCGCTACACCGTTACCAAACAATACAGCCATAATTAGACTTAAAAAAAACATAGTTAACAACTTACCTGTTTTCATCTTTAATATTTTTATTTATAGGGTTTGAATCCCTTCTTAAATTTAGTTTAGATAATAGATGACCAGCGGCAAATGCCACTGGTCAATAAAAGCGATATAATAAATATGAGTGTACTAGCTATTCAAAATAAGATTCGGACAATGCAGCAAACCTTGCTGAATCATCATCCATCATCTTAGTTAACCCCTTCGGGTCTTTTTCTGCCCAATCGGCATACTTCCAATCTTTCCGAGCCAATAAAGTATCTAATTTTGGAGTATCACCCAATTGTTGACTCAGTGGAGTCGTAGCGCTTGGGATAGAATCCAAAATCTGTTGTGTTGTTGCAAAATCATCCGTTGCCATTTTGGTATAAGTTGCAACCAAACGGACTGGAATCTTTTTATCCTTAACAGCATCAGCAATTAATTTAGAAACTTTTGCCGCTGCTTCATTTGCTTGTGCAAGTAAAATTTTATCTTCAAATGCTTTTAACTCTGTAATACGAGCGGTGATTTCAGCATCACTTGCATCTGCATTAAGCCCCAAAATTACTGGATTGAATTCCATAGTAGATTCTTTTTTTTGTTGTGTAATTCTTACCTTATTCGGCGAGCTACTCGCCTCAATCATCAACATAGTTTCAGCATCAATAACAGCTTCTCCAGCTACACTATCAACAAAGCCTTTCTCAACAGCTTCCGTAGCATTCATCCAGTAATCACCTCCTGTAATTAATTCTCTAATTGCATCTTCAGTCATACCTGTTTTATCAGCATATGTTTTGATATAATCAGTCGTCATATTTTCAAGAAGCTTCAAATCAGATTTAATCTTATCCTCATTCCCTTGAAATACAGCATGTGGCTTATGAATCATATATTGAGTATTCGAAGACAACTCAAAACGATTACATTTACTAGCGATATATGTTCCTGCTGATGCTACAATAGCACCGCCTTTCCCATTAATTACACCCCCAAAGGATTGAATGATATTTGAAATTTCAGCAGCTTCAAAAACAGAGCCGCCCGAAGTATTAATATACAACTCCACATCAGTCACTCCATCTTTACGGAGTTGGTCAATGTGATATTCAAAATCCTCTGCACTATTCCGCCAATTACATATAGCCCCGATTATTTTGATTTGAGCCTTACCACCTTCATTCTCTGCTGTAATTACTAATGCCATAAATAATTGATTTACGTTTTATTTCTACACAAAAATGCAAGTGTTTTAGTGCTTTTTAAAATTATTGTTTTTTGTTATACGATATTCCCAAACCCTCATTTTCATTA
>CAKZMU010000083.1 GCA_937129145.1 uncultured Lacinutrix sp. | reverse complement strand
GCACCACTGGTCGTATGAAAATTAAACGCTGGTGTGGAGAGCATGAAGAGATCGCTGTTACTAGCGATATGCTGGAAAATCTGCGTGGTGTGTATCTAAAGCCATTACGAGACGCGTCTCTTGGACTAAAACCAGGGAAAAATAGTCAAATGGCGCGCTTAATGAGACTACTTGGTGAGAATGATGAAACTGGTAAACAGAGTATCGAGACTCTAGTAAGGCGATTCGAGATTCTGTTGAAAAGAAGAAGTCCGTTTGTTGCTACTGATAATGCCATATCAGGTCGACACACAAAAATGCTCGGTGAAACATTATCTCAAGAGCTTGAGTTGGATGTGAGCGGAAATGACTTCAGAACACTTTCATCTAAGATTGCTTTATCTACAGATGGTATGGATGTTGACACTAATGGCTTGGGTTTCAACAACTTAATTTTCATGGCAGTTGTTCTGAGTGAAATGATAAAAGATCCTACCGCTGCATACAGGGGCTTGATTATCGAAGAGCCAGAAGCACATCTTCACGCAAATCTTCAAAATCATTTAGCCTCAAATCTTGAAGGACTGATAAAAAAAGAGGATGGAACCTACAGAAAGGATATACAGCTCATACTTACTTCACATTCTAACCATATTACTACCAAAATAGATTTTGAAAATACTGTAGTCCTTCATTATAAAAACAATAATGTACAAGCACATTATATATTGGAAGGTTTTGGAACAACTGCCGAAGAAAAAAGGCAGGTGAATTACCTGAAAAAGTATTTGGATAGTGAGAATGTCAATTTGTTTTATTCGAGGCGATTGGCGTTGGTAGAAGGAATATCCGAAAAACTTCTCTTTCCTATTTTCTATAAAATTCAGACAGGTGAGACGGTTGACCAATCTGCTTGTGCTGTGGTTAACGTTAATGGACTTGCATTCAAAAATTTTCTTCAAATAATTGTAAACGGTTTTCATACTAACTGCCTAGTATTAACAGATAGCGATATAGGAACACAATCTGAAAATAGAGCTCAAGAACTTAAAGATAAATATGATGGTATAGACGAAATAGATGTACAAATTTCCGAACTATCTACATTTGAAAAAGATTTAATAAATTATAATAAATCTGGAAGCGGTAAAATTATTCTGTCCAAAGTTGTTCAATTAGTACGACCCAATGCAGGGAAAGATTATGTAAATGGTTTAGGTACAGATGATATTGATATTGAAGGATATTTTGCTTTAATTGAAGATTACAAAAGTGAATTTGCGTTGCAACTTTCGTTAACGTTGGCAGAAGACCATAGTGGTTTTGTTATCCCAAAATACATTGAAGATAGCATTAAATTTTTAGACCCTTTAATGTAGATATGGGAAATTTAGCTAAACCAAAACTCGTTATAGCTGGTCCTGGGGCAGGAAAAACCCACGGTATGGTGGATGAAATAATCCACGCGCTTAAATACTTGGAACGACATCGCTATATGATTGTTGTTACCTATACGAACTCTGCAACTAAAAATATAAAAAAACGTCTTGGTAAGCGGATAGCCATACCTCCAAATTTGTTTATTGGAACCATACATTCTTTCTTAAATAGATTTATAGTAATTCCATATTCAAGTTTGCATAACCAAGATGTTAATGGTGAAAAATTGTTTATTCAATGTGGAACAGATGATGTTTTAAATAGGATGTTTCAGAATAACGGCGAAACACCTGATTATAAGGCTAAAAACTACATTAAAAGTCGATTAACTACCTCCTTGCACAAAGATGGGTACATCACCTATGACCAAACGCTAAGTTTAGCCGAAAAAGCTATTGCTAAACAGAGAATAAAAGAAATGTTAGCTAACAGAATTCAGTATTTGTATGTTGATGAATTTCAAGACACTGGTAATAAAATGTTTTCAATAATAGAATCTCTTAGAAAGGAAAAAAAGACAATTATATATTGCGTTGGCGACCCCGAACAATACATTCAAAGCTTTGATTCTTCCATTAGGAATTTTCAAAACATACCGATTCTTAAAGCTTCAAAAATGAACCAGTATGAGACAATATTGAATAAGTTTAATAGACGCTCGGTAAATACTATTGTAACTTTCTTAAATCATTTTAGCAAACGAGTTTACGAGAGCAACACATTTGAACAACACTGTCATAATGAGATACCTGGTACACCTGTCAAATTCATAAGTGCCACTCAAGATATTACAACAATGCTTCCAGAGTTCTTTGCTCGATGCGAAAAAGAAAATATTTCATATAAAGAGCGAGGCATCATTTCAAAAAAAAATGATGTAGTAAATAAAGCGATTGCCGCTTTGAATGGGAACGTTCTTGCTCCAGATAAATCTGCAAAGATTTCTGCAGTTTCTGAAATTAAAGACACATTGCTATCATCGTTAGGAACTAACCAAAGTAGTTTTTGTGACGAGCAAGGACTTACACCTTTTGATTTAAGAATAATGGCTGTTCAAATAATAAGAGCCATTCGAGAGGAAGTCATAACAAATGAAAACTCATTTGCTGCTTTCGTAAAAGATGAATTTGGTCTTACTATCAAAAACAACATTCCTTTTAAGTTAGATAATCTAAGACAAATAATTGTTTCGAACTCTAACGCTAACGCGATTATGGTTTCTAACATTCATAGATTTAAGGGGCTTGAATTAGATGCAATACTTGCTATTGCCAAAAACGAAGTAGAGCTTAATCTTTGGTTGGAAACAAATACCAAGACTAGGGATGAACATTCAGACCGAGGCACAAGTGATTATCCTAGATTAGGTTATGTAGCTTTTAGTAGAGCAAGAAAAGTTTTGTGTATATCTTGTTTAGAGCCTATTTCAGATAGCACAAAGCAAAAGTTGAGCGATTTAGGGGTTGAGATAGATACTCCAACTATAAAATTCCCAGAACTTTTATGATAAATAAAAATACCCTCCAATGGGTATTTTAGAATTACTCAATATTTATATATTGCATTGATAAAACAAAGAAAATGAGAAACTTATACTTAATAATGTTATGTTGCGTCACTCTAAGTGGTTTTGGACAAGAAACCTACTATAAAAGATATGGCATAAAAAATTTCATAGATTTTTTAGAAGACAAAGTAGATGACTATGACTATAACAGTTTATCCGACATTGAAAAAAGTAAAGTTATTTTTCTATCAAAAGAAGAATGTTTACCCTTCCCAAAATTAACAAAAGAAGAGAAAGCTATTATACAAAAAAAGCTAGATTTAGTTAGAAACAAGCTTTTATCTAAGGTTGTTTTTACGGACTGTAGTGGTAATTCAATTGAAATAAATAGCAAGAACGTCAATAATCAGGCTGTCATAGACTTAATAAGTGCTAAAGTAATCCGTAGAGCCAAAATCTACGATAATGAAAAAACAAATACAAAGAAAAACACATATGACGGTGGACTTTTATTCAAAGACGATAGATTATATGTGAATTTCTGGCCGTTTATACCGCCAAAAAAGAAAGGGGATAAAAAGAAAAAGGACAAAAACACACAAGAACTCTTAGCTGACGCAACAGCTAAAAATAAACTGAATATAGACAATGAATCAAGAGAAGAATTGTTTTACAAATTACCAGATGACCATACTGCTACCTTTCACTTTACAGAATACACAATTACGGCTATAACTATACCATTGAAATATCGTTTTCAAACAGATAGAGATGCCCTTGATTCTTCTGACCCTGAAAATATAACCGAAATTAGTGTAGAAAGTGAAGAGTTTAGTACTTCTGTAAACATCGCTCTTTTCGGTGGTTGGACTTGGGGGAAAACAAAATTCACTCACAGGAAAAAAATAGGCAATAGAACAAATACCAAAAAAAACACAATAGGTTTATTTCTTGGCTCCTCTGCAGTAGAACTAAAATCGACTAATACTGATATCACATTAACTCAACCACAAGGTGATAGGGAAGGAACTTTTGGCACAATTAGTTTCGGACTTGGTTATGTAAAAAGTTGGAATAAAATTAGTATTGGCTTGTTTACAGGTATTGATAAGGGTGTGGGAAGAGTTTCAGAAGCTTGGATATACGATGGAAAACCTTGGTTGGGCATAGGTGTGGGATATGATTTGTTTAAATTATAAGTTCCATCAGCTATATTGATTTTAAGGTTTACTTGAATATAGACCTCGCATTCTCATAAATCCTCTCAAAATTTGCCTCTAAATCAGCCTGAGAAAATGGTTTTGATACTTTCGGTAATTCTCGTTGAATATTAGCCAATTTGAACTGAACTTTCTTATCCTTTCCATCAGCATAGGTTATAAATTCGCCCTGTTTTAACCTGAAGAAAACATCAGCACGAATCTTAGGGATTTCTTTTTCTCCAGTCGTAATACGTGTATCAAAATCGAGATTATGTCCACGACTTATACTTTTCGTTGGGTCTTTGATAATTTCAAAAAAGCGTTCGTAATATTTGGCGGTGTCTGGGTCGTTAACTTTACCAAAAAATTGATAGGACAGATTGCTTAAAATTGCTTTGCTTGCTTTATCGCCATACATCATATCATTCTGAATTTTGTCTTGCATCACATAAATAGTAGCAATGTCATAACTACGCAAGGTTGCAGGAATACGGTGCATATTCAAAAGGCGAATGGTAGGCGCTTCTTCCATCAAAAGAAAAGACGGCCTCTGACTGCGCACGCTCATTTGTTTGGTAATGGTATGAATAATAGTTGCAATTACGGGCGAATAGGATGTTTCATATTTTGGATTGTTTACCACAGAAATAATCGCAGGGTTTTCTTCTCTATTGATATTCAAGGGTACTTCGTCTGCGGACAATGCCATAAAAATGCGCTGTGTACTAATTCGTTTCAGAGCATTTGCCAATGTACTCTTGACACCAGCTGTTTGCCTATCTGAATCTTTTCCGCTAATAAAAGCATCTGCCATTGCTCTCGATGTGGTATTGGTTTCTAAAAACTGTATAAGACTGTCCGTATCTAACATTTGATAAATCGCTATCAAATGTGGCAGCGTACAATATTTAGCATAGTCGGTTTTCAGTTTCCAAATCAAACCGCCTATCAATCCTTCAGCTGCATCGTTAAAAAATTTGGTTGTTCCAGTCGTTCCTGATTCTCTTTGCTCTAAAAGATTTTCAATCAATACCCGTGACACTTCATTTACACTTTCCTCGTTCTCTAAATAGCGAGGTGCAATAGGATTTACCTTATGGATGATTTTATCAAAGGAAATGACCTTAAACGGAATATCACTATCCTTAAACAATGGATATGCCATTTCGGTCAGTTCAAAATCCTTGTAGTCGTGAATAATTCCGCAAAAGTCTTCTTCCCGGAAATGTTTTAGAAATCCATAAACCACACTTTCGGTTTTTCCGCTTCCGGCGGATCCGATGACGGATGCGCCACGTTTAATATTATCTAGTTTGAAGCTTCCTTTATTCGTAGAAAAACTGACTTGGTATTTTGTGTTTCCATTTTGTGTGTCTTCAGTCTTATGCAGAAAAACATACAATCCTATATTAATTAGCATTAGAGGACACACCAAATACAATACTATCGAAACCAATTCATTCCCTTCAGAAAGATAGAATACGAGAAATGAAAGCATTGCGATATTTAAAATAAACGCATACTTATTTACTCGAAATAGCACATAGAAAACAGTACTGGCCAAACCAATAATTGAAAGTATCGTTATGATATTATCTATCTGCATACTAATTAGATTCCAATGGAACTTGATTTTATGGCCACTTCCGCACCACGCCTTAACCGCTTGAAAACCCGAAGTGCAATCTGCGCCTGAGTAACAGGAATACTTGGAACGATTGGCAATCCTGTTTTCGTCATCATTTTGAAAGCCAATGCTTTTTCGTTAGCTGGTAATTTCATTAAGGCTGCAAAGTAAAGCTTGGGGTTTTTCACAAAATCCTTTCGTGCTTTGTAGGTCTCAGCAAAGTTGCGTTTATAGCCAAAAGTCTTGTCAAACGTCTTTTCTGCTTTCTCAAAAAAATTATCTCTATCAAAACCACGTTTTACGTTCTTTCCGTGCATTTCAACTTCCGAAGCTTTGTGTTTACTTCCTGGGGAAAGACTGATTGAATTGGAAGCATCTTTTCTGCTCACGATGATATGAATATGACTTTGGTTTCCATCTTTTTGCATTCCCTGGACTATCCGTTTTCCATTTTGTTGATGTGGTGCTTGGCGTTCCAGTTTAGCGATTTCCTTTTCCATCCTTTTAATATTCCCTTCAGCTCGTCCTTCCTGAATATTTCGGATTTCGGTTTTAAGCTGAAGTATTTTTGTAGCATACGATTGGTTTTCTTTTATCTGTTTATCCGTTCCCTTAAAGGTTCGTTGATGTTCAATTTTGGCATAGTATTTTATATCGTTTATTGAAATTGGTCTTCCATTGATTTCCCGATTGAAGGATGCAGCATAATCCTTCATCAGCTCTCTGGTGTATCGTTTTAAATCTTGACTATTGTCCTGAAGTTTTCTTAATTCATACTTTGAAGGACTGACCGTAATAGAATAAAATTTCGGTTCTTTCTTTTTCAATTTTGCGGTGTTGCCATCGATTTCTTTGACCACTTCTTCAGCGGAAATTTCATCGCCATATTGGTTGAAAAAATGTTCCATATCTACTTCCTTTAATCCCTCGTTTTCTTTCTCTAAGTAGCCAACAAAATCGGCTGAACTCTGAGAGTAATTCGTTCCTAATTTTTGGGGTGTGATTGTGATATACATAGCTCAAAAATTTAGAGTTGGTTACTTGGGTTTTGCTTTTACCGCTTCGCTCTCCCTTTCGTTCGTGAATCTCGTAGACTCGATTTCGCGAAAGCGTACTTTTTTCTTTTCTTCAGTATATTTTTTCTCAACAATAAGCGGTTTTTTAGTGGGCTCTTGGGTTTCAAAAAGAGATTGAATCATTGCTACGGTAGGTTTGGTTTGGGTCTTTTCTACGTCTCGCATTATTGCTATAACCGCATTGATTCTTTTTAGAAGTTTGGCTTCGATAGTTCGACCAGTCGGACCTAATTTTTCTTTTGGGGAAATCTCGTTGTAGAAGAAAAAATCGAGCATCGTGGACATTGCCTCGGTGTGCGATTTGAAGTAGGTACGTGAGAAAGTCTGGAAACGTTTTGCAGTTTCCTTTTTAAATCTAATTCCAATGAATGAGTCCATATTTCGCCGATTTGTCGCAAAATCATCCCTAAAAATGGGCGTTAACAGCCCGTTTGTCGCAAATCGTTGATTGTCAGGAAATTAAAATATATTCAAATCGCTGGTAATCAGCCATTTGGAAACGAAAAGGAATCCGAAACATCGCGAAGCGTGTTACCCTCTTGCTATTCCTTTTCGTCACGCACAAGCGTGACAAAAATCCATACAATCTGGCTAAAAAGCCGATTGCCATTTTCAAGGAAAAATGATTTTCCGATATGTGATTTATTCGATATGTAAGGGTATCGGCGAAAGTCGAAAAGTGGATAACCTTACTTTAATTTGTGCGCTGAATTTCAGCAATGTAAAGATACATTTTTTTCTTGAATTGAATGTGAATTGCATACAAAAACACCCCTAAGATTAGAGGTGCTTAAAAATTAACTTTAAGAAATCAGATGTTGAAAACGAAGTTGTAGGTGTATAGATTTTTAATCATTTCCTCGTCTATCAACTTGTCATAATCTGCCCCAGTTTCGTCAACATATTTCTGAATGGATTCCCCAAAAAGATGTATAACGTGTTCCCTAGAAACCTGAAAAAGTTCTTCTTGTTTTTCCTCGCTCAAATCTTGAAATTTAATGTAAATCATAGCTTTCAGTTTTACAAAAGTCCATTATCAGAAAAACTGTAATAATCCCCATCAGGTGCAAATATCAAATGGTCAAGAATGGTAATATCGAATAGCTTTGATGCCTTTTTAATTTTGCTCGTTAGTCTCTTATCCGCATCACTAGGGTGTAATTTTCCACTTGGATGATTGTGCGTTAAAATTATTGCCACGGATAGAGATTTCAATATAACCGCAAACAATATTCGTAGGTCTATTAATGTTCCTGTTATACCGCCTTGTGAAAGTTGATAGACCCCTTTTACCTTATTGCTATTGTTCAGCAAAACCACCTTAAAGGTTTCTTGTATTCCGATAGTATCTTTATCCCAATCCTCAAAAAGAAGTTCGGCTGCATCTTGCGAACTACCAATTTTTTGCCATTTAGATGATTTCAAACCCCCTTTGTAGCTAATCTTTATTTCGTTAACTTGTGCTTTCATTGTTTATAGTATTTAAAATGTGAATAATGAAAAAAGAGGGCGCAACTTTCGAGAGGAACGCCCTCTTTAATTTTAGGTTTACTTATCGCCTTTACTTCCAAGTAAAAGGATTTCATCGGCTACAACTTCCGTAACATAGCGTTGTTCGTTATCATCCGTTGTGTAGCTTCGGGTCTTTAGTTTTCCCGATATTCCAACTTCTTTTCCTTTAGCAACATACTTTTCTACTATTTCAGCAGTTTTGCCCCAAGCAACAATTGTATGCCAATTCGTATCTGTTTGCTTTTCGCCTTTACTATCTTTGTAATACTCATTTGTGGCTAGTGAAAAACGGGCTACTTTCTTTCCGCTTTCAAGGTTCGTAATGGTTGGTTCTTGTCCAACATTTCCAATTAACTGTACGTGATTTTTAATAGTACTCATAATAAAATATTTAAGTGATTTATATTTACCCTATTGATTTAAAACAGATTAAATTTTAAGGGGTGTTTGTTCTTTTCTTCTGTGCATCGCACAATGGATAGAGTGGGTTTTGTCAAGACTTTTAGGGTAAAATCAGGTGTGTTTGCGACGTAGTAAAATCCTTAGATTTTCAAGGAAGTAGAAACCTTATTTTTCACTAAAACTCGTATAGTCTTGACAAGTTCCATAAGGGCATTAGCAATTCTTTTAAACGCAGTTGCGTTTGAGCGTACCGACAGTTAAGCGAAATAAGTAGCTGTGGTTAAATTAGAATTGGTTATGTCGTGCCTGTTTTTCGACGACCCGAAAAACAATTAAGGCTTTATCCATTATAAACCCCTTAAAATGTGTAAGGCAGCGGTTCGGTTTTTAAGGATTTTCGAGTGAGGGCTCAAGAAGACCGCGCCGAAAATCCTGTTAAGAAAATCGAAGTGATGTCTTTCCGATGAAAAGGCGGACTTAATTCACAATTTTGGCTCGGGAATGTAGTGTTCCTTCCCAGAGCATCGGGAAGGGTTAGCGGAATGGAAAGCGGAAATTGGGGATTGTGTCCAAGACCTGTATAATGAAGCTCTTTTCTCGGATTGTAGCTTTTCGCGAAATGAAGGGGAATGGGCTGAGTGGGTTATAAAAATAGAATATACTTATTTACCAAAGTTTAAAATGATAATTAAATATTTCTAATTTGACTATGTAAGTATTTATGTTAAAATAACTTACAAGCATTGACCAAATTTTACTATTTTGTTGGTCAAGAAAATAATCGCTGAATTGATGAATATATTTAAGAAAAAACTAGAAGATACAACGCCAAAACAACTCAATTTTGAACCAACTGAACTATTTCAAACCTTATTTCATAAAGAGGGATATGCTTACCTCAGAGGAATTCAAGAAGAAGTATTAAACTCTTGGCATATTATAAGAGCCCAACGAGATGTTCTTTGTAAAATGAATACGGGTTCTGGTAAAACGTTAGTAAGCCTGCTAATGTTGTATTCGAAAATGATAGAAGGTGTTGGACCAAGTCTTTATCTCTGCCCAGATAAACAACTCTTGGAACAGGCTAAAATTCAAGCAAATTTATACGGAATACCTGTTTGTGAAGTTGAATATGCAGGGCAAAGAAGTGTGTTTCCTGATGATTTCTTAAATTCTAAGGCTATACTCCTATGCACATTTCAAAAGTTATTCAATTCCCGCTCAATTTTTGAAAGAGATAACATTGATGTGGGTTCTATTGTTCTCGATGATGCACACGTATGTCTAGATAAAGCTAGGGATGCTACAACATTGTTAATTCCTTTCGGTCACGATTTATCCAAGAGATTACTCAAGTTATTTAAAGGGGATTTAAAATATCAAGCTCCAGGTACTTATCACAGACTAATACAAGGTGACCCTTACGCTAAAATCTTAAAAGTTCCTTACTGGTCTTGGCTCTCACGAAATGAGGAATTAATCGAGCTCATTGGTGAATTTAGTGATGATGATGAATTATTTTTCAAATGGGGATTGATTGCCGACGATTTAAAGTCTTATGATTGCTACGTAGGTCCAAGGGGTATAGAAATAGCACCTGCTTATGTGCCATTTCATAACGTAAGAGCTTTTAATGAAGCAAAACACCGATATATTCTTTCAGCAACATTTGAAGACCAAATAGACTTGATAAAAGATTTAGGAATTGATAAAAATAGTATTAAAAATGCTCTGATACCTAAAGACCGTAAAGATGTAGGACAACGCTTAATCCTAGCGCCACAGCGATTTGATTCGAGAATAACCGATGAGCAAATAATGGCCTTAGCAAAAGATTATTCTAAATCGGGAATTAATGTTATGGTACTGACGCCATCTTCGGAACGGGCAACCAAATGGGAAGACATCGGCGCTGAAATAATTGAAAATGAAAGTATCAATAAAGATATCGGCAAGCTAAAGAAAAAGAAGGGGCTATTCTATGTACTAGTTAATAGGTATGATGGTGTTGATTTGAATGGGGATATGTGTCGAGTACTTATTCTTGATGGTTACCCATCATTCAGCTCCTACGAACAGCTATATGCAGAACTACGTTTGGAATCTGTAAAAGCATCATTAAAAGCACAAATAATAGAACAAGGATTAGGTAGGGCGGTAAGGTCTGGAAGTGATTATTGTACTGTATTTCTAATGGGTAAAGACTTGCTACAATTTGTAGGTAACAAATCTAATCTTCAGTACTTCACTCCTGTAACTAGAGAACAGCTTAAATTGGGGCTTTCGCTTTTAGATGAAGAGTCTAAAGACAATGCTTTAAAAACAATTAAAGAAACAGCAAGTCTGTGCTTGGTGCAAGATATGAGTTGGCGAGAATACCACTCAGATATATTGTCCAAAATCGAAGTAGATAAAACAGATGACCGAATTTTGAAGAATTTAGAAATTGCTGATGTAGAATCAAGAGCTATCGACCAATTTAGAAGAAGGGACTATGAAGGTGCTAGTAACCTTATTTTAAATGATATTGTGGACTCGGTAGATTTAACTTCTAAACAGCGTGGTTGGTATTTTGAAAAGTCTGCCAATTATTTATTTCTTGATAATGCTCCTAAATCAAATGATTTACAATTAAAAGCAGCCCAAACGACTTCGCACATGCTTCAATCTAAAAATGGTCATAGCTATACCAAGATTACAGCTAACGAAGGGCAGGCTATACAGGTGCTTCATTTTATTAAACGCTTTGAGACATCACAAGATTTTAAAATGTATATTGAAAGTCTCTTTGAAAATCTTAGTTTCAGCCAAGATATACCGCATACTAAATTTGAAAATGCTTTGGCAGAAATTGGAAGCTTAATTGGTTTTTATGCACAAGAACCAGAAGCTGAGTTTGGGAATGGTCCAGATGTTCTATGGGTAATGACCGACCAGCATTATCTTGTGCTAGAAGCAAAATCAAGGGCAGTACACGACGTTATCACTAGAGATAACATTAATCAACTTCTAGGCTCTGGTGAGTGGTTTAAGAATCTTTACGGACCAGCAGCTAATCATAATTTGGTTACATTGCAACCGCCAAACATAAAAGGGTGGAATGTAAATACAAGCGAAAACACTCGTGTTATCGATGAAGATTCTTTAAATTTATTGAAGGACAATTTAAGAAGATTTGTTGATGGAATCAATAATTCGGGGTTTATTGCTGCTACAACGAAGGAAATTGCTAACTTATTAGGAATACATAATTTCACGCCCATTGGTTTTAGAACTTGTTATCTCAAGCCAGTTTATTCGAAAAAAGGATAGATTAAGGGTTAAAATATAGATGGCTGAGTGGTCGAAGGCTCCTGATTGAAGTTCAGGCGTACGGGAAACTGTACCGAGAGTTCGAATCTCTCTCTATCCGCAGATACGAAAGTATTTTAGCCCGCAATTTATTTGCGGGCTTGTTGGTTAGAACGGTCTCAACTTACTCTTTAAAAAAGTACTTCCTGATTTTTAGGTAAAATCTTTGCCTCTGATTTTTCAGCACTTTTCAATTTATCTTTTAGCGCCTTTCTTCTTTTATCATAAATCCATCTTCTCAAATTATTCAAAAGACCCGTTTCATATTCTGAAAGTTTGTTGGTTGCTATTTCTTTCATTGCGCCTAACTGGTCCTTATTCTTAAACTGACTCGCATATTGAAGCCCCAGCCAAGTATAAATATTTACCCATTCTGTGGGCATTGGTGCTTCGTAAGTTCTAGGCATCATATATGCTAAAGCCTCAGTAAGTGAAGCCATTTCTTCTTGTTGCATTGAACATAATAGTCTTGATAATTTTATGTTTTTAAGTATGTCTTTAGGAATTATATCCTGCCAGGCGGATTTAAAAACAACGATTGGGCTGGTAAGACAATCCATAAAATTGAAGACGAAATCGTTATCACGCTTTTTATTAGATTTCAATGTTTTTTCCTTTTCTTGTATCGGTTCACACTCAAAACCAAAGTCAAGTTGTACTGTTTTTATATTATTCATAATATTTAGATTTTAGATGTAAGAGAAAATCCAGTTTAGATAGGTACTGGATAAACCTTTAAATATTCCTAAGCCATTTCATAGACTTCATCGAATAATTTTTTATCTAACCGTTCTTGTTGGCCAAAACTCTTCTTCAATGTATTGTGCAAAACCGAGTTAAAGGCATTATAGCCTAACCATAGATTCGGTTCTTCATTGAGCAATAAGGCTTCATAATTCAAAATCTCGATAACCTCACGAGACTTTTTTGAAGGGTCACTATTCTTATCGCTACACTCGTATCTAAACAGTTTAGTTTTGTCTAGAATGGCCTTTACGAACTCCTTTGTATCGATGATTTTAAATTCCTTCATCTTATCGAACTTCCTAGTAATGGTATAAAACTCATTATCCAAAAACTTGTCAAATAAGTTGTTCAATCTTGGCATAATCAAGTGCGTATTATTCTTACTATGCTTTATGGAAAACTCGATTTCCGCCTGAGAAACGTGCAGTCCGTTAGAACATACTTTTCGGTAAAATCCGAAGTGGCCAGAGGTCTTTTCGCTACCGTCATAAGAGTTTTTAAAGCGAAGCATCGGCAGTATCAAATCTTCTTTATTTTTTACAGAAAACTGACTCTTATCGTCAATAATGAAATCTGTAATGAACGACCTGTCATTTTTGTTGATGGTACGTTTATGATAGTTCAGTTGTGCATCGGATAGCATTTCTTCAGCTTTCTTGAAGAACAATAGATTCGGAATGTGTCCATAGCTGTTCGATACTACATTGACAATTTTTCCATTGGAAATTATGACGTTTTCAAGTCCACGTCTGGATTCCATCTGCGTCAAAGTTTTTAAGGATTTCATTTCTGATGGAACAAAGATTTCATCCTGTTGTAAATTTTGTAAATACATAGCTTTTGAATTTAGATTAAACAATATTTGAGCGGTAACCCAAACGGAAGCTAAAATCTCAGCTCAAAAGGAAACGGAATAAATAAGTAAGGGAAGAAGCGTTGGCTTTATGCCGTAGTCTTTTGATGGGTGTATTTTACGAGTTTATCTTTGCGTTACTATTGATTGATTATTATTCTACCTCATAGCTGTTTTTACCAAAGTATTATCAAAAAAAAGAAGAAGAGCCAGCACGGATGCCGACCCTTCTTCAAACAACAAAAGCTAATCGTTCAACTCCTGAATTTGCTTTTCAAGAACTGCTATTCGCTCTTTCAAGCGTCCTTCACGCTTGTTTCTTCTTTCTGTATATTCCTTTTCAATATTTGCAATCTTTGTTTTATAGTAACCCTGCATTGCATTGTAAAATGAAATATTGGTTAAATTATTGACGTGATTACTTTCGCCAAAATGTACTTGTTTCGTTAGGATATACCTTATTAACTTATGGAAGATTTCTTTTTTGAACTTCTTCTTGAAATTTTCGATAAGTTCAATTCTCGTCATCTTTGAGGTATCGCCTAACAGTCCTGAAAAGTATTTCTGTTGGCTCATATAGTCAACATTATTTTCAAATAGCGATATTGAGAAAGCCACCATTTCATCTACCGAAAGCGTTTTCTTGGTTTCTATGTATTTGGTATCTCTTATCATTTCGACAACTTCTTCAAACTGCTTGTTGTTATCGATTTGCTTCTTGCGGATTTCCCTTTCGTTGATTTTAATAATTTGTTCTTCAGGGGTACAATCAGCCATTTTTCTATCGGCCAATGGTGCTGAGTGTGTAGTCAATACACTTTTTGATTTTTCAACAATCTTTACAAAGACTTCTTTGTGTCTATATGTTTCAGGATGGAAAACGATACCATTTACAAATCCATTTTCTTTTGCAGAATTGTATGTTTCCAATTCCTCTGTGTATTTTTCAAGCGCAACGTTATATTCCTCCTTTAATTCTTCTTCAGAATAATCGTAATGCTGGTACTCCTTTTTGATTGCCTCTATTGTAGGTTCGATAGGACGCTCAATTATTTCTACATCATCGAGAAGATAGACTTTCAATCCACTATTTTCCAGTTGGGCAATAACAAGCTGATTTCGTTCTTCGTCTGCCCAATACTTTTGTATCTCCGGAATAAGAATAATATTCTCTTTCTTTGATTTCTCAAGCAGGTTCAAGAACGACTTGCTTTTCTTCGATTCATAGCAAGCTGATTTTGTACATACCATTTTACCATCCCCGAACAGATTACCTTGATTTGCTGCATTGAAAGGACATTCATTACAAGCTCCAGCTTTTACAATCAATTTCTTGTCAGCTACGTCAAAAGGTGCTTTTTCTAAATCAAAGGTCTGGTCTTTAATCATTCTGTTGACTTGATGGACATTGAAGTCTTCGCCCATAGTCTCAAGCATCATTTGTTGTTCTTCCGGCTCGAATAGCGCAATACCAATCCCTAGGGAAATGGTCATATCTCCATTACGTACAAAGTGCTTAAACCCTTCTATGAGACCAGCTAATTTTAAACGCTGTCTTATAAAATTATCACTTCGCCCTAATCGTTTTGCAATTTCAGACGGTGCATATTTCTCGCTCAGAAAGGCAATTGCCTCCGCTTCTTCGGTCGGTTCTACATCCTGTCTCTGTAGATTTTCGATGATTTGAACTTCTAGAACATCATTATTCTTATAAGTTCTCACGATACAGGGTATCGTTTTCTTGCTTGCCAACTTACTGGCACGAAACCTACGTTCGCCCATCACGATGATATACTCTTTTCCAGATTTACGGACAGTAATAGGTTGAAGTACACCGTGCTTTTTTATACTCTCAGAAAGCTGTTGCAGTAATGCTTCGTTAAATGTCTTTCTTGGTTGCATTGGGTCGGGAATTACCTTATCAATACTCAGGTTCTGAATTTGAAGCCCAATTGCCCTTTGTGTCAATCTTTCTTTGACCTCCTTTTTAACGGCTGTACTTGCCTTACCGTTTCTACTTGTGGTACTTGCTTTTGTTGTCATAATACTTAAATTTTAGATTAAACAATATTTAAGCAGGAACCAAACGGAAGATAAAATCTTGGCTCAAAAGGAAACGGAATAAATGAGTAGGGAAGAAGTGTTGGCTTTATGCCGTAGTCTTTTGATGGAAGTATTTTACGAGTTTAAATTGCGGTGATATTGTATGATAATAAACTCTCCAGATTATCTACGTCAGGAAAGTTATTTTAAATCAATAGAGTATTTTATTATAAAACAGACTCTTAAATTTAGAAGTGAATTGTTAGTTTCTACGACCTAAAACGTTTCAATTTATTTGATTTTAAATGTTATTAATTGAAAAGAATTACTATTTTTGCATCAGACGAATTAAAAGAAACTATTACCTACGGGAATTAGTTCACAAATCGTCAACATTAATGAAGATATTTGGCAGAAGTGCCACAGCGACTGGGCTCGTTGAGCAAGGTTCGAGTCCCGTCCAGACCGCTTCTAAGTTTAAAAGTCCTTATAAATCAACGATTTGTAAGGACTTTTCTTTTGAGTACGAATGTAGGGCTGAATTTTTTTCTTATTTTGATATTAAACAATTTAATTTTGAAAATGTCACGCTCCTCAATGATTACGAGGCATTAATTTATGCTATTCCCCACTTAAACACCAATGACATTAAAACAATTTCAAAGGTCACAACCGGATTAGACGGCGCCCCCTTTGGCGCGTTCGGTGTCGGCTCTGGTCTTGGCGCAGCAATTGGCGTCCCTTATAAAAATAATGTGTCCGCAGTCCCCACAGAAATTGGTCATATATCCTTTGGCTCCAGATCCAAACGAGAATATAAACTCATGCGCCATTACAAGAAGAGCATCACTCATATTTCTATTGAAACTTTTCTTTCCGGCCCGGGTCTTACACGAATATACGACTTTCTAAAAGATCCAGATCAACCATCACGCACAGCAGCTGAAATAACAACATACGCACAATCTGGCAAATGTGAAACCTGCATAAATACACTCATGATGTTTACCAATATGCTTGCCAGGATTACTGGTGACATTGCACTGGCCCACGGGGCACGGGGCGGCATTTACATAGGGGGCGGGATTATTCCAAGAATAGTTGATTTTATAGATATGAAACGTTTCATGAAGCACTTTCATAATAAAGGTCCGATGCGAAGTTATGTAGAAGGAATTCCCGTTCATATTATCACCACTGAGATGCCCTCTTTATTAGGCGCCGCAATAAAATTATAAATTTTTTCTTGATTTTACACATATATACAATTAAATTTTTCGAATCATCAGTAAAAAATAGGATTATTTATTGTTATGGACGAAATAGACAGGAAGATAGCCAAAATAGTTCAAGCTAACGGAAGATCTTCAAGCGCAGAGATCGCAGCTGCCGTTGGTGTATCGGTTTCAACCGCAAATGAACGTGTAAGGCGGTTAACCTCCTCCGGTATAATTAAAGCATGGCGCGCAGTACTTGAACCCAAAAAAGTTAATTCCAATCTATGTGCACTCATATTGTTGGATGTTGGATATGATGGTGAAGAAAAGACCATGGCAAAATTAGCCAGTTATCCCGAAATACAGGAAATCCATCATAT
>CAKZMU010000082.1 GCA_937129145.1 uncultured Lacinutrix sp. | reverse complement strand
ATAGGTCTTTAGAGATAGCTAAACAACGTGCGGCAGTTGAAGGAGAAAGTACTGAAAATTTAGACAAGATTGCTGATGCTGAAACCAAGATACTAGAGATTGAAGAACGTATAACGGGGCAAAGGTCGGAGCAGTTGGTTAATGTTAATTCATTGATACGTGACCAAAGGACATTATTAAAAGAAGCGGCAACCGAAAAGAAGAAACTAAGCGAAGAAGAAGAGAAAGCCGAAAAAGAACGACTAGAAGCGATTGAAAAAGGCTACCAAGACGAACGCGCGGCAATTGATGAAGCGGCCGAGTTGAAGAAATCACAATCGGTTATTAATATCGCCAACGCAGAAGAACAAGCCGAGGCAATAGCTTTTATTGAACGTGAGGCTTTACTTGAAAAGCTAAGAAGCATTGAAGACGAAACGGTTGCATACACAGCTTCGGCTGATGCTATTGGTTCAATTGACGAAAAGAAGTACGCTAAACAATTAGCCGAACGAGCAAAGTATGAAGCTGAATTAGCCGCGATTGATAGGGCTGCAAAGGCCGAGGCTTTCAATAATCAAATTGACTTACTCAACGGTCAAGAGCAGTTAGATATTCAAGCGGCTGAATTGTCAATAGATAACGAACGAGATTTACAGAATAAGAAGTATCAAATCGCTTTAGAGTTTGCGCAGAAGCGTTTAGCATTGATGCGTGAAGAAGCTATGCTGGATGATGTTTTGACCGAAAAGGAAAAGCAGAATTTAGAATCGGTTGAGAATACGATAAAGAAACTACAAGATACTTTAGCTAACCCCGAACAAAAGACAGCGGCTCAAAGTTTAGGATTGTCAGAAGACCAAATTGCAGATATGCAACTAGGTTTGACGGCTATTAGTGGGGCATTGCAAGCGGTTCAATCGGCAACGCAAGCGGCAGCAGATAATAGAATAACAGAAATTGACAACCAAGCCGAAGCCGAAAAGTCGGCCGTTGAAAAAAGTACACTATCAGAAGAAAAGAAGAAAGACAAGATTGCAGCTATTGACAAGAAAGCTGCAAAGGAAAGGTACAAGGTAGAACTAGCACAATTTAAGACGGCCAAAGCGTTACAGATAGCTTTAGCAGTTGCGAATACTGCAACGGCTGTAATGGCTCAAATGTCTAATCCTACGCCTTATGCTGGTATTGTATTGGCAGCGTTAGCAGCCGCAACGGGTGCAGTTCAAATTGGAGTTGTTGCAAGTCAAAAACCACCACCCCCGCCAGCATTTGCAAAGGGTGGATATGTGTCAGGCGCGGGAACGGGTACAAGTGATAGTATTGATGCTAAGTTATCCAATGGTGAAAGTGTGAACAATGCAAGGACTACGGCTATGTTTCCACGTGAATTATCAATGATGAATAAGTTGGGCGGGGGTGTTGATTGGTATAACGGTGAAGGTTCATCAAATACTTTGTTTCCTAAGTTTGCAGCAGGTGGATTGGTTCAAGGTAGTAGTGCAATGATAAGAGACAACCAAGCCAACGCAGAACTATCTCAAACGATTGCACAATATCAACCAGTTCTAGTTATTGAGGATTTCCAAGAGGTGCAGGGCAGACAAATTAGAACCGAACAAAATTTAGCTATATGATAGCGATAATTGAGAAACTAGATAAGTCGGGTGAACTGTTAGAATTATTTCGGGCTGGCTTTATTTCTTGGACTGTATTAAGGGACAAGGATATTTACATGACATACTTAGTACATAGGCAGAAAGGGTTGATTAAAACACACGCGGTTAAGGCAACAGCCGACCAGTTCGAGGTTAGCGACAATTCGGTATGGGTTGCACTTAGGAAGATGGATGTATAGAGTAGGTATGTCCACTTCAAAAACTCAATAGTAACACATTGCAAGCCATGAGCCACTTTTGTAGGCATGATTGGACACGTGTACATCGAAGGACAAATAGGCTCATCTCACAAAGAAGACGGTACTATTGATGTTAGGGGTGTAGAGTTGGTTGATGTCGTTTCGCAAGTTCATAAGAACAAAGAAGCCGAAAAGATATTTTGCCACATTACAAGTCCAGGGGGTAGCGTTGACGTAGGTCGTAAAATTTCCGAATACCTCAAATCATTACCAAACATTTATACGGTTGCAGATGGTCAATGTGCTTCAATAGCTACGGAGATTCATTTGTCAGTTCCAGTTGAGCGAAGACAAATAGCGCAAGGAACACAATACCTTATCCATCAACCAATGTTTTCGTTACAACGTGGCATTGCTTTGAACACGGACGAACTAGCATTGATGTCGGCTGAAATAGGCAAGACACAGGGCGAAATGGTTTCAATGTATTCTAAGGCAACGGGAATGGATAAGACGGCTCTCGAACAGTTGATGAAACAAGAAACAGCATTAACAGCCGAACAATGCAAACAGTTTGGATTCGTATCTGAAATAATTACGCCAACCATGCAAGCGGTGGCACTATTAACACCAACAAAAAAAGAAAACGGTATGTCAGAAGTAAAAGAAGAAATCACAGGCATTAAATCAATGCTAAAAACCATAGGCGAGAAAATAGCGGCTATGGGTGAAGATAAGCCCGAAACCAAGGAAGGCAAAAGCATTGCTCTTAACATTGAAAAGGTAGCATTAGACCTAACCACAGAAGATGGAGTTGATGTTGTTGTAACCGACCCCGAAGGAGATGCAAATATTGATGTTCCAATGATTGGAGATTCAATTGCAATGGCAGACGGTGAAGCGGTAGAAGACGGTACGTACAAATTTCCACAAGGACAATTAGTAGTAGTTGGTGGTGTGATTACAGACGTACTGGCGGCTGAAGATGAAGTTGAAGAAACAGAAGAGGTTGCATCATTAAAAACTGAAAACGAAACATTGAAATCTGAAAACGAAGAAATTAAGGTAGCGTTAGAAGATTTAAAGAAAGACGTACAAGCAATGGCAAAGCTACAATCAACGTACAAGCCAAAAGCTGAAAAAGTAGCATTCAAGAAAAAAGAAGTTGAGCCGTCTAAAGAACAAAGCGGCATCAAACAAGCATTAAAAGACAAACAAGCTAAATAAAAGGAAAGCATGGCAAACATTATAAATGCAGCAGATTTAACATTCAACGGAGAAGAGATTAAAGACATCTCCGAAGGAATCATGGAGCAAGTATTCGCTAAACCAGCGATTAACGAACTTCTTACACCGTATTCAGGAATTAAGGCAAAGAAGCAAATTGCTTTTCTTGGCCGTCTTTCAGGATTAGTAGGGCAGAAGCATGACGCTTCTAGTTGTTCACCAATTGAGAATGATGGAACAATTACCAATACTGAAAAGTTTTGGAATCCAGCATACATTGACGATAGGTTCAGCGAATGTTGGGACGATTTACTAGAAACATTCTTCGTTTACGGACTTAAAAATGGAGTTGCTAAGGGCGACTTAACATCAACCGAGTTCGGAATGTTTTTCGTTGAGCGTTACCAAGATGCTATCGCTGAAATGTTCCACCGTCTTGTATGGTTTGGAGATACTGCGGCAGACGATACTGCGGGTGGTGGTACGTTCGTAACGGCTGGATTCGTTGCAAAGCGTTGGAATGCCTTCGATGGTATTTGGAAACAACTATACGCTATTGTTGCTGGAAATGCTTCACGTAAGACAACTGGGTTAACTGCTAAGAATGCTGAATTGACATTCGCAGACCAAGCGTTTGACGCGGCCGATACAACTGCAAATATGGTAACTACTACTTTGCAGAATCTAATCTTCGAAGCTGATTACAGATTACGAGATAACGCAAATAAAGTTATCATCGTAACTCAATCAGTTGCCGACCAATATGTAAGAGAGCTAGAAGCGGCTGCTGGTAACGGTATTCCAGTTGCATTTGAGTACTTGCAAGATGGTATTACGGTAATGAAGAGAATGGGTGTAACTATTTATGCTTTCTCTTTTTGGGACAGAATGATTCAAGGTTACAAGCGAACAATCGGAACGGAGCTAAACTACTACCTACCTCACAGAATGCTATTGACTACTAAGGAAAACTTAGCATTTGGTACGGAAGAAGAAGGCAACCTTTCAGAAGTGGATATTTTCTACGATAAGAAGGAAAAGAAAACTTACTTCGATTTCGGTGCAAACCTAGACGCGAAAGTGCTTGAAGATTACATGATTCAAGTAGCATACTAATCAAATAAAGAAAAGAAGATATGGCAACGTGTGATGCATTAACGGCTGGAATAGCGTACGATTGCGCCAATCCGCCAACGGGTGGGGCTAACGACAGATTAATCTTAGTCAACTTCGCAGATATTGACGGAGCAGTTACTTACGATGGTACTAATCCGTTGATTGTAACTAATATCACTTCGGGCGCGGGAACTGGCTTTAACTTTGAAGGACTAAACAACTCAAACGAACCACGAGCGGCACTTGTTAAAGGTCGGTACGTAAATGGTTACGACCATGAAGTAAGATTCAAATGTTTCAGTAACTCACCAGACGCGAAAGCACAACTAACCAAGTTAGACGGTGCTTTAGTTGTGGCAATTGTTCAAAACAACCACAAAGGCTCGGACGGTGAAGCAGCATTTGAAATCTACGGATTAGAAACGGGTTTGAGATTGCAAGAATTGGAGCGTATTTTGGCAGATGCTGAAACGCAAGGTGCTTACAACATTCTAATTAAGAATGATGACATTAGCAAACCCTCAACGCTACCGCATACATTGTATGATACTGATTTTGCAACTACTAAAGCAATAGTTGACGGTTTACTTTAATCGTTAATTGACATTAAGAGAGGCGGCACTTCGGCAAACGAGATGCCGCCTTTTTGTTTAAATTTGAAACATGACATTTGAACAAGTAGTTGAGTTATTAGAAGAGGTTAAGCCTCACTTTAAACCGAATGTTGAGGTTGACAAAGAAAACGAGTACGTAAAGAAGTTTATTAAAGCGTACAAAGTTCTAACTGGCAAAACGGTTGGTGCTGGTAAGTGTAAGAATTGTGTTCTTGATGCTTACTTTGAGTTAAAATTGAAAACAGATAAGCAATTAAAGTTTATGACAATGGAAAGGAAATACAAGTTAAAAGACAATCGCGTGGTAGGGTTTAAGAATAGCCACTACACAAACGCGAATATTACAGATGCAATTGCGTTGGATATGGTTAAGGCTAATGCTAATCACTCACGCAGCTTTGTTAACGGTTCGGAGTTGCTAAAAGACTTAGAGGCATCAAATAAACCAAAGAAAGCCGTTAAAGAATACGGCACGGACAATACTTATCCAAAAGCAGCGAAGGAAGTCAAGTTGCCTTCAAACGAGCCAAAACCAAAGAAACGAGGCCGAAAGCCAAAGGCTAAGAAGTAATGCGTATTGATGTTAGCAAGATACAAAAGCGAATAGTTAGGCGTGATGACCGTTCGTTAGGTATAATCAATTATGATGTTGATAATGCGTACCCTCAACGAGTCGTTGATATTGTCAATGGTTCGGGGGTTGCTAATACGTGTGTTGACATATTCTATAAATTCGTTAACGGTGCTGGTTTTGAAGATACGGCACTTGGCGGGTTAATAGTTGATGGCGGTAGAGTTACGGCTGATAAGCTATTACGTAAGAACGCTAAAGACTTCGCTACTTATGGCGGGTTTTCGGTTCATTTTAACTACGACATAAACGGGAACAAGGCAACGGCTAACGCAGTACCTTTTGCTAATTGTAGAATTGCTATTGATGAGGACAAAAACCCCGTTAAAATAGCGTTGTATGATGATTGGAATAGAGAGGTTTACAAGCGCATTGATAAAAAGCGCGTTGATTACATTAATCTTTACAATCCAAACCCCGAAGTAGTTAAACAAGAGATTGAAGCGGCTGGAGGTATTGAAAAGTACAAAGGCCAAGTATATTACCACGGTAAAGAGGGTGAAGTAGAATATCCTTTATGCCACTATGACAGCGAACTAGAAGATATTGAAACGGATAGCCAGATAAAGCTATTCAAGTACCGTAATATTTCAGGTAGTTTCATGGCTAGTCATATGCTTGTAAGGTATGGACAAGATGAAGGCAAGGAAGAAATAAACGAGGAGTTTGTCGAAGGTGTTAAGGATTTTCAAGGGGCTGAAAACTTCAATCGAATTATGTTGATTGACGCAGAAACCCCCGAACAAAAACCTGAATTACTACCGTTCACACATCAAAACAACGACAAACTATTCGAGTACCACGAAAAGTCAACACAGGACAATATTAGAAAGGTGTTTGCTATTCCTACGGTTTTCTTAGATGCGATTGCGGGTACACTAGGGCTGCAAAGTCAACTAGAGGATGCTGTAACGTTCTACAATAAAATGACATCAGACGAACGCGCATTGCTAGAGGAGGCTTACGAGTATTTATTTAGCGATATGTTGCAAGGTAGCTTTAAGATTAAGCCGTTAGATATGAGTGATGAACCTAAAATTGAACCAACGCCATGAGCAATCAAAGTTTAATCAATTTAACGGACTTCACGGAAAACAAGCACCTAACTCAAAACTTAGATTCTAGGGATATAGACCCTATAATCTTAGAAGCGCAAGAGTTTGATGTTAAACCAGTAATGGGCAGTGCTTTCTATTACGATATGATGAATAACGTAACAGATTCAAAGTATGTTGAGTTGTTGGATGGAAAGGTTTACACACCTAATGGGTTGGATAGTCCTATTCAGTTTTCGGGGTTGAAAATGGTGTTAAAATATTATGTCTATGCGCGGTTGTTGGTGGTTGATGGTGTTAAATCAACTAATTCAGGATTTGTACAAAAGCAATTAGAGAATAGCGAACGCATTAGCGGGGCGCAAAGAACACAAATGATAGCGCAAACTAGAAGCGGTGCGAAAGCATACGAGCAAGAGTTAATAGACTTTCTAAATAACTACTCGGACATCTACCCGCTTTATGATTGTGGAGTGAGAAAAAACAAAGGTTACGGATTTAGAATGAAAGCGATATGAGTGTATTAAGTGAGTTAGATTCTTTGGTATTGCGGGACACTTCGCACCCACCACTAACTAATAAAGGTTCGGAGTTGACCTATGCCGAATGGGATGCGAGAGTAACGGCTATGTATGATGTCGTTCAATCGGTTGTAAGCGGTGCTAACGTAACGCCTTACGATGCTGGTACTACTTACGATGCAAGTTCAAGTGATATTTACAAACAGTTCGCTGGTTACGGTTCAAGAATTTGGAAGGCGATTGGCTCACATTCAGGCCAAACTCCAAGTGAAGGTATTTATTGGACACAGGTAACATTAGCCGAGTTGATACCTGACGTATTGAAGGTTGCAGAAAACGCAGATAGTAACGGTGTTGTGATTAAAGAAGTAAAGTTAGATATAGCTTCGGCTAATGTCCTAACTCTTAACACTATGCCTATTGAGTTAATACCAGCGCAAGGGGCAGGAACTGCTATTGAGATATTGAGTGCTAATTTGGCAATGACATTTAATTCAGTTGCCTACGCGGTTAATACAAACATTGAGTTAATTGCAAATACGGGTGTTTCATCACAAGCGAAGAAAATAATATCGCAAACGGTAGATTCAAATGTTGGATTCATTATCGAAACGGGAACGTCAGAAGGCTTTCAGTTAGTGGATAACGAACCTATTAATGTTTATGTTCCAACGGGAAATCCAACGCTAGGTAACTCCGACATTACAATATATGCCACTTATAGGGTAATTACGCTATGATTAAGGAACGAGTAAGCAAAAGGATATTAGGTTTTACTTCTTACGTTGTGGGACTTGGTATGTCTATTTGTGATGGTTTTGACTTTTACGAAATAGATTCAATGCTAATTTTAGCAATACTTGGAAACGGTACGGCATTACTTGGAATTGATGCCTTTAAACCAAAAGACTAGAGCTGTAAAAGATGAATGCTTTGGACGTTATAAACACACCACTACCGAAGGACATTAATAACCTTATGTGGCTAATTATATTAGTCGGGGCGGCTGTTATTATTTGGGCGGTTAAGTTACTGATTGGCGCGGGTAAAAAAGTTTGGGACGAAAAGAAAGACGAAATTGCGTACCTTAAAAAGCAAATTGAAGACATTCAACTTCAAAGGGATGCTTCGGAAAAAGACACGCTTGCAACTCTAGGTATGCTAACTGAATTTCTAAAGGCAATGAAGGGTACGCAAGCATCTGAAAAAGAATTGATTTTAAGTAAACTGCAAGAGGCGATAGACCATATCCGAGAACTTAAAGGCTAAGGATGATGAATGCCGCTAAATCTCATGTTGAAGCACGCAACCTAATGTGTCAAGTAATGGCTAATGAAAAAGACATTTGGTTCGTTGAAAACAGTTCTGTATTAAGGTTTTTACTTGATAGGGAGTTGGAAATGACAAAGCATGCGGAAAGAGGCATTTCATTTGGAAGTGTTGAGCTAGCTTTAGAGGCGTTAGAGTGCTACTATCCAAGTGTTATTTTCCTAGACCTTTACATGGATGGTGGTAAAAAGGATGGTTGGGACTTTATACGAGAATCTGAACTAATAGGCTACCGTGGTGAAATTATCATTGTTAGTTCAACGGTTAATCCTGAACACAAAGAACGAGCCGAGAGGTTAGGTGTTAAGATGATTAAAAAGCCTATTAACGCAGAAACAATTGAATCACTAATCAAATAGCTATGCCCGATACTGACATACTCAAAGTTAAGACACTTAGCAACGGTCAAATAATAGCTTTGGTGTTCTTTGCAATTTCAGCCACGTTCACAGTTACTAAGGTAATACATGACATTGAAGAGGTAAAAGAACGAGTTGAGTACGTAAACGATAGACTTTCACGAAAACTAAATAACTAACTTTAGGTCATGACTTTAGAAGCACATATTTGTCGAAGGTATTACCCAAAACAAACGAAGGGAGAACTAACCATAACCGATATTGAAAGCGGTGAAGTTGTTTTTGAGTGCCTAACACTTGAGTTACCCGACCGAGGCAACAAACAAAATGTTAGCTGCATTAACCAAGGTGTTTACAACGTAGTACCTAGAACTTCAAACAAGTACGGAAACCATCTACACATAACTAATGTTGAAGGTCGGGGTTGGATATTGATACATTGGGGAAACTTCGCTGGTTCGGATAATCCTAAAAGTGGACATCCTGACATTCGCGGGTGCGTGTTGGTTGGTTCGGGCTATGTTGATTTAGATGGAGATGCGATTGACGAAATTACCAACTCAAAGAATACATTTAAAAATCTAATGAAGGTCGCGCCTAATGGCTTTAAAATAACCATAGAACAATGATATGGCAATCGTAAGAAAATCGGACAACACAATAGAGTTAACCATCAACGGGGGCAACGGATTACCGTTAACTATTTCGGGATTGTTAGATTTAGAAATACTAACATACCAACTACCTAAATCAGTAGTACAAAGGTGGAAACTTTCAGATAGCGAAATTACAGTAACGAATGATTCAGGTGGTGTTGTTGAGGTTTACTTTGGTAGGTCAAATACAAAGATGCTCAATTACAAAATTGAAGACTGCAAATTAGAGGTAATTGCATCTTTTACAGATACGAACTTTGAAGATAACATAAGGCGCGAAGTTGATACTGATATTGAGTTGGCTATTATTGAAGATAGCCCTACGGCATACGAAGCATGATAAAAGCAACGGCAAACCTAGGTAGTAGTATTTCGGTTACGGCTCAATTAAAGAGCGTTCAAACTGGCTCATGCGCAGATGCCACTTACACCAATTCAGACGGTTCTTACGCTGGTTCTATCGCTAGTGGAGATAATTTACCAATACCTGATACTGGAATACACTCATCTTCATCCAATTATAACGACAGTGTTTCTTCTGCAGATCCTGCGGGATATGAAATTTCAGATGTTGTTTGGACAGATAGCGATGGAAGCCTAATGGTTACCGAATTTGGACAACCAATTATATGTACGGCAGCCGCTGGTGCAACGTTAACAATTGGTGTTTTTTCAGATGCTGGTTTAACAAATCCTATTACTTCTGCAGATTTTAATGATAGTTTTTTCATTCACCTAACAACCGATTTAGACACTCCAACCACTTATCGCTTTTTTGTTGGAACTGCTGCTGATGCCATTACAATTACTGAACAAGCTGGTGCTACACTAGAATGGACGGTTAGTTCTTTCAACGACCTTACCATTTTCGCTGAATCCGAGAACGGAACAATTGCTGCTTGCGCCTTGAATGCATTTACGGTAACGGTAAATGCTGATGCTGATGCTAACGCATTTATTGCCGCGCATAATGTTTTAAGTGGCGGAACAATGATTTCCGCCTATCAAGAAATAGTGCAAGGAGCATATCAACGATTGAAAGGCTCTTTTACCACAAATGGTAGTGATTTATGGACGTTGATACACGATAACGCTGCATCGCGCGTTTATCCTCTGATTCCCGTTAACGGCTCAACCGTTGTTGCTGATGCTTATGCGATTGATATGATACATCTTAACCAAGATGCTACGTACAACGGAATGACAGTTACGGATTTTGCGACAACAGGGGTTACTGGCAGCTATGGAAAGTATTTTCTATTAGATAAAGCACCCTCAGATTTTGACCAAGACTCTTTAACTCTTGCTGTTTACAACCGTAGTACCATTACGGCTATTCAATCTCCGTTAGGGTCTTCGGAAACGTCAAGTCACACTACCAACTCGGTATTGTTTTGGCCGAGGTATTCAACAAAAGCCTATTATCAAATCAACCGAAATGGCACAAACAACCAAACCAACCCAGATAGTCCTGGTGCTTGGGTTTTATCTAGAACAACATCGTCTGAAAACTCTATTTACAAAAACGGGTCGCTTTTAGCTGTTGGAAGTGGGGTAAGTACTACGCCATCTACAAAACCAATGATGTTTCATTCGCATAACAAGGGCGGTACTGCAGATTATTCTTATTCTGGTGAGTTGTCATTTTATGCGCAGATACCTGGACTAACGGCAGCACAAGCGGAAGACCTAAGCGAGATAATTATTTGGATACAAACACAACTAGGAAGAAATGTCTAAAATTCTTTACATACAAGAGCAACCAGAGAAGTTTCAAAGTAGTTGGGGTGTTTGGTTTACCTGCCAAGAATTTGAAGGAGGCTATTCGTGCGATGTTGGATGGGAAAAAGAACTCGACAAACGAGATATCAAGTTCACAACTATTGATTTGGCAGAACACCGAAGAGAAAAAACAGAAACACTCGTTGCGGCTGCTGAATCATTCGGCCTTGGGGAGTTTATTCAGAAGTTCTTTTTTACGCATAGAAATGTAATTCAAGACTACATTCTGAACGGAGGTAATGTGCTTTACGAGTTATTCTTGTCTGAAAACTCTTCTGATGCAGAACTAGACTTTACAAACGATGATGGTTTAAGCCCTAGAGAGTACGCGAAAGGGTTACTTAAGCCTAAAGGTTGAAATGGTTGCTTTACATACCAGCTAAGATTGTTTTTACGCTTACGGCTGTAATTGGATTAGTGTACTCTTTTAGGTATGTGCTTACTATGCGTTTTTGGTTTGATTTAGGTGGTAAGATTTACAAGACTGGTTTGCTTTACGACCAATTTGCGAATGTTTGGGCGGCTGAAATTTTAAACGATGTCAACGTGCAAAAAGGCGGGCATTTGTACGGACATCAAGATGATACGATAAGCGACATTACGGGAAGAAACGAGCGCGATAACTCGCTTACTAGGTTTGGCTGGAAGTTTACGCGGTTTTTAGATGTGCTTGGTAAGAACCACTCAATTGAAAGTATTGAAGATTGATTTTAAAATAGTGCTGGTATTAGCATTAATTGCTACGGTTGTAATTCTAATTTTAACGCGTGGTTGTGGTGGTAACGTAGCACCTAATAGAGTTGAGGTTAACTACGATTCAATCGAGCGTGTGATTATGTCTAAGATACCACCTCCTGACACTATTGTTGTTAATAGCGAGGTTGTTAAGTGGTTACCGTCCGCGACCATACGAGATACTATTTACATTGATGGAGTTACTAGATATGTTTACAATGACGTTGAGATAGACACAAACGCGATTTTAAGACATTATCTAACCGAAGCCACTACATACACCGACACAATACGAGATAGCAGCTTACAAGCCGTTATTCAAGACACCATATTCAGAAATACTATCGTTGGCCGTGGTTTTACATACAAGATATTGCGCCCCGTTACGATTAATACATATAAGCCTGATAGATTTCAGTTGATAGCATCATTTCAAGCGGGTGGAGGTTTAGGATATGACAACACACCTAAGAGCATTTACGCGGGCGTTGATGTCGGTTTAAAATTCAAGACGGGAACTTATTTCAGCGTTGGTTATATGGTTGGCAGTTCACACTTTCTTACACTTCGCGCTGGTCAAGTTATTAGGCTAAAAAAGTAGTCATTCGTTTATTTTCTTAGGTTAACTATTGCTATTTCAAAATATTGTTTTAGATTTGTTGCCGTGTTAATGACAAAATAAAACCATGAAGTATAACCAAGAGAATTTAAACGAGTTTAACAAAGGATTGCCCTATCTATTTTGGCGCGACCTTGAAAGGGAATTGAACAAGCGTAAGAAAAAGAGATTGCATATATCAACCATTAAAGACATTTTAAAAGTGTTCCGAGGTGGTACGCACGTTAATTTAAACGGTGGCGGTAAGATTGAGAAAGCCGCTATTTTCGAGAAGGCGTTAAAACTAAAAGCTAAAATGTTGGCATAAAAAAAGGGCGCGGAATTAATCCAACGCCCCTAAAACTGAACAAAAACGTAACAAACATAAGAAAAAATGAGAACTGAACAATTTCAACTAGCAATGTCGGATATGCAAATTCCTACATTCATTAGAAACATTGCAAACAAAGCGGTTAAAGACCTCAAAGAAACCGAAGTATCAGCAGACCCGATTATCGTAACAGACAAAGAGTTTGCATTGATTTGTAAGTATTCTAATCAAACGCCTTTAGACGGTAGGTGTTACAGTTTTATTCGCATTGAGGATGAGTTATGGAACTCAATTGATATTCAGACAAAGCGAAATTTCGTTAAGACAATCTTCACGCCTTTATTTGACACTTACGGAACAAAACAAGCATTAGCAAACAAATAAAAACTAGAACATGAGCCTTGACAAACTAACATCTAAAATTCAGCCATCTGAAATACAATGGCGAATACAAAGTGCTAAAAATGGAAAAACAACCGTAGTTCCTTACTTAACAAACCGTTGCGTTATGGAGCGATTTGATGAGCAATTCGGGGCAATGAACTGGTCAAATAATTACGAAAAGTGGGGTGTAAAAGGTGTTAAATGCGGTATTTCTGCTAGAATAGATTCATCTAGTGAATGGGTTACGAAATATGACGGAGCAGACGAAACAAACATTGAAGCAACAAAGGGAGGTTTTTCGGACAGTATGAAACGTGCAGCCGTTCAATGGGGATTAGGACGCGACCTTTACGATTATCCTATGATTCAATTTGAGGGTGAAAGTAAATACATACCTAGGAACATTGAAAAAGAACTTTCCGATATTGCTAGAGGCGTGTCTAACGGAACTATTATGAATGATTATGTACTAGCGGGTTCGGGTAAAATACCAAATAAGAAATCAAAACCCGAACTAACACCCGAAAATAAAGACAAGTGGGAAAAGGCGATAGATTTCTTGGTTAGTGGAAAACTAATATCTGAAATTGAAGCCAGTTACGCTTTAACCGAGGTCAACAAGAAACTACTAATGGAATCGGCACTAAATCAATCGTAATGGCAGCGTCTAAAGACTTATTCATGGAAGTTCGACTACGTGCCGAAATGAGCGAAGAAACATTTTCTGCAATACCTGAACATCTACGCGATGAGATGAAGATTAAAAGCATTGAAGCGGCTAACTTTAAAGACATTTACAAGAAAGACGAACAATGGGTATCAGCCAACAAAGAACTAGGCGAAGCAATTAAAAATAGAGCAGAACACGAGGCTCGTATTAGAATAGCAAACCGATGATTGAATTAAAAGCAAGTGTAGAAGGAGTCAGTACGAGAAAAGATAGGACTGTCAAGCTAGTATTCGGAACGCAAGAACTCAAAGGAAAGGACGCAGCTAAATTGCTAGACCTTCAAAACGAATTAGTTACTTTGGGGATATCCGAGAAAGGTCTAACGGATAAAGAAATCGAAGTTCTGCAAAATGCAAAGTCAGGACTTGACGATGTGCCAAATAGTAAGAGTTGCAGCCAAAGATTACGTGGGGCATTGTTCGTTTATTTCGGTCAAAATGATACGGGGCATGATGACTTTACGCTATTCTACAATAATTATATGGAGCAAATAATCAATAATGTTAAATCAAAATTAGAGTGATTGCATGGCATATTCAGCCGCGAATCGTTATGTAAAATTCAATGTTTTGGGAATTTTAATCATGGGTAAAGAAGTTGATGAGTTTGAATTCAACACTACCTGCATGTACTGTGGGAAAGACTGCCGTATATGGGAGGACGTTGATATTGGCATGGGTGAAATTCAAACTTGGTGTTACTGTAAATCTTGTGATAATGATACGTTTCATGATAATGGTCAAAATGATTCAAATGAAAAAACATGACCGCAGGGAATTTTACATAACGCCAATGCATAAGGCGAGTGAGGCGAAGCCTGACGTAAAGCCTTTGATGCTTCGCCCTATTCGCTTTATGTACTGTTAGGGTTACGTTGCTGAGGGAGTGATGAATTGAATTGAAAAGCAAAAGTGCCAAGGGCGTTGTATCATGCATTGGCGTTAAGGATTAATTAGTAGAAGTAAAACTTGAACTGATGTTTAAACCACTATACATACTTGCGGAACTTGGAAAGTTTAGATTGATAATTCGAAACAGAAACCATTCTTGGATGAGCGGTTCTTGGCATCTAATCACAATTTCTGCTGAAAGACTAAGTAACAGATTCGAATTTACAATCGGTTTGATTGGTTTTGAGCTGACGGCCATGTTCAAGTGATTCTACGGCCGCAGGCAATTAATCCTTAACGGTTAGTATAAGATTAGTGCGCTAACCACAGACCAAGATAAAAGCACTAACGTAACATATCGCATTAATTTTATACATTGTTATGCGCTTTTAATTAACTTAATTATGGACTACAAATTAATCGACAACATTGAAGTAGATGGGATAGACACTAAAGACTACCCTGATTTTTGTGACGCATTTATAGCAAGTGCAGACTATGATGGCAAACCAATGACTGATAACCAATTAGATAAAATAAATGAAGATAGAGACTTTGTTTATGAATGTGTGCAAAATCATTTGTTCTAATTGCGCATAACGGTTACAGATATGATGTGTTGCATAACTGAACTCGATTAAACGGACAACACGAGTTTTTAATTTTTAGGGAGGGGAATAATGGGTAAAATAGACAAAAAGAAAATATTAGCTAAAGACATTCTGATTAAGCATCTAAGACTTAAAGGATGCACAAGTGAACACATACACGTTGGTGCTTTTATTAGTTGCATAGATGCAATGGAAGAATATGCAAGAATGAAAAACAAAGACATTCAGCTTGCTTTAAACATTCTCACGCCAACATCAAAGAAAACCTTAAAGTGCGATTGCGAAGAACCAATACCGAATTACCCCGAAATGGTGTGGTGTGAAAAGTGTGGGTTTAAAATTGACAACACAAAGTATTGCGCTTGCGGTGAAGAAATTGAAAGTGAAAACAGCGCAGTATGTATTGACTGCTTTTGCGAAATGACCTTTAACGATTGAAAATGAAAAAGACACCACTACAAGAATTGATTGAATGGATTGATAGAGTAGAAATGCAAATTCCACACGCTGTAATACTAACCGCCCATTCATTACTTGAACAAGAGAAAAAGACGATAATTCAAGCGTATGAAAAAGGTGCTTCAGACGAATACAATCGTTTTGATAAGGACAACACAAGACCGATACACGGAATAGAATTTTTTAGACAGAACTTTGAACAATGAAAAAGCACGAGATAGTGAATATGCTTCTTGATAAAGAGGCAGAACAACAAGGATATACCATTGAAGAGCGAGATGCTTTTGTGGCTGGAATTGATGCGATACTTGAATACTCCGTATTTACGGAAGGTGTTGAAAGAGCTATATATCCTGACCCCAAACACGATACGCATTGGGAGCGTGAAAAGGTTAAATTTTTACGAGAAGGTTTTAGTAAGGGTTACGGATTGTGTAAACTGAATGAGTACAGGAAACAATTACAGGATAAGTATAAAATGCCGACACCTAATTACCGCATCAAGCGGTAAAAGTGCGGTGGGTTTTATTTTATTACACACAACGGTTTGGCTATGAAGCGTTGAGGAACGAAATGATTTATAGGTAGTGTTATATACTGCCGACTTAATAATAACTAAATAAAATAAACAGATGAAAGTATCTTTAAAAACAGCCTTTTCAATTTTAGATGGTAGGTTGTCAACGAATATTGATGATGTGTACAAAATGTTAAACCACATATTTGACGCTGAATTTATGACTCACCAATTACCAACTGCAATGAATAGACTAAAAGAGATAAACCCTGAGTGGTTTAAAAATGGTGTTGGTGTGATAAATGACATTAAAAACTCTAATAATACTAACGACTTTAAAAAGTTGATGGAATTAATAGACAAGGGATTTCCAACTTACGAAATTGAACTTGGCAAAGTAGAATCTAAAATTGATTTCTTAGCAGGATTGGTTTAGGTTGTATATAACGCTCAACGTGTATGGCAAGTAAGACACGCACGAAACTTTGAATTGAAATACTAACTTAATTGGCTTATTTGCTATACATATTGTTAGCATTAGTACGGATTATTAATTACAAAACTTAAATAAAATGAAGAAATTTAAAATTAGAGACACTTACAAATACCTATCTGAACTTTACGAGGTAGAAGCTGAAACAAAGGAAGAAGCATTAGATAAATATGTTAATGAACTTGCTGGAAGTTTGGAAAGAATCGACTTTAGCTATGAACCCGAAAAAGAAGATAGCATAGAAGTAGAAGATTAGTATTAATGCTAACGCGCCCCTCTTATGGCGTGTGAACCCTTTTCGGTTCACGAGAAGCCATTGGGGGTTCATGCGCTATAAGCGGTTGTTGCTGATTGTAATCCTACTTAACTGATGAAAATGAAGAACAATAAAGAAGTACCTGAGAACCCCAAGAGGGGCGCGTTGACAGACAATAAGGGCAAAAGAAATTTTTGTCGACCATTCTGCCATCCATTCGATAATGATGTGGATGATAACGAAGACGAATATTGTACGATATGTGGAAGAGTTAAGACAAAATGATTGCCCGACCCGTAGGGTTATTGTCTGTCAACTACCGCATAAACAACATCTACATAACTAATTAAAAATCAAACGATATGAAAACAACAGTTGCAAGTGAATCGGAATTGTTTGCAAGATATTTGAAAGCAAAGAACTATTCTCCAAGAACGATTGAGCAGTACGTTTCGATTCTAAAAAAGTTCCTTAGACACTTCAGAAAAACACCTAAAAGAATCTCATCTGACGAAATTGTTGGTTGGCTTATTATGGCTAACGAAAGGAATACACTTGCACAGTATCGAGGCGCGTTACTCAATTATTACACACACGTAGTAGGCCAACCGAACAAGTTTAAGAGAATACCCCAACCAAAAAAAGAAGTCCGAGTCCCACAAATACTCGCACAAGAAACAGTTGTTGAACGAATAAAAGCAATCGACAACCTGAAACATCGAATGATAGTTTCAGTTCTTTACGGTTCTGGAATACGATTATCTGAATTGCTTGATTTACGGTTAACAGATATTAGTGGAAAGCGAGAAGAGGTATTCGTTAGACACGGAAAGGGTGGTAAAGACAGAACTGTTCCAGTATCTAAAAAGCTTATTGAAGACTTACGGGTTTATTTCAAACAGTATAGGCCAACATCAAACCTGTTTGAGGGTCAAAACGGAGGGCGGTATTCATCAACAAGCGTTCAGAAGATTTGCCGTAAATACATGAAGTGTAATCCTCACTTATTGAGACATTGTAATTTGACGCATTTAATTGAAAGTGGTGTTCATATTTCAGAAGTAGCAAAACGTGCAGGACACGCTAAGATTTCGACTACTCACGATACTTATTCTCATATATCTTCAACATTCAATCCGATAACCCTGCTGGCCGCATAATGAGAAAAGCGAAAGTTGATTCAAATCAAAAAGAGATAGTTGACGCCCTTCGGAAACGCGGGGCATCGGTGTTTCATGTACATACGGTCAAGAACTTATTTGATATAATTGTCGCTTATAATGGTGTGTTAATGGCCGTTGAAATAAAAGATGGCAACTTACCACCAAGCGCAAGGAAACTAACTGATGGTGAGTTAAAATGTAAGGAATCGTTAGAGCGTGTTGGCGTTAAGTATAATGTCGTTACGTCTATTGATGAGGCTTTGAAATTAATTTCATAATAATTTGTTGCGGTAACAAACAAATGATTATGTTTGTCGCGACAACAAAAACAAAGAACAATGGAAACAACAAGAGATTTTGCAGAATACCTAAGTGATAAAGGATATAAAATGCTATCAGTTCAAGTGCCAAATAAAAATGGTGTTACTGCAATAGTGATAGGCGAGCCAAAACTTTCAGACTTCACCCAAATTAAAGACATAGGTCAAAATGCTTGGGAAGTTCGTTTGAGTGTTAATGATTACGACAACAAAGAAATAGTAGGATAAACCCGAACTAATGACCAAAGAACTCACAATTTACCAAGTTAACGAAGATTCGATAGATGTTATTGATAGCATCATTATCGAAGTGGACATTCGAGAAGGTAAAGAAGCTAGTAGCCCTAATTACTTCGACACTCCCGAACTAGACGAACCTGACGAAATAGAATCAGTTACTTACGAGGGGGTATGTATTTACAACGTCCTAAGTGATTATTTCAGCGATGAAGAACTATTTGAAGCTAGTTCGGATTTGGAAACTCAAAAAGACATCAGTGAAATAAAACAATCAATAAAAACGACATGAAAACAAAAATTCAAATCAAATCAGTATTCGGAAAGTTGCTTTTTGAATATGAAAGCGAAAACAACACAATTAAGAAGACGGTTGAAAAAGCCGTTCAAGAGTCTGCGAATTTGACGTATGCGAATTTGACGTATGCGAATTTGACGTATGCGGATTTGACGTATGCGGATTTGACGTATGCGGATTTGAGGTATGCGAATTTGACGTCTGCGAATTTGACGTCTGCGGATTTGAGGTATGCGGATTTGAGGTATGCGAATTTGACGTATGCGGATTTGATTTATGC
>CAKZMU010000081.1 GCA_937129145.1 uncultured Lacinutrix sp. | reverse complement strand
GACTACTGAAACCGAAAACCATATCGACTTTTAGTCTTTCCTTAAAATCTATTTTTATGGGCTTTAGCTTCAAAGCAAGTTCTTTAGAATAAGTCTTGTAGGTTTCCGTTTTAAACCTTCTGCCTTGCCAAGCTTCGTTTACACTTAAAGGCTTAATGCTGTATCTGTGTACCATGTATATTGAGTTTATCTTTTATTTTATGGCATTCCCTACCAAGTATCTCTAAATTCTCCAAATCCCAAAGAACTTCTACGCAACCATCTTCTTTTGCTTGCTTTCTGCTTATCGTGTGGCTTACATCTATTGGCTTGCAATCGTTTCTAAAGCAACTTTGACAAAAATTATATCCATGTCCTAAAAATTGCTGCTCTAGTTTTTCCAAGGCAGCTTTCTTAATCCTTCTTTCAATTTGAGGTGTTGTGTATCTATTGCCAAATGAATCTGAATACGTGTTCATTAAGCGCTCATTCTTGTGTCATTCAGCTCAAAAACACAATTCATATATTCCTCATGTTTTTCCCTTGTATTCAATAACTCTCCTGATTTACTTCTGTACATTTTTTCTTTTTGGTCGTATGTCAAATATCGATGTAAGAGATTGTGATTTTTAACACTTAACTCAATCACATCTTTATAGTGTTCTTCATTGTAAGACCAATGGTGCAAGTGATTTTTAGGATTAATTTTTTTTACACTTTGCGAGTGGTTTTTGGCTTTTGTTTTTTCAGGATATTTAGTTTTATACCTATCCATTGTAATTTTCTTTTGTTCCGAGCTAGGATAATGCCTACCCTTATACCCTAATCTATGATACTTACCTCTATGCCTAGCGCGTTCCATTTCCCTAAATTCAGGGTCTTTCATTTTATAATTAAGTCTTTTAGCGACCGCAGATTTAACGCATGGTTTGCACTTGTTCAGATGACCATCAGCCATTTGAGTGTGTTTGTAATATTCCGATATAGGTTTGGATTGTTTGCAGGTAATGCAAGGCTTGCTTACATTTGTTTCAGTACTCATAATTAGGCTATTTAATTGTTAGTATTAGAGACCGCTTAGAGGGTGCAACCTTTAGCGGTCTCATTACTTAAAGATACTAATAATCAGGCAATTAAGCTACTATTTTAACCATTAAAATGGTAGTGGGTCTTCATCTTCTTCACTTGCTGGTGCTGGCTGAAAAGGCGCGGGCTTGCTACCTCCTTCTACCTTAGATATTTTCCATGCCGAAGTTTTGTAAAATCCTACAAGCTCACCACTCTTATTAGTGTACTCGTTTTTCTTTAGGTTAAATTCGACTTCTACCTCTGTACCTGGAGGGGTGTAGCTCTGAAAATCTTTGGCATACTTTATATTCTCACCATTTTTAAAGATGTCGAACTTTCCTATTTGTGGGTATTGGGCGTTCTCGGGATTGCTTTCAGTAACTTCAAACTCTACTGAAGCCCAATCTCCTTTCTCCGTTGTTCCTGTTCTTGCAGGAAATACTTTTGTAATCGTTCCTTGAAATGTAAAACTCATTTTTAAATATTTATTAGTATTAATCTTCAATTAATCTTCTCAAAGTTTCCCTACTTGGAAACTCTATTACTATTCCCCTCTCTCCGAAAAAGTTGGTAAGCACGTCAACTATCTCGTTTATTTGAGTAGTGTTTATCTTAGTAGTGCTTTTTATATCGAATAAAGCCATTTGTATAGGCTTCCAGACCATTTCTTTAACCAAGTGAGGTGTATGTCTCATACTTAACTGTTGACCCTTTAAACCGAAGTACTGAAAGTCTATACCCATTTCGTTAAGTTGGCTCGATATGATTGTAAAAAGAAGATGAAGGGCTGAATTTTGTTTTGTACTTCTAGTGTTCTTTTTCTCGGTCATATCTATTATTTTACCTTTCTTGATAAAATAGCCTAGCTTATCTTTAGCCTTTGATACCTCGTTTTCGTTTTTAAGGTTTAGAATCATCAACTATCTTTTTGAATCCACATAGTTGTAAAGCGTTTTTTCAGCTTGCTTTTTCATTCTATAAAGCTCTTTGTATTTCGGGTCGTTTTTTAAGTGTTCCGTGTCCGGCAATGTTTTTAAATATTTAGCTCCGATACCTTCAAGATGCGTTCTTAAATTATGCTCCGCTAAATCACTATCTATTTGAAAAGTTGCGTTAAGATGTTTCATTACGCTGCTGTTTTAGTTAGTTTTTCCTTTAGTTGTGTAGCCAATACTTTAGTGGCTATCTGCTCTGGTTTTGTGAAGCTTTTATAAGTAGCCGCTAACTGTTCGTTGTCTTTGCATGATTTAAGCCTTGCGCTCAATCGTTCTATGTTAGGCTTAGGTAAGTCCGCTCCTAAAGGTTTAGATGCTTTGTTCCCGTCGTCGTCTTCAGCCTGTAAGCCTAAAAGACTTTGTAGGGTGTATCTACGATAGTACGTTACGGCAGAACCTAGCTTTTGAGGGTCTGTTAAATTTGGTAATGGAATACTACTACTCACGAACACTTCCCCGTCACCATCTATATCATAAATAATAGTTGATACAGCACCGTTCGATATAGGCTGCAACATAAGTAGACTATGCTTCTCCAAAACCGTCTCTACGGCTTCGATAAGACCGTTTAACGATAGATAACTACTCTTAAAGAAAGGGTTCTTGCTATCTTTTGATATTTTGCCAATCTCTTTTTTTGCTTCAAATAATTTCTTGTATAATTCCATGTTTAGTTTTATTTATGATTAAACAGCAAACTTTGTATAGTCGTTCGCTTTTTCGGTTCTTAAATATTCGTTCTGTAACTGTTCGGACTTTTCAAACAGTACCTTTTCCTGTCTTCGGTTCAGCTCCTTTATTATCTTAGACCTGTCTAAATCGGTGAACTTCTCTTGATTGATACCTTTCCAAATGCTATTGGTAAATGTTAACCTGTCGTTCCTTAATCTCTTTATATCCTGTAGCCTTAGATATGCTTTAAATCGGTTGAATGGGTTTGGTGGGTTCATGGTGTAATCTTTTTTAGTATTTCCTCGTCAATTTTATAAGTGTTTATTTTAGGGTCATTAAAGTCTAACCATAAATCATTATCTGTATAAGAAATATCTTCTTTTAAGTTTACCAGATAAACATCTGTTCTGTATTTGGAACCTGATTTTTCAGAAACTCTAAGAACATCTAAATCTCCATCTATCCAATTTCTCACTAACCAATCCCCAACTTCAAAACCTTCTTTCTTGAATATTTTAGGGAACTCTTTTTCTATTGCTTCTTTCCAAAAATTGTTAGACTCTGCGTGAAGCTCTTTTATCAGTTTGATTCTAGACTTTTTCATCTTCCATTATTTGTTTAAACATTTCTCTTGATTCCTTACCATCTTTAAACGCTAAAGCCCCTAAGACCATAGCAGTTAAATATGCCGTTGCTAACAGTATTAGTTGCATCATAATTCTATAGCTTTTATTATTTCTGTATTCTGCATCTTTAGAACCCTGTTCATTTCCTCTAAAAAAGCTTCTTGATGCTCTTCTGGAACACTTCCCTCATCCCTTAACCAATGGTGGTATATTGTTTTCCAAATGACCCTTGTATTTTGGGAAAGGGTTACACATAGACCTTTCTTGTCCAGTATCTTTTCGTATTTCTGTAATATTTTTTCCATTATGAAAAGTATTTTTTGATTACCCTACGCCACCAAACCTTCTGCATTTCCTCTTTGAGTTCTTTAGCGGTAAGAACCTCTATAACTCCCTTGTTGTTTGTAGTAAAAACCTTACCACCTACTAAGCTTTTGTATATTGCCATGATTTTTATTTTAACTGGTTTAAAAATTCCTTTGAATAATCCTCCGAGTATGGGCGTTCACTTTCTTTTGAAAATATCTCCCCGAAGTCCTCGAATAACTCTGTTAACTGTTCCATATCTATATTTGATTATCGTATTCGCTATAAGGACTTTCATATTCCATTTCTAAAGGGGCTTCTTCCTCTATTAGAACATCTATTTTATTGAATAAAATCTGAGTAGCTGCATCACTAGAAGGAAGCTCTACCCCTTCATTTCTAACTATCTTCCATCCGTTTGAAATGTCCACTCTGAAAAATATCTCTTCTTCAAACCCTACGATGTCGAACTCGTGCTTATTGTTTCGAGTAACTTCACAGTTCTTTATGAAATTGTTAAATGGTATTTCCATGTCATGTAATTTTGTACTTTGCATTACCTTGTTGTAATTGTTACAACAAATATACAAACAAATTTTCATAAAAGAACAATAAAGTGAAAATATTTCTTTTATTTAATAATTTTTAAAAATGGAGGTTTTTATGTTTTTACGATAAAATGTTCGTTTTTTTCGTTGAAATACGTATAAAATTGCGTCTGATTTTTATTTTTTTTGCCTTCTTCTGAAAATAAAATAATCCTCAGGCTCTGCTTCTAGCCAGTCGACCATTTTGAAAAAAGTAATCATTCGTATTTCGTTGCCTTTACTTAATCTCTTTACGGTATCTCTACTGAACCCTTGTTTTTCTGAAAGATAACGTTGAGGTTTTTTAATAGCTTTTAATTTTATTAATATATGCCTATGTAGTTTTTCATAATCAAGCCTAGTCCTTATCATATATGTAAACTTTCAATTTCTAAACGTATCATTTTAATAGGGGTTTCTTTTTCGGATTTTGTCATATCCTCAATTTCAACTATCCTTTTTCTAAGCCTATAGATTTCATAGGTAATAGAATCCTTTTGCTTCTCTTCGGTGCAGTAGGGTAAATAATAAACCAACAGGCTTACTTGCTCTACCAATGATTCTTTTAGCTTGAAATAAATCATTTCAATAAATCCTTTAGATGTTTCTTCTGTTTTATCAACCTCTCGAAATAATCCACTAGCAACATTCTTTTTGACTCGTTAATAACAGAAGCTGAATTTTTACTTTCAATAT
>CAKZMU010000080.1 GCA_937129145.1 uncultured Lacinutrix sp. | reverse complement strand
TGTCAAACCAAAAAGGTTCTTATAGACAATGCTTGCTACCGCATTTTGTACATCTTTTTCGTTTACCTGTTTCATGCTACTCTCCTGTTATCTTCGTTATCACTATCCTGCTGACTAATCCAACTCTGTGTTTTAGTGCATACTTGTAAGCACCTAAGATAGTTTCCATCGTGTCCATGCTGAACCTCCTAAAGTTCATAACCTTGACCATTGTTTAAAATTAATCCGCTATTCGGGTCTAGCTTAACGACCTGTCGTTTGTGCGCACCACCATCGCCATAACGAGAGTGTTGCAAGCCGATAATAAGCTGGTCGTTTGGTCTACGCTCCTCGCTATCGGGCAACAATTGTTTATATCCTGTGATGAACATATAATCAACAGCTTCATCAAGCACGCTACCACCACGTACACCTGATATATGCGTGTTACCTGTACCCTCCGATGTTTCAGCTTTTAATTGTGCCAACAAGCACATAGCGATATTTTCACGACGAGCCAAACTTTCAAGATAAGGAACAACTGTAGTCAGCTTTTCGTAATCATTGCCTCGTTCGTTTACACGTTGCGCATGGTCAATAGCGATAAATTCAGTGTTATAGAGCGCCTTATCGCGTAAACATATGCGATGAATACTGGCGTTATCGTTCAGGCTACCACCTTCACGAGTGCGGTCATAAATTCGTAAATTACGACCAATGCTTTTTAACTCATGAATACCGTGATTTATCGCAGCAGTCCGTAGCTTGCCTAGTGATGGATAGCGCCCACGTAAACGGACTAATGCTGAGGCGTGTATGTGTTTGGCTTGCCCTAACATCTTTGCGTTATCATCTAATTCAGGTCTATCGTAATGCCCATTTTGTAACAGATACTCAATAGCAAACATGCTAACCAACATTGCGTTTACCATTCGCTTATTACTTTCAAGCATCATAAGTGCAACACTGTGACCATCACGCGCCATGTTAATCATCATATTTAAGACTAAGGATGTTTTACGTTGCTTCATTGGCGCAGCGATTGCGATAAAATCACCCAACCCTAGACCACCTGTCCACCCATCAACAAGTTGTATACCTGTTAAGAGGTTATTATCAGGGGCTTCTGACATATAGTTCGCAAAGTCATCTGCCATCTGCTCGGCTGTTTCGTCTTTGATAGTGTTAGAGCCACTATTTGTCAGTGTCGATATGGTGTCTGAGATAACCTTGTCTTGTGATAAATCTTGCCCACCCTGTATTAAGCTGGTTGTAGCCTTTTGTAATCGTTGGATTGTAAAGTGTCGTTCGCCTAATTCTCGAAGGCTTTCGACATTTGCATCGAATACATGCCCTGATAATGTTGACCCCTTTTTATACATCGTATAGAGTTGTGCAATATACTCGCTTGGGACTGAGCCGTTTAACTCGTTTTGTAGCGTTGTGATATGTACAGGTTTATCCTGCAATACAAGACCACTAACAGCCTTGTATACATCTGCCCACATACCATCAGGAAATTGATGAACCATCAAACCGTTTTGAATACCACGCCAATAATGCTGGGTGTTACCATCGACCATCTGTTCAGCTACTAAAGGGGCAAGGACGTAATCAGCGATTTGTTGCCATGTCTCATTGTTAAATGCCTTCATGCCGATTCCTCCATATCGCCAGTTAAGATACTCAAGATGTGTTGCTGACCTAACTCTTGTAAATCTTGTTCTGGTGTTTTCAGTTCTTTTTTACCATTGACTTGCTTTGTAGACACATAATCAGATACACGCCCACCACTGATGAGACTAGGGATTGTAACTTTCCAGCCCCCTGTACCTTTTGCTAAACGCTTAACCCATGAAACGTATTCTGCATATTCCGAAGGTTCAATATTAGCCTCACTTAATTGTTTGCAGACTTTCCCATACAAACCAAAATCTTGACTTGTAATTGGCTGCACTCCGAAAGCATCCCCTAACAACTCTTGAGGCTTCTTACTTTTCGCGCTTGGCGCAATATTCTTATCTGTATTATCTAACTCTGTACTATCTAATATTTCCGCATTATCGGTATCTGGTTTATCGGTATCTGGTTTATCGGTATCCCGTTTTTCGGGAAGTGGTTTGTCATCTTCTTTTATTTCCGCATTATCAGTATCTGTGTTTTCAGGGATTTTGATAATGGGGCGTTCGTGCAAAACATAAGGGGTCCACTCCCATTGCCCCTTTTCGTTACGGTATTTTGTTCTTGGCTTCAAGTACCCGTTCTCAGTTAATTCGTCAAGAATACGGTAAACACGACCCTTAGCACATTTTTGTTTCAGGTCGTGTACTTGTATTTCCCAAGTATCGGGCTTCGACAAGAGATAGGCTATCATCCCTCGCGCTTCAAATGACAATTTTTCATCCTGTGCCGTTTTACGGCTCATGATAAAATAAGCGTTATTGTGTGGTGCTCTGACAATGGATGCACCTTGATAGTCTTTTGCGCTCATTGCACACCATCCTCTACTGCCATAACCATACGCATATGATTGGGTATCTGATAACTACGGTCTGGCGTGTAAGCGTAGGCACTTCGTATCGCTTGCGTTATTTCAGCATCAGGCAGACCGTCTGAGCGTGCAACTGTACCCAAGTCTGATAATGCTTCGCTTTCGCTATAGCCAGCATCGTTATAAGCCCTCGCGCAGTAAAACAATTCATGATTGCGTTGCCCAACGCTTGCGCCGCTCTGGATGTAGTTCTTAACACGGTTGGGTAAATGCTTACCTATTGCCTCTTTTGGGATTGTTCGTGTGATACTCATAGGCTTAGGCGTGCCAAGTGGCGCATATTGATTGTGTAATTCTTTGAAGCTGTATCGAAAATCGTCAGCATCAAATGACAAAACCTTACATAGTGGTGGTGTGTCGTATTTTTCTTTGATATTGTAGTAATTGGGCGTGCGTAAAATCCTTGTCACGTCTTTTGCTTTTTCGTCAGCACCATCACCATAGGATAAAATCATGCCTTGCATGGTACGTTCTACCTCGTATCGGCTATCGCTATCTTTGATAACTAAAGGCTCATTAAGCATCCAATATCCGTGATACCCACCACCTGATGCTATAATCGTATTTGGTGGAAAGAACATACCGTTTAATCGGTCTAACGCTTCCATGCTTGGGTCGTCAACATCTACATATAACGCTACAATTTGAGTGATATTTTCTTTTTTGCTATTGGTGGTGGCACTCACATTCACACGATGATAGATGTGATACTCAGTATTCATTTTTGCGAGTGTATCAAAGTTACCTGTATAAAGAGTACTCGCTTCACGATACAAGCGTTTAACTTTTGACCAATCACCAGACTTGTGTAGCATACGTATTTCTGCGTATCCCGATGTATTGCGATAGAGCGCCTTGAAAAACTCTTTTGCTTCCATAATCCTAAAATCCTTGTAAGCCTCCGATAATTGGCAATTTTTAATCGCTAACACTTGCTTAATGGTTTCTAGTTGACAATCGCTTGGCTATTTGATAACATATTCATAAATAGCGCGGTGCAATTATCGTCCAGATACATTTCGCCCCGTGTAATAGTGATTTGTAGAAGCCCGATTGCCGTCGGGTTTTTCGCTTCTATACCCTCAATAATACTACAGAACGAATCATTAAGCAAGCTACCCTGCTAACGAAATCTAGTCCTCGATACGCGCCGTGTATTCGCTATCGGCTGGCTGTAAGCCTGTACCGTTGCAATCGGCGCATTCTTCATGGTCATCTGACTCTGCATAACGCGGTATAGATGAAACGTAACCATGACCCTCGCAATGAGCGCATTCAACTGGCGCGGTACTCTCATCACTGCCATCTGTCATCATGGCTTCGTATGCCTTGCTATCGGCTATCACCTTCTGGAGGTTGTCGATTTCGGCGCGCGCCTCTGTGAGTTGTTCGTTTATCATTTCTGTATGGAGTTTTATATAGTAACTATCTTTACCATCCAAGCTATTTTGTAATGGTAAGAAGGCATCAGAAACCCAAACCATGCTAAAATTTCCTATGACATTATCTAACGTGTTTAACATTGCTTGATTTGTGTCAGTAGCAAGGATTACCGCGTTATCTTGGCGATTTGCGTCACAGATGTGATTCCAAATTATAAGATGTTGGCGTACCGCATCTGCCAAGTTTGCTGAATATTTGTTGCTTTTCGCTAACTCGGCTTGCAAGCTGGCGATGGTGTCGGCTTGGGCGTTGAGTTCGGTTACGATTTTCTCTGCTGTTTTCGCAAAGAACACATGAAACTTCGCTTTGTCACCTTCGAGTATTTCATATAAGCCACCGATAGATACCTGTTGCCAATGCCACGGTTTTAAGTTAGTCATAATCAACCTCCTAAGCTACGTTATCTAGTGTTTGTGTGCGTTGCGTCGTTGGCGCTACCATAATCGACAGCACCATGCGAATATCGCGCTCTGCGATATAATAGCGTTTGCCGTTGTCATCACGGATAACGTATTCGTTTAAGCCGATATTATTATGTACGGCAATAATGTTACCTGTGATATGTTCCGCATTGATACGGTCAATTGCACGAACACGTAATCCAACAGCGTACTTATATGTGATGTTTGCCAACACCTCGTTAGCTGATTGCGTAACACGGCTTAAAATGCCTGTTTTGTCCGATTTCGGCATAACGTACAATTGAAAACGATGCCGTTGGATGTGCTGATTGCTTCTGTTACCCGGTGGTGTCCATGCCATCATGCCACCGCCTTTGTGTACTCAGCTTTAACCGTGTGAACCAAGTCATCAGTGAATTGGTATGAAACAAATGGCGTGCCGTTTAACTCGAAGCGTTTGACAACCTCAAATGTACCGCTTGTTTTCTTGCCAGCGCGTGCGCCCTGTTTCCAGTGCGACACCGTAATGATTTCTTTTACGGTTGGTTTCGGTGGCTCGGTTGGCTTTGGCGCTACTGTGTATCTTTTGCCTGCATTCATATTGTCATCAAAAGACCATTCAGAACGGATGCAGCCTGCATCTT
>CAKZMU010000079.1 GCA_937129145.1 uncultured Lacinutrix sp. | reverse complement strand
TCATATCAATTATCGTTTTGAGTTGGTCAAGAATTAGACCAGGGCAAGCTGTAGCTGAGAATTGCCTATGTCCCATAACCTTCATAATACCTCCAATAGACTTATCATGTTCTCTGAAGTAGTCAGCAACTAACATAAGAGCCTTGTTAGGTAATTTCTTATTAACAAAGTTACCGCATGTCTCAATACCAATTGAACGTTGGTTTATATTCCAATTTCCAGCGTGCCATGCAACATTTTCAAAAGGCTTTTTCATAAGAACCGTAAGCCTCCATCCGTACTTGTTACCGTCCTTAGTGTATTGCCTCAGTGCAAACTGAGCCTGTGAAAAGGTCTCTTTATTTCTTGAGGGGTGCATATGGAAAGAACGAGACTTGCCTTTATAACCACGACCTGCACCTGTTCTATCAAACCAGTCTTGAACTTCTAAGTCAGTCAAATTGATAAACTCAGGACCGACCGAGTGGTGCATTATTAAATGGTCTACTGGCTTTATTCTGTGTCCATCTATCATGATAAATTTGCATTAACTTTATCTACCATACTCTGAGGTTCTTCTTGAGGTGGTAATTCATTCCATACATCTTCGGGTACAATTCCAGCACCTTCTGCTGGTTGCCAATTCGGGTTTTGTTTTTCTACCCTTTTAAGCTCAAGTAAGTCTTTCTCATGAAGCTCTAGTTTTGCAGCTTCAATTTCATTTATTTCTTGCGCCATAATAATTTTGTTTAACTTAAATACTTCAGTATACCGTATTTATTCGTTGAATATTCTGTAGTAAATATAACCAGCCCAAAGTGTTAGGTTGTTAGTAAAAAGTGTAGACATATTACTCATAAGGTTTAATGCTGGTCTGTTGTCTATCGTAAAAATATTGATGTACGCAATGGTCAAAGAAAATGAACGTAAAAAGAAAATAAACCCGAGGGTTATTAAAATATTCACTACGTACTGGTCTTTTCGGGAATGTGTTACTGCTCTAAGCTCAAAACCTTTTCTGAGCATGTAAATAGTAACTATTAAACCTGCTACACTAGTAGTAAGGTTTATCGGTCTTAATATATCTATTAGTTCCATATGGTTTCATAATTGTATCTTATTTATCAGTCATTACTGTCTTAAAGCTGTCTAAGACTTTTTCTAATGTCTGGTTGTTACGCTCTAATGTTTTAGTATTATCACTCAAAGTATTATTCACTCGTTCTGTCATTAGTGTATTTGCTTCGTACTTGTCCTGTAGTTTGTCGGTCATCTCTCTTATTCGCTCGTCCTTACCTTCTAAACGCCTCCACGCTAAGAAGAGAAAGACCGCCAAGATAGCGCCTACTCCTAATTGTCCTAATACTGCATCACTTAATAAGTTTTCCATGTCTATATAAATATAAGGGATAAATGCGCTTCATGCAATGCAATTGTTGAACCTGAGCCTTGCCAAACCTCTAATTCTACATAGTCATCAACTTCTAAATAAACAAGGTTAACAACCGTTGTACCACCACGACCTGAGCTATCAGGTGCATGTCTTGACTGTGCTGTAATTTGCGACCCATTTACAGATATTGCTGCAATACGACCGCCTCCTGTAGCATCATTCCATTTGACTTGCCCAGTTACTTGATACCAACCCTCACGCTTTATGGTTGCTCTTGAATTGTTCGTAGATGTAGAGTGCATCCCTAAAGGGTCTAGCTTATTTGTACTTGCACCACTGTTGAATGCTATAGTAGTCCATGAGCCACTAGCGATATTAACGTCATCAAGCCTTCTTAAAATACAAGCCATTGCTAAAGCTCTCATTCCGTCAATTTGAAGTTTACCTCCGAGTGAAGAGTTATATTTTTTACCAAAGGCAACACCATCTTGTGTTGCATCCATTAGAGGCTCACCAACCGATAAAGTATTTTCAATAATTACATGAGAGAGTTTATCGTAACCTCTTATTTCTACATCGAAAGAAGAGCCTGTAGTGAACCCACTAGTACCTTCATTCCCATCTATGTATTCCTCATATGAGATATTTCCAGAACCATCAATTATCACATCATCAGTAATATCATTCCAAGTCTGAGCGCCCCATGAAGATGTAGATGGCTTCCATCTGTACTCAACTGTCAGGTCGTTTTCAACACCCGAAGTACCACCACCAAAGTATCCTTTGAACATATCGCCTTCAAACTTTAACTTGGTTGGCGCATCCACTTGGTTATCACGTATCAATTCCATATTAAATAACGTAAGTGGTACGTAATTTGTCAATGTTAAAGACTTACTTACGGTTGTTGTTAAATTCCTAGAGTCAAAAGCCGTAACCGTGAAACTTCCTGTTTGTACGTTTGACAAGTCTAGTGTTCTCGTACCAGTTGTGTAACTTCCTTCAGTTTGTTGTGTTGGACTAGTAAGCCTGTACTTACTACCTGAAGCGTAATTCTTTGCAACCATCTTGTCAGACGAACTAATGGTTGCCCGAACATTGGAATAACCTTTTATCAGCTTACTACTACTACCTAGAAGTGTCGTTGTATTGTTACTTTGCAATGTATTTGAGTACTTATCTACAACATTGATAGTCTTACTAACATTTGAAAGAGTATAGTTTGTGAACGTTGGTTTATTTATTGACTGGTTTACATAAGCTGTTATGTTTTTGTTACGGTCTCCACCTACTTGTGAGCTGTACCCCGAATTTGAATAAGTTCTTATCTTAAAGTAAGTGCCACTACCTCCTACCGAAGTACTTGATGGCATTTTTGAGTAAACAGTGTTGTTATTACTTGAAGACATTGTAAATGTACCACTGCTACCAGTACCCATATTCTGATATTTAACCAGTGTATTGTTTACGTAAAGATAAGCCCTCACATACAATGAGCCTGAATTGCTAAAGTTCAAACCGATATTGTTTCCTACTGTGAAGTTCGGTGTGTTGGTTAGATACGCTTCTCTAGGAATTGTAGTCAGGTTTACAGTTGCACTGGCTGAACCGTACTGAGGTGAGTAGTTCGCATTTACATAAGCAACTTGACCTGTAGAACTAATAGAAATACTCTTTGAGCCATTGGAATTGTGAGAAACTATTTTAGAACCTGATACAAGTAAGTGGGGTCCATCAGAACCCGTACCGCCATTTGCAGGGGTATTCATATTTATATAAGGGTTTGCAGTGAAGTTCGTACCGTCAATTGTTAGTGTGTGAGAGTTTAAAGAACTTTCTACGTAGTACCAACCTGTACGCTTCACATATACCCACGCCCTTACACGTGAAGTATTATTCGCAACATTAACTTGGTCTTCAGACCATGTAATGTAGTACTGATAATGTCCACTTACTTGAGTTGTTGAACCATTTATTGTTGCCATATTTAACTGTCATTTATAACTAACATAAAACCTGTATCAGTTGCGATAAACCTCGCACTCGCATCACTGTTTTCATATCTCTGAAGTGTGAGTAAGTCTTGTACTGTGAGGTCTGTTATCTTTCCACTATCTTTAGAGAAAAGAGCAACTATTTTATCCGTACCACCTTCGGTATTAAGTATAACTAGTTTTTCATTATCCAGTACAGACTTAAATGCGTCTGTAAGAGACTCAATTGTAAACCCGTCCTTATCAAACCTAAAGTTCTGTCCATATACCTCATTCGGTGCTTGTATCCATCCGTTAGTATCACCTGCTTTTACAACTGCATCTGTAATAATTGCATATGAGGAAACACCGCTTGCTGTATTGTCAATTTTTACTGTTGTACTGTCTGTAGAAGGTGTGAATTGGTACTTAACAACCGCCCACTCTGTACTTGATGGCACGACATAAGTCGGTTCACCTGTAATTTCAATATTGAAGTCTGCATTTGCTTTATACCTGAAATACATTGTGTGTACCTCATTTGCAAGGGTAGAAAGTGTTTGCAGTATAAACTGCTCATCAATTCTAAGTGCCGAACCACTTTCAGAATTAGTAGCAACATCTGTACTGCTGTCTACAGTAGCTGAATTATCTGCATCTGTTGGTAAGCCATCCTCACCTAATTCTTGCCACTCTTCAATGCCACCTTTAAGACCTACTGAGTTCTTTAACAAGTTAGTACCACCAATACCTTGTATTCCAAGCTCTAAACTATCTGCTCTTTGTTCAAGTGTTGAAATATCACCTTGTACATCATCAAGCTCATCACCTTGGTTATCTAGGTCACCTGCAAGGCCGTCAACACTTCCAGTAAGTGCAGCAACTGAAGAGCTGATAGAGTCTGTAAGCTGTGTTACTTCAGAACTTTCTAAGTAATTATCTTCTAAGTTTGTATTAAGACTTTGGATAACACCCTCTTGTTTATCAACAATAATTTGAGTATTTTTTATGGCTTGCCCTATTACACCTGCATAGTCATGGTCGGTCTGAGTTTGCTCTGGCATTTCTGCACTGATAACTTCTCTCATACCACCTGTCATTGATATTTCAGACCTGAATACAAATACCTCGTAAGCTGCACCTGTAGTATCTTTAAGTCTTAACTTGTCAGCAGGTTGGAAGTATCCTAGACCGCCTGTATTTGCTTTGAATGGATGGTAAGAAATGTCTGCAAGTGCATCTGCAATATCCCCTATCCATGCAGCCCTATCACTATCAACAATTAAATTGTTATCAATTCTAAATTCAACTTCTCCTGCAATTCTATAAGAACCACCTATTTCTTGGTCTCTCTTTAATAGGATATTTGCAGTACCATCAATATCTTCTTTGTAAGTCTGAATAACTCTTGCAGTACCATCAATACTATCGCTCTCAGTTTTAGAAACCCTACCAGTACCATCAACTGTCTGGTTTCTTTGAATGTTAAGTTTTGCAGTACCTGATATATCTTGTGTGCTTGGTTTTTCAACTCTAGCTTTACCATCAATATCAGAACTTTCTGTTGTGGTAACTCTTGAAACACCTGTAATATCTTCACCTTCAGTTCTAGCTACCCTTGCAGTACCATCTACGCTTTCACTTTCAGTTTGGGAAACTCTAGCAACACCATCAACATTACGAACAGTGTCTTTTGCGATAGAACCTGTACCAGTTACATCTTCACTTAGTGTACTCTCAATTCTAGCTTTACCATCTACATCATCAGACTTAATATGTTCAACTCGTGCAATACCATCAATATCAGAACTCTCAGTTTTTTCAATTCTTGCTACACCGTCTGCGGTTTTCTGCGTTTCTGCAAGAATGTTTGCTACACCTGTAATTGTTTGCTCACTTAGTACCCCTACAATGATGCTTGCTACACCTGTAATTGTCTGTAATACTTCCTTTTCAATTCTAGCTCTAGCATCTAATGTTTCTGTATTCTCAGTCTGTATACGAGCCTGACCTTCTAAGTTACCACCAATTTCTGCAATGAATGCCTCATCTAGGTAGAAAGTTGCTGCATCTGTTGTTGTTCTAAAGTATGAATTATGAGAAGTAGCGCTTGCAGTGAAGTCTAGGTAAATAAACATCCATTCACCCGTTTGCACATACCCGAATGTTTGAGGGTTTCCAGCAGCATTCACGTATAGGTTCATCGTATCGCCTTGTGTACCCTTTGTGAAAGCTCCTATCCTATACCTAGTACCAACCTTTAAGCCACTCAATACTCTCTTTACACCTGTCCAAGAAGAAACGCCTATACCAACATGTTTGAATGAATGAGAGCCTTCTAAGGACTCAGTACTATCATGTGATAGTGTTGGTGTTGTACCTTGGAATATATAAGCAGTCCATCCAGTGATATTGTCCTCAAATGAACCATTTATATCTATAAAGTTTGTTAAACCAATAGCCTTTATTCTTGCAGTACCATCAATATCTTCTGTAGGTTGTGCAGTAACCCTTGCAATACCGTCTACCGTTTCAGTTTGTACCTTCTTAATTCGTGCTTTACCATCAAGTGTCTGAGTAGATATCGTACCTCTATCTAATTGAAAGACTGTATCGTAATTCTGGAATGTATCAGTCCAAGATGTACCATCATTTGACAATGCAAAGTTAGAAAACTCGCGGTTATAGTGGTGTCGATAACCAATATCTGTACCAGTACCTACTGAATTATATGCTTCAACATCATAGTAGTTTGAAGTGCTACCGCTTCCATCTTGATGTATTACAATTCTGTAGTCGGTGTCTGCTAGTAGTGTAAGAGAACTTGATAATGTAGCATCGTACCATTCAAAGGCTGTAGTTACTTCACTCTCAGTTGCTAAAGTACCGCTTGCTAGTGTTACATTGTCAGACTTTCTAATAACCTTGTATAAACAGTCTTCAGGCGGTGTACCACCCTTCTTAATTCTGAAAGAAAAACCTGTAATTGTTGTATTGTTTGGAAGCCTTAAATTAAGACCTCTATGCCTATTTTCATAAACCCGACCTAGTGTTCTACCTGCATATGGTTGTCCAATATCAGAACTTGTTGCAAATACAGGTGTATCAGAAGGTTTTAACCATGTACTACCATCGGTCGAATAATAGAGGTCTAAACCACCCTCAACTTTATTTCTTGGATAAAAACTTTCATTTCCACTCCATGCGTTAAGTACTGCTTTATTAGTAGCATCAATAGTACCACTGACATACTCAATTACAATGTAATAAAAACTACCAGAAGTTAGGCTTACGCTATCTGATAGTACAACTTCTTGCCATCCCTCACTGAATTGTAATGTTGCGCTTTCAATTTCTGTACCATCTGGTTCACTACTCGCCTCACCTTGTACACTAACTTTGTAGTTAGGAGACGTACCAACAACATCATTTACTGATAAGTAAACCTTGTCAAAGATAGTATCTTGAGGTGCTTTGAAACGGATGGCTACCTTTGCATTTGCACTATCAAGTGGTCGAACTGAGTAACTGCCATATATAGGGTCAAAGTCATTATCCTCTAAAGAGCCATCAGTAATATTTGCTACACCTTCTACAGTTAGGACTCCATCCTTTTCTACTCTTGCAATACCGTCTATTGTTTTTGTGGTTGTTGCATCTCCACTTATTTCTTCACTACCTACACTGTAGAATGTTGAAGGGCTTGAAATAGCATTGTATCTAGTCTCTACCCAGCTAGCACTCCTCGCTGTCTTGTGGAAAGCTACCTCATCTACAACACCATCTAATTGACCACCACCTGACCAGTCCAAACCAACACGTATTTGACCTGCACCATTGTACATATCATCGGTCATTGAGCCTGTACCATCTTGTGAGCCATCTAAGTACACGTAAGCATTGCCCGTACTATCATCGAATACACCCACTACGTAGTACCATGTACCAGTAGATAGTGTTGTAGAACCGTTTGCACTCTCAAAGGTCTCACTGTCATTTACACGAACAAAAGAAACTTTATCATTTGCGCCCTTTTCGATATACCACATTCTCCATGGCGAAGCTGTATGCTTACAGTTGAATATAACCATTGAGTGAGATGTACCTAGAGTGTCTAGGTTCATCCATCCCTCAATAGTGAAACTACCGTCAGTATGTCTTGAAGCATCGCCATCTTCATACAGTGAGTTACTAGAGCCATCAAAGTCCTGAGCATCACCAATAATACCGCTTGTTGTGTGTAAGTTTCCTGTAGTACCGTCACTAGTCCATGGCGTTAAGTCATGCTTTGAGTCAATAGAGTCTTTAATACCACCTGTAGTTGAAGTATCTTCTTCTAAGTGGTTGTTCATTTCCCATGAACTATCGTACGCATTCGCTACATCTTCAGTGTCTGATACTCCTGACTTACCGTAATACATATATATTTCGGTATCGTCATTGTAGTCTAGTGTAGGAATTTTAACCCAAAATATAACTTCACCTGTACTTGCGTTATAACGTGTCCTTTCAAACTTCAGCGCTGTACCACCTGAAGTCTCAAATATAATGTCATATCCGTTTGCATTCTCTACCTTACCACCGTTTCCTGTTGTTTTAAGGTATGAGTATGTACCTGTCACTGGAATAGTAAAGTCTGTTAAGTCACTAGCACCTGCTACTTTGGTCTCGTCAATTGTTATTTTTCTTCTGTACCCATAACCATTTGCAAAGCCTGCACCGCCTGTAATGTTTGCAGTACCTGTAATAGTTTGAGTTGTAGTAGTATCTCCATAGTCTATTGTTGGATGTGTCGCTACTGTAGTACCTGTAAATGTTGCCGTTTGTGAACCAATTTCTACATCACCACTTTTATCTTCAAGCTTCATATAGAAGACTGGACTACCTACTTGGTCTGCACTTTTACCGTTAGCTAAGTCAGTGTGTTGTGCAGCGTTTAGCGTACCATTCCAGAAAGATACTTCCGCAATAACTCCATCAAAGAAACGTGAGTATGTTGTACCGTCTGAGTTTCTTTGCGCACCAATAACTGCAATATCTACGGGTGAGTTTGGAGTATTAGTAACAGTGGTAGTAACTTTGACACCATCAACATAGAAATTTGTAGTAGTTGCTGTCCTTTCCATCGCTACTGAGTGCCATGTATCATCTGTTAGTGAGGTGCTAGCATCTATCCATGCGATAGAACCCATTAAACCGACTAACTTGGAACCCGAACCATCTGAAATTGCACCTGCTACCATTGCATAACCTCCAGCATCATCACCGTTATTGAATATCATTCCCGTCTGTTGTGAGAAGTTACCCTTTATCCATGCGTGCATGGTGTAGTTTTGTGTAGCAGTAGAAACTCTACCACTTAAAACTATCTTGTCATCTACATTGTCAAACAGTAATGCCATATTTCTAAGTAACGGAAATTATTTGCTTAAACTTTTCACTTTTTCCGTTATTGTTTATTGTTGTTTCGTATCCAATACAAAAAGTCGTGGTTGCCTTTTTAAACTTTGGGTCACCACCTTTTACATTGACACTCATTTCTATTGTGTTTCTTCTGAAATATATAAGCTTTAAAGGCTTAACAAACTTACCTTCAAAAGAAGGGTTTACGAAAGTATCTACTCCATTGATATTAAACTCACCTGTTTTCAAATTAAGGTGAATATTCTTATCCTCTGATAAAAGACTAAATAGATGAAGGCTCTTGTCTTTTTGTAACTCAAGTAAGTCACTAAAACAAGAACCCTTTTCTACTATTGTCGCTTTGTCATATTTGTTCTGCTCATAAGTGAAGCCGTCATCGAAAACTGCTACGAATAAGTATTCTAATTGTTTAGGTTCAAATATCATTGTATTGATATTGAAAGTTTAAATATTAGACTAGTGAAGCAATTTTCTTTTCGTTTTCTTCATTAACCTTTTGAACTGATACCTGACCTTCATGAGCTTTTTTATAGTCCTTTAAAGCTGCATCAAGACCTTTCTTGTCTAACTCACCTGAAAACTTAACAAAGCTCCCATCTTTAGCAGTTAGTACAATGTCGCCTTCGTGGTTTATAGAAATTTCATGGTCTTCTACTTTACCAGTCTGTACATTGTAGACTTTCTTTACATTCTTTTTCTTAGTCGCCATAAATATAAATGCTTAATTTAATTCTCGTTATATTGAAGAGTCAATGTAACGGTTGTTGTGTCACCTGCTGCTGCTCCACTAGTTTGTAGCTGAGTAGCTAGGTAACTTGTGTATGCAGGGTTTGCAGTTGTACTAGTACCTTTACCAGTAGCCTCTGGACCAGTTGCACCTACTGCTACGTCAACACCTGAGGCAATTGCTATAGCTGTTGTCATATTCTGAGTAAGGTTTGCATTGGTTGTCTGAGATGGTGTTGTGTAGTCTAAAGATGTTGCATCATTAGTGGCACTTGGTACACCTTTTAGTGTAATACCTGCACCGAACGCACCTGCTGTATGAGCAAATAGAACGTCACTTATTTCATTATAAGTACCTGAAAAGTGTCCAAATAACCAGTTTTCAAATGAGTTTTCACCATCTGTAATTGGCTTTGAGCTGTAAGCATCAGCTTCTACGTCTGAGCTTTTCCAGTCAACATTTGTAACACCTGTTGACCTTGTAGTACCCTTTGCTGGCGAACCAGTAGCTGCACCGTGGTCTCTATCAAAAGCGAATGTTGCTGCCATGATATTTAGTTATAAATTTATTTATAAGTTTTGCAAGATGTTGTCTTCTTGCGGTTGTCTACTTAGTACAACGGTCGTTATCGGACCGAATGGACTTTCAACTTCCAGCGAGTTTAAAACATTCTTGTCTAACTCCTCTTTCATTGTAGCACTAATTTTATGCACAACCAATTCATCATTGGTGTTTATATAAG